>NZ_JBFALC010000071.1:0-29300 GCF_040656035.1 Streptomyces sp. NPDC050211
ACGCTGATCAGCGATCCGGTGACCTCCGACCACCAGAGTCGGGTGCCGCCGCTCCCGGCGGGCGCGGCCGGGCTGCTCGCCGCGCTGGCCTGCGCCCTGCTCGGCACGGCCGTCGGCGCGCTCACCTCCTGGCCGCTGCTGCGCTCGCCCGGCCGGGCGGTCCCGGCGATGCTGCTCGCGGCCCTGCTGTCCGTGGTCGTCACGGGCTCCCCGGCGCAAGCGGCGGTCAGCGGACTGGTGACGGGATCGCAGTCGGGCGAGGTCCAGCTCCCCCTGCTCCCGCTCGGCGCCGCCGCCCTGCTGACCGCGGTGGCGATCGCCGTGGCCTGCGCCCTCACCTCTCGCCGGTCACCCTGAGCAGGCCGTGCGCTGGGCCTCCTGCCACTCGCAGACGGGGCAGAGGGTGATGCCCTTGTACGACTCCGGGTACTCCGTCGGCTCCCGGCACAGCACGCACTCCGCGTACGGCGGCTCGTCGGCCTTGGGCGGCCTGGTCGCGTCGATCAGGCAGTAGTCGTCCTCGCTCATACATCCAGCGTAAGAGCGTCAGCTGTCCGTCGTACGAGCGTCAGCGCGCCCGCCCGCGGCCCCGATCAGCTCGGACACCTTCACGAACCGGAAGCCCTTGCGGCGCAGCTCGGGGACGATCGTACGGAGGGCCCGTTCGGTCGTCGGGGCGGCGCTGGTCGTGCAGTGCAGCACGACCACCGAGCCCGGCCGTACGCCGTCCAGCACCTGCCGGGCCACCGCGTCCGCGTCGGTGGCGAAGGCGTCCCCGCCGACCACATCCCACTGCACGGCGGTGACCCCGGTCGCGCTCAGCGCCTTCAGGGCCCGGCCGTCGTAACAGCCGCCCGGGAAGCGGAAGTACGGCATCGGCTCCCGCACCCCGGCCTTGCGGAAGGCCGCGTACGCCTGCTCCACGTCCCTCCGCATCCGGTCCTCGGGGACGGTCGGCAGACCGTAGCAGTCGTCGGTGAAGGCGTAGTGGCTGTACGAGTGGTTCGCGACCTCGAAGAGCGGGTCCCGGCCGATGGCGCGGGCCTGGACCGGATACTCCTCGGCCCAGCGGCCCGTCATGAACACGGTGGCCGGCACCTTCAGCGCCCGGAGCGCCGCGATGAGCCGAGGATTGTCGAACCGCTCCCCGGCCGCCGCCCTCGCCCCCTGGTCCGCGGTCATATCGGCGTCGAAGGTGAGCGCGACGGTCTTGGCCCCGGTCCGCGGGCCGTTCTCGAAGACAGGGGTCAGGCCCGCGGGGCCGGGGGCAAGGGTCGGGGGCTGCGAGGGAGCGACGGTCCGTTTCGAGGGGGCGGGAGGGCGGTGTGGTTCCTCGGCCGTACCACAGGAGGCGAGGGTGGCGCTCAGGGCGCAGGCGATGGCTACACGTCGTACAAGTGTGATCACCGCACGAACGTAACTATGCGAGTAATGTGCTTTTTGTCTTTGGCGCCTGCTTACCGGGTGTCTCTCGCCGATTTCACCCGCCCGCCGATGATGAAGGCCGGGCTGCACAGCGCCCCGTCAGGGGCGCGGGGAACTGCGCGACCAGCCCCCACCGCCCCGCAGACGATCGACGACCTATCGCGGCACAGCCCGCGGAGCGATCGTCACCGCGAACGTCGTCCCCGGCGAGTAGCAGTTGACATACATCGTCCCGCCGTCGGGCGAAAAGGTGACGCCCGCGAACTCGCCCCACTCCGGCTCCTCGACCGTGCCGATGTTCTGCCGGTTGCGGGCCATCGCGTACACCTCCCCCCTCCGCGTGACCCCGAACACGTGCTGGGCGCCGCTGCCGTCCTCGCACACCATGAGCCCACCGCTCGGTGCGAGACAGATGTTGTCCGGTGACTCGCCGGGCAATTGGATGTCCGTGTCCGGGCCGAAGACGACCACCAGGGTGAGACGGCGTGCCGACGGGTCGTACCGCCAGACCTGCCCGTAGTGGTCGCCCGCAGAGCCCTCCGCACTTCGCGCGTACGACGACACGAAGTACACGGACCGCCCGCCCCAGTAGCAGCCCTCCAGCTTCTGCGCGTGCGTGATGCCCCGCGGGCCGAAGTCCTGGAGGCGGACGGGGGTCCGGGCCGCGAGCGGGTCCGGTACGTCGGCCCACTCGACGCCGTCGAAGCGGGCGCCGGTCTCCTGGACCGAGGAGAGGTCGGGGACGCCGGGCACGCGCATCGCCTGGAGGCGGCCGCCCGCGCGGAGTGAACCGGGGCCGCCGAGCGGCTTGTCGGGCAGGAAGCGGTAGAAGAGACCGAAGGGTCGCTCGAAGGCGTCCTCGGTCTCGTAGACGATGCCGCGACGGGGATCGACGGCGACCGCCTCGTGCTGGAAGCGGCCCATCGCGGTGAGTGGTACGGCCCCGCTGCGGCGGGGGTCGGCCGGGTCGACCTCGAAGACGAAGCCATGGTCCTTGGCGTAGCCGCCGGTGCTTGCCCGGTCCTCGGTCTCCTCACAGGTCAGCCAGGTGCCCCAAGGGGTGGGCCCGCCCGCGCAGTTGACGGCCGTACCGGCGATCGCGACCCGTTCGGACCGGACCCGGCCGTCGCTGTCCAGCGTCAGGGCCGTACAGCCGCCCTTGCCCGCGGGATCGTAGGTGAGGCCCTCGACCGGCGGGACGGGGATCTCGGCGTCGGCCCTGTTCTCGTGGTTGCGGACCAGGTGGACGCGACCGTGCCGGCCCGCGAAGGCGGCCATGCCGTCCGGGTGGGAGGGCACTTCGCCCTCGCCGGAGCGCAGTGGGGCGCCCTCGCGGGACAGGACGCGGTAGCGGAAGCCCTTCGGGAGATCGAGCAGGCCCTTCGGGTCGGGGACGAGCGGGCCGTAACCGGTGTGGCTCAGGTTCACCTGCGCGGAGGCGGTGCCCGCGAAGAGCTCGGTGAGGTTTCCGGCGAAGGCGATCGCGGCGACCGACGCGCCTGTTCGGGCGAGTATCTGACGGCGTGTCGTACGGCCGTTTTCGGACATGGGGCAACCTTCCTGCTGGCGGACAGGACTGTGACGCCGCCGTGTCTATCACTTGGTTACGGCCACGTGAACCACGCGCGTAGAACCCGTCATTGCTCCAGCGAGCGGTCGGCTGAGGGCTGCCGGTCGGAGGGAGCGGGTGGGATCTCGTCGGGGTGCTCGGGAGGGAGCTGGTCGAGGCTGTCGGGCGGGAACTGGTCGGAGGGGTCGGGAGCGAGCTGGCGCGAAGGGGCGGGCGGGATCTGGCCCGAGCTGTCCGGCGCGGGGCGGTCGTGGTGTTCCGGGTGCTTCTCCGCGCCCTTCTCCAGGAACCGCAGCAGCTCCACCGGGATGGGCAGCACCAGCGTGGAGTTCTTCTCCGCCGCCACCGCCATCACCGTCTGGAGGAGCCGCAGCTGGAGTGCGGAGGGTGTGTCGGCCATCTGCTGTGCGGCCTCGGCGAGCTTCTTGGAGGCCTGGAGTTCGGCGTCGGCGTTGATGACCCGGGCCCGACGCTCACGGTCCGCCTCCGCCTGCCGGGCCATGGAGCGCTTCATGGTGTCCGGCAGGGAGACGTCCTTGATCTCGACGCGGTCGATCTGCACGCCCCAGCCGATGGCCGGGCTGTCGATCATCAGCTCCAGGCCCTGGTTGAGCTTCTCGCGGTTGGAGAGCAGGTCGTCCAGGTCGCTCTTGCCGATGATCGAGCGCAGCGAGGTCTGGGCCATCTGCGAGACCGCGAAGCGGTAGTCCTCGACGTTGATGATCGCCGCCGCCGCGTCCACGACCTTGAAGTAGACGACCGCGTCCACCCGCACGGTCACGTTGTCGCGCGTGATGCCCTCCTGGGCGGGCACCGGCATCGTCACGATCTGCAGGTTCACTTTGTACAGCCGGTCCACGGCGGGGATGATCAGGGTGAAGCCCGGTGGTCGTACGGCGCCCCGCAGGCGCCCGAGCCGGAGGACCACCCCGCGCTCGTACTGCTTGACGACCCGCGCCGCCGCGGCGAGATACACCACCCCGGCGGTCCCGGTGGCGATGGCCGCGGTCAGCAACTCTTCCAGCATGATGACGACCCCTGTTCAGCCGTCCCTGCACCCTGCACCGTTCAAAAGCGGTATTGGCAACCTCTTCCAACGATATGCCCGAATAGGGCAACGGTAAGCCCGGCTGAAGCCCCGGTTCGGGGCTTCAGCCGGGCATCGCCGGACGTCGGGGAGTACTACCGCCGGGCCTCGGGTGCCGCCACGGCACCGTCGAGCCGTACCGGATCGGTGCCGGCCGCGCTGTGCCGCTCGGCCCAGTTCTCCAGCGCCGTACGGCAGGCGTGGTCCAGGTGGTGCAGCCCGGACAGGTTCAGCTCGACCGGACGGTCCTGGGGCAGGGACTCCAGGCTGTCGAGTATCTTCGGCAGCCGCAGGAAGGTCGCGTTGCCCGACAGATACGCCTGGACGGGCCCGGCTCCCTTGTCTATGACCTCGAGCTTGATGTGCGAGGCCTCCCAGGCGGTCTTGGCGATGGCCAGCGCGAGGCCGATGAGGACGCCCTCGAACATGCTGACCGCGACGATCGACACCGCCGTGATCACCAGGATCAGCGCCTCACCGCGATGCTCGCGCCACAGCGACACGATCTCCCGTACCGGGATGAGCTTGGCGCCGGCGTGCACCAGAATGCCCGCCAGGGCCGGGATCGGGATGTAGGCGAGGACGGCCGGCAGCAGGGCCGCGAACAGCAGCAGCCATACGCCGTGCATAACCCGGGACGCCTTCGTCCGCGCGCCCGCCTGGACGTTCGCCGCGCTGCGTACGATCACCGCGGTCATCGGCAGCGCGCCCAGCGCACCGCAGACGGTGTTGCCCGCGCCCTGGGCGAGCAGCTCCTTGTCGTACTCGGTGCGCGGACCGTCGTGCAGCCGGTCCACCGCCGCCGCGCTGAACAGCGACTCGGCGGACGCGATCAGCGTGAAGGCGACCACGGTGGCGAGCACGCCGACATTGGCGAGCTCACCGAAGGCGTCCAGGGACGGCGGCTGGATGGAACCCAGCAGCCCCTGTACCTCGACGGTGGCCACCGGCAGGCCGAAGACCACGGCGACCAGTGTCGCGAGGCCCACCGCGGCCAGCGGACCGGGCACCGTGCGCACCTGGCGCGGCATCCGCTTCCACAGCACCAGCACGGCGATCGTGCCCGCGCCGAGGCCCAGCGAGGCCAGTGCCCCGGTGTCCTGGACGGCGTCCGTGAGCGCCCCGGGCAGCCCCGCGATCTTCGCGAGCCCGGAGGCGGGCGCCTCGGCGTCCGCGACCGAGTACAGCTGTCCGGCGATCAGGACCAGCCCGATACCGGCCAGCATGCCCTCGACCACGGCGACCGAGATGGCCCGGAACCAGCGCCCCAGCTTCAGGGCGCCCATCAACATTTGGAGCAGGCCGGTGAGGAGCACGATCACACCGAGCACCGGCAGTCCGAACTCGCGCACCGCCTCGAAGACCAGCACGGTCAGCCCGGCGGCCGGGCCGGACACCTGAAGGCTGCTGCCGCGCATCAGCCCGGTGATGATGCCGCCCACGATGCCGGTGACGAGCCCGAGCTCGGCCGGCACACCGGAGGCGACGGCCACGCCCACGCACAGCGGGAGCGCGACCAGGAAGACGACGAGGGACGCGGCGAAGTCCTGCCGCAGATGAGGGAACTTGGTGAGGGTGGAGGGGTTCATGGGGGCGCTCACAGGGCCTTGAAGGTGTCGGTCTGCGGGCTGTGCGCCAGTACGGCGCCGGTGTGCACCTCGTAGTACCAGGCGTGCAGGGCGAGTTGGCCCTGGTCCAGCTTCTGGGTGATACAGGGGTAGGAGCGCAGCCGCAGCAGCTGCGCCAGGGCATGGCTCTGCACTCCCTCGGCCACGGTCGGATCGCCGGCCGCCCCCTGCGGACGCGGCGTCGCGGCGGCGAGCCAGTCGCGGACGGCGGGTACGGCGTCCAGATCGTCGCCGCGCACCAGTGCGCCGACCGCTCCGCAGTGGGAGTGGCCGCAGACGACTATGTCGCGGACGCCGAGCACCTCGACCGCGTACTCGATGGTGGCCGCCTCGCTGGTGGGGTGCTCGGAGGCGTACGGCGGGACGATGTTGCCCGCGGTGCGCAGCTCGAAGAGCTGGCCGGGGCGGGCGCCCGTGATCAGGGCCGGTACGACCCTGGAATCGGAACAGGTGATGAACAGGACCTCGGGCGACTGGCCTTCGGCGAGTCTGGCGAACTCCTCAGGGCGCTGTCCGAACGTGCGGGCGTTGTCGATGAGGGGCTGCATGATGTGGTGACTCCTCCTGGCGCGCGAAAGGCGCGTCGGACGTGCAAGACAGAGTGGTGGTGACTGCTCTGCTCTCTCTCAGCAGCGGAAGACCTGAAGTGCCGCCGGAGAGTGGGTCGTCGAGGATCTCGCCGTGCGACATTGCACGGCACGCGGCACCGTATGGTGCGCGGCTGTCGCGCCGGGGGCCACGAGCGGGCGCTCCTGCGCCCCGGGCCAGGTGACCGAGGAGCGGTTCCGCTCCCGGGTGTGCTGGGGACCGGTCGGGTCCCCGGAGCAGCCCACGTCGCGGACGGTGATGGCTCCGTCGCGCAGTGCCTTGGGTGACAGCTTGGATCCGGGCTGAGCCTTGGCCTCGACTTGACCGGCCGTGTGCGCGGATGCGAACGACGCGGAGGGAGCGAAGAACTGCAGGGCGAGCAGGACGGCGGCTAGGGCCGAAACTACGGTCCTGGTCGTCGTACCTCGCAACATCCGCCCCCCTCCAGGCAGTTCACGACTTATGCACACGCCAACACTTGGTCAATGGCTGGTCAAGAAACACGTTAACCCTGCAAAGTTGTTTGCAGGGTTAACTTAACGTTTCAGGCTGAAGAGAGCCTGAAACTCGTGGTCACTTGGCCTGAAATGCTTCTTGACCTGGGGGAGTTGCCGGGCTAATCGGCGTCGACGAGTCCCTTGGCGTCCCGGGCCAGCGCGGTGAGGCGGGAGATCGCCCGGAAGTACTTCTTGCGGTAGCCGCCGTTCAGCATCTCCTCACTGAACAGCTGGTCGAAGGGGAGCCCCGAGGCGAGCACGGGCACCTCGCGGTCGTACAGCCGGTCCGCGAGGACGACGAGCCGCAGTGCGGTCGACTGGTCCGGGATCGGCTGGACGTCGGTGAGGCACACCGCCCGGATTCCGTCGGTCAGCGCGCCGTACCGGCTGGGGTGGACGCGGGCGAGGTGCTCCAGCAGATGCGGGAAGTCGTCGAGCGAGGCGCCCTGCGTGGCGTATGCGGACTTGGTGACCTGCTCGTCGGAGAACGGCGCCGGCGCCTCGGGCAGCCCGCGGTGGCGGTAGTCCTCGCCGTCGATGCGCAGGGAGCGGAAATGCGCGGACAGGCCCTGGATCTCGCGCAGGAAGTCGGCCGCCGCGAACCGGCCCTCACCGAGCTTGCCCGGCAGCGTGTTCGAGGTGGCGGCGAGCGCGACGCCCGCGTCCACCAGCTTGCCGAGCAGCGTTGAGACCAGCACGGTGTCGCCGGGGTCGTCCAGCTCGAACTCGTCGATGCACAGCAGCCGGTGTCCGGACAGGGTCTGGACGGTCTTCTGGAAGCCGAGGGCGCCGACCAGGTTCGTCAGCTCCACGAACGTGCCGAACGCCTTGAGCGCGGGCTCGGCCGGGGTGGCGTGCCAGAGGGAGGCGAGCAGGTGGGTCTTGCCGACGCCGTAGCCGCCGTCGAGGTAGACGCCGCGGGGGCCGGCCGGGGTCTTCGGTGCCTTCGCCCTGCCGAAGCCGAAGAAGCCGCGCTTGGCGGTGGCGTGCGCGCCGCCGAGTCCGCCCGCGAAGGCCTCCAGGACCCGGACGGCCTCGGTCTGGCTGGGCTGGTTCGGGTCCGGGATGTACGTGCTGAAGCGGACCGAGTCGAAGCGGGGTGGGGGCACCATCTCGCCGACGAGGCGCTCCGCGGGGACGTGGGGCTCGCGGGCGCACAGAGAGACGGGGCTCACGTCGGATATCGGACCCGGCCCGGAGGCGGCGGTGGAGTTACGCACGTTTCCCAACTCTAAGTGCACCGCTTCCAGGCCGGTACTTCGTCTGCTGGTCCGTTGTGGCTGGTCGCGCCCACGCGGCGGAGCCGCATATTGATACAGCCCCGCGCCCCTTTGGGGCGCCTGACCTCCCCAGACCTGCTTGGCACCGTGCCACACTGCACGGCATGCGACGTCTGTTCCCTGTGACCTACGAAACAGCCCCGGACGCCCGTGAGTGGAGCCTCGACGAGCTGGCCGACGCGTATGCCTACCCGGAGCCGGGGCCTGGTGGGCGGGAGCCGTGGCTGCGGGCCAACATGGTGGGGACGCTCGATGGTGCCGCCCAGCACGGTGGCCGCTCGCAGCCCATTTCCAGTGCGACGGACATGCGGATCTTCGGCACGCTGCGGGCGCTGGCGGACGTGGTGGTGGTCGGGGCGGAAACGGTACGCCAGGAGGGGTACCGTCCGGCACGCGCGCGTGAGGAGTTCGCTCGGCGGCGTACGGAGGCCGGACAGGCGCCCGCGCCGGCGATCGCGGTGGTCACCGCGAGCATGGATCTGGACTTCTCGCTGCCGCTGTTCACCTCGCCCACGGTGCCGACCCTGATCCTGACGGGCGCCGCCGCGGCCCCCGACCGGATCGCGACCGCGGAGAAGGCGGGCGCCCAGGTGGTGATCGCCGGGGACGGGGTCGGAGTCGACCCGGCCCGTGCCGTACGGGCCCTCGGCGACCTCGGGCACACCCGGCTGCTGACCGAGGGCGGCCCGCGCCTGCTCGGCCAGCTGGTGGCGGCCGAGGTGCTCGACGAACTGTGTCTGACCGTGTCCCCGATGCTCACCGCGGGAGACGCGCAGCGGATCGCGGGCGGGCCGACGGTCGCGGTGCCGCGCCGATTCGCACTGGTGTCCCTGTTGGAGGAGGACGGGTTCCTCTTCAGCAGGTACGGGCGGGCTTGAGCGCGCTGGTCGGGTAATCGGCGGAATCTACCGTTCCGTTTAGCTCCCGGCGGGCACACTAAATCTCGCAGTCCCCGTGCGATCGCGGGGCAGGATGGTTTCCGCAAGGGCCCGGCCAAGGCCCACGGAGGAGAAGGACGCCTGTCGTGTTCACAAGCGTATTGATGATCGAGAAGGCCCTGACATCCGCCGACGTGGAGTTCGTCACCACCTTGCACGGGGACGAGCCGGTCTCCTTCCACGTCCTGCTCCAGCCGCGCGGCGACCAGGCCGACCGGCTGCTGCGGGCCATCGACGACATCGCACTCGGCGAGATCGACGAGGCGGCTCGCGAACTGGAGAGCCCGGAGGGCAAGGACGCCGCCGCCCTCGGCGAGCAGGCCCTGGAGGTGTCCCTCGCGGCTCTGCGCGGCTCCGGCAGCGAGGCGGAGGGCCGGCTCATCGAGGGCCACGCACTGGACGCGCTCAGGGCCCTGGTCGAGGAGACCGGGGCGGACGAGGTCATCGTGCTGACCGACCCCCACTACGTGGAGGAGTTCTTCCACCGGGACTGGGCCTCGCGGGCCCGGCACAAGGTGGGGGTGCCGGTGCTGAAGCTGTTCTCCCACAGCAAGGCATAGGCTGACCCCTCGATACGTGTCGCATCACTTGGGGAGAAGCACTCATGGCACCCGGCCTTCCTACCGCCATGGACCGACCGCACTTCATCGGCATCGGCGGGGCCGGGATGTCGGGGATCGCGAAGATCCTGGCGCAGCGGGGCGCGAAGGTGGCGGGCAGTGATGCGAAGGAGTCCGCCACCGCCGAGGCGTTGCGCGCGCTGGGCGTGACCGTGCACATCGGGCACGCCACGGAGCACCTCGCCGACGACGCCAGCTGTGTCGTGGTGTCGTCGGCGATCCGCGAGGACAACCCGGAGCTGGCCCGCGCGGCCGAGCTGGGCATCCCGGTGGTGCACCGCTCCGACGCCCTCGCGGCCCTGATGGAGGGCCTGCGTCCGATTGCCGTCGCGGGCACCCACGGCAAGACCACGACCACGTCGATGCTGGCCGTGTCGCTGTCCGAGCTGGGCCTCAAGCCCTCGTACGCCATCGGCGGCGACCTGGACGCCCCCGGCTCCAACGCCCTGCACGGCGACGGGGAGATCTTCGTCGCCGAGGCGGATGAAAGCGACCGCAGCTTCCACAAGTACGCGCCCGAGGTCGCCATCGTCCTCAACGTGGAGCTCGACCACCACGCCAACTATGCGTCGATGGACGAGATCTACGAGTCCTTCGAGACCTTCGCGGGCCGGATCGTGCCCGGCGGCACGCTGGTGATCGCCGCGGACCAGGACGGCGCGCGCGAGCTGGCCCGGCGGATCGAGGGCGTCCGCGTGGTGACGTACGGCGAATCGCCGGAAGCGGACGTACGGATCCTGGCGGTGCGGGCCCAGGGGCTGAAGAGCGAGGTGACGGTCCTGCTGGACGGCACGGAGCTCACCTTCACGGTGTCCGTCCCCGGCCGGCACTACGCCCACAACGCGGTCGCCGCGCTGGCCGCCGGCGTGGCGCTGGGCGTCCCCGCCGCGGAGCTGGCGCCCGCGCTGGCCGCGTACACCGGCGTCAAGCGCCGTCTGCAGCTCAAGGGCGAGGTGGCGGGCGTCCAGGTCATCGACTCCTACGCGCACCACCCGACGGAGATGACGGCCGACCTGGAGGCGATGCGCTCGGCGGCCGGTGACGCGCGGATCCTGGTGGTCTTCCAGCCGCACCTGTTCTCCCGCACCCAGGAGCTGGGCAAGGAGATGGGCCAGTCCCTGTCCCTCGCGGACGCCTCCGTCGTCCTGGACATCTACCCGGCCCGCGAGGACCCGATCCCGGGTGTCACCAGCGCGCTGATCATCGAGGCGGCGCGGGCGGCGGGCGCGGACGTCACCGCGGTCCACGACAAGGCCGAGGTGCCGTCGGTGATCGCGGGAATGGCCAAGGCGGGCGATCTCGTTCTCACCATGGGCGCGGGCGATGTGACCGACCTGGGCCCGCTGATCCTGGACCGTCTGTCGCAGTGAGGGGCTGACACCCATGTCGTACGACGTCGAGAAGCCGGACGAGCAGTGGCGCGCGGAGCTGACGCCGGGCGAGTACGCGGTGCTGCGCCAGGCCGCCACGGAGCCCGCCTTCACCGGTGAGTACACCGACACCAAGACCAAGGGCATCTACTCCTGCCGTGCCTGCGGCGCCGACCTGTTCACCTCGGACGCGAAGTTCGAGTCCCACTGCGGCTGGCCGAGCTTCTTCGACGCCCGCGACTCCGACGCGGTGGAGCTGATCGAGGACCGTTCGCACGGGATGGTGCGGACGGAGGTGCGGTGCGCCCGCTGCGGTTCGCACCTTGGGCATCTGTTCGAGGGCGAGGGGTATCCCACGCCCACCGACCAGCGGTACTGCATCAACAGCATCGCGGTGCGGCTGGCGCCCGACGAGGGCTGAGCCGCGTCTCAGGGGCCGACGCGTTCCTGGAGTACGGCGCGTTCGGCGGGGTTGGCGGTCAGGTCGAGAGCGAGGCGGTCCGCGGTGCGGGCCTCGTCGGGGTGTCCGAGCGCGCGCAGGAGGTCGGCGCGGGTGGCGTGGAACAGGTAGTAGCGGTCGAGTTCCGTGGCGAGGCCGTCCACGTCCGCCAGTGCGGCCTCCGCCCCGCGCGTGTAGCGGAGGGCCACGGCCCGGTGGAGCCGGGTGACCGGGGACGGGGCGAGGTGCAGCAGCATGTCGTACAGCAGCACGATCTGCTCCCAGTCGGTGTCCTCCCAGCGTGCGGCCTCCGCGTGGCAGGCGACGATGGCGGCCTGGAGCTGGTACGGCCCCGGGCGCTGCCGCTTGATGGCGCGGGTCAGCAGGGCCGTGGCCGCCGTGATCGCCTCGTGGTCCCATAGGGCGCGGTCCTGGTCCTGCAGCCGTACCAGTGTTCCCCCGGGGGTGAAGCGGGCGGCCGTGCGGGCGCGGTGCAGCCGGATCAGCGTCAGCAGCCCGGCCACCTCGGGCTCGGTCGGCATCAGCCGGTGCAGCAGGGCGGCCAGCCACTCGGCGTCGTCGGCGAGGTCGTGCGACTGGGCCTGCTCGGCGGTGGAGAGGTAGCCCTCGTTGAAGAGCAGGTAGATGACCGCCAGGACTTGGGAGAGGCGGTCGGCCAGTTCCTCGTCGGCGGGGACGCGATACGGAATGCCGGCCTTGGTGATCTTCTGCTTGGCGCGGGTGATGCGCTGAGCCACAGTGGACTCCCGCACCAGAAAGGCACGGGCGATCTGCGCGGTGGTCAGCCCGCACACCACCCGCAGCGTGAGGGCGATCTGCGCCTCCTGCGTCAGCGCCGGGTGGCAGCAGGTGAAGACCAGCCGTAGCCGTTCGTCGGGTTCCGGCTTTGTCTCCGGTGGCCAGCGCAACTGCTCCAGCTTGCGCCGGTAGTTCTCCTGGCGGCGGAGCAGATCGAGGCCGCGTCGCCGGGCCACCGTGAACAGCCAGGCGTCGGGCCGCTCGGGGATTCCCTCCTCCGGCCAGTGCTTCAGTGCGACCAGCACGGCGTCCTGCACCAGGTCTTCCGCGGCGGAGAAGTCGCCGGTCACCTGGATCAGCGACGCGGCGAGCCGGCCCGCGTGCTCCCGGACCACGCGGGCCAGCCGGTCGTGCGACTCGGCCGTTTCGTACGGCGATGAGGTCACGTGGTGCTCACTCCATCGGGACGGTTTCCACCGGGCGGATCTCGACCACCGGGCAGCCGGGCCAGGTTCGCACCATGCGCAATGCCTCGTCGAGGTCGGCGACGTCGATCTCGGTGTAGCCGCTGACGACCTCCTTGCCCTCGACGAACGGCCCGTCGACCACGACCGGCTCCCCGGCCCCCAGCCGCACGGTCGTCGCCGTCTCCGCCTCCCGCAGCTTCTGCCCGCCCGTGATCTTCCCGGCATGGGCGGCGAACCACTCGTTGACCCGCTCGAACGCCCGTCCCCGCTCGGCCGGGCCCATCGCCTCCAGCTCCCGGGCGAACTCCTCGGTCTCGACGAACAACAGCACGTACTTCATGCGCCGCCTCCCTGTCCCATCATGGCGGCCATCCGCCGCTCCATCTCCTGAGGCGCCACGTCCTCCACACGCGTGGCCACGGTCCACCAGTGCCCGTACGGATCCACGACGGATCCGTCCCGGTCCCCGTAGAACTGATCCTCCGGCGCCCGCTTCAGCGTCGCCCCCAACTCCACGGCACGGGCAATGACCGCGTCCACGTCCTCGACGTAGAGGAACAGGAAGGCGGGGCTGCCGGGCAGGCCGCCGGCGGGCGGGGCCTCGGTGCCCGTGAACGGCGAGGGGTCCTCGACGATGACGACCGAGTCCCCGATCTCGATCTCGGCGTGCACGATGGTCCCGCCCGGTCCCGGGAACCTCACCCGCTCGGTGGCTCCGAACACCTCGCCGTAGAACTCGAGCGCCTTGGCGGCACCCTGGACGACCAGGCACGGTGTGATCCGGCGGTAGGCGTCGGGGATCGGCTTCGGGGCGGTTGTCGGTGACATGGCCCGTCTCCTTCTCTGCTTCGTGGTAGCGGGACCGGACGGCCCTGCTACCAAGAAGACGATCGGCGGGCCGGCGGATACGACAGCCACACCGGCGGATTCCCGAAAGTCACCTGCCGTGGCCGGTTGTGTTTCCGTTTGCCGAATTTCCCGTGAACCGATCGGGCGCTTCCTAGGGGTGCCCGAATTGTCTTCGCGTTCTCTCCGCGCGCTCTCCACCCGGCCTGTTCCAGCCGGGATGAGGTGGACATGTAAAGTTTACAAAGCGCTGAGGAACGGTCGGGCGTGTTTCGAGAGCATGAGACATGAGTGAACTGGTCAGCGCTCTGCCGGATTCCCGGCACCGACCTGTGTTTCTGTCACCCGGCCCACGGTGCGGCTGAATGGGATTAGCCCGATTTTTCGGCTCTTGATGCCATCGGTCGGCGCTGGCCGAATGTGATACGGCGCTATGCCGAAAGCCGCGCCCTTGTTGACCGGCCGGTAATTTCTGGTGTTGGCTTCCGCATGGTTTTCGACGACCGATTCCGTCGGCATTCCCACCCCCCACCGTGCAGTCTCACCGATTATTCGGGAGCATCATGACGTCTGCTGTGCGCGCCGAGGACATGATCATCGGAGTCACCCCGTTCGGTGAACCCGACGCCCGTCTGGTCGCGGCGGTCAGCCGCGCCGGCGGGCTCGGGATCCTGGACCTGGGTGCCGGCGACCGAAGAACAAGAGCGGCGCTGGCGCGCATACGACGCCTCAGGCCCGGTCCGTACGGAGTCCGGGTCGGCGCGCGATGCCGACTCCGGCCCGAGGAAGTTAAGGAAGTTCTGGACGACGGTCCCGGCACCGTCGTCCTCTCCGTGGACGCGGCCTGGCCAATCGCCGAAGTCGCCTCCGGTGTCCGGGTGTTGGCCGAGGTCACCGATCTGGAGCAGGCGCGGGAGGCGGTGCATGCCGGGGCGCACGGGCTGATCGCCCGCGGATCCGAAAGCGGCGGCCGGACAGGGGAGTTGAGCACCTTCGTGCTCCTCCAGCAGCTGCTGTCAGGCATCGACCTTCCTGTGTGGGCCTGTGGTGGCATCGGGCCCCGGACCGCCGCTGCCGCCGTCGCGGGCGGCGCCGCCGGAGTCGTACTCGACAGCCAACTGGCCCTGCTGGCCGAGTCGGAGCTGCCGGAGCCGGCCGCCGCCGCGCTGCGGTCGATGGACGGCTCCGAGACGGTCGTGCTCGGCGGTCACCGGGTGCTGCGGCGCCGCGGACCGGACGCCCCGGACGTGCCGGACGACGACACGGTGGCGGACCTGCTCGGCGCGCAGGATCTGCGCAGGCAGGTGCTGCCGGTGGGGCAGGACGGGTTCCTGGCCGCACGGTTCGCCGAACGGTGGGGTGACGCGGGGCGGGTGGTGCGCGCGCTCACCGACGCCGTACGGGAAGCGGTGCGCGACGACACGGCCGCACGGGCGCTGCGGGACGGGTCGCCCATGGGCCGGGCCCTCGGTACCCGGAGGCCGGTCGCGCAAGGGCCGATGACCCGGGTGAGCGACCGGGCGCGGTTCGCGGCGGCCGTGGCCGGGGACGGTGCCCTGCCGTTCATCGCGCTCGCCCTCGCGAACGGGGAGCAGACTCGGGCGATGCTGGAGGAGACCAGGGACGCCGTGGCCGGACGGCCCTGGGGTGTCGGTGTGCTCGGGTTCGCGCCGGAGGAGACGCGGAACGCCCAGCTGGAGGTCGTACGAGAGCTGCGGCCTACGCACGCCATCATCGCGGGCGGGCGGCCCTCGCAGGCCGAGGCGCTGGAGCGGGAGGGGATCAGCACCTTCCTGCATGTGCCCTCGCCGGGGTTGCTGCGGCAGTTCCTGCAGGCCGGGGCGCGCAGGTTCGTCTTCGAGGGGTCCGAGTGCGGCGGTCATGTCGGGCCGCGGGCGAGCTTTCCCCTCTGGGAGGCCCAACTCGCCGTCATCGAGGACCACTTGGCGGACGCCGAGGACGGCTCCGACATCGAGGTGTTCTTCGCGGGCGGCGTCCATGACGAGCGGTCGGCCGCGATGGTCGCCGCGCTCGCCGCGCCACTGACCGCGCGCGGCGCGGCCGTGGGCGTCCTGATGGGCACCGCCTACCTGTTCACCGAGGAAGCCGTCGACTGCGGGGCCATCCAGCCGCTCTTCCAGCGGCAGGTCGTCGCCGCGACCGCCACCGCCCTGCTGGAGACGGCGCCCGGACACGCCACCCGCTGCGTGCCGAGCCCGTTCAGCCACGACTACCGCGAGCGCGAGGCCGAGCTGCGTGCCGAGGGCGTGCCCGACCGGCGGATCTGGGAGGAGCTGGAGCGGCTGAACGTCGGACGGTTGCGGATCGCCAGCAAGGGCGTCGACCGGGACGGCTCCGGTGAGTTGACGGCCGTAGACGAGCAACGGCAGCTCACCGACGGGATGTTCATGGCCGGGGAAGTGGCGGTGCTGCGCTCGGCCACCACCACCATCGGCGCCCTGCACCGGTCGGTGTCCGAAGGCGCGGCAGACTTCCTCGACGAACTGGCGCGAGAGCTGCGTGCGCGGTTGAGCGTCGAGGCCGTGGGGGAGCCCTCTACCCCCGCGCCGCTTGACATCGCTGTCGTCGGCATGGCCTGCATGTTCCCCGAGGCCCCCGACCTCGCAACCTTCTGGGCGAACATCCTGGGCGGGCGCGACGCCGTCACGGAGGTCCCGCCCGAGCGCTGGGACCCGGCCGTGCACTACGGCCCCGACGGCGCCAGCACATCCAAATGGGGCGGCTTCCTGCCGCGCATCCCCTTCGACCCCCTGCGCTACGGCATCCCGCCCACGTCCCTCGGCACCATCGAGCCCGTGCAGCTGCTGGCCCTCGAGGCCGCCCGGCGGGCGCTGGAGGACGCCGGATACGGCGAGCGCGGGCCGGCGTTCGAGCGGGCGCGAACCTCCGTCGTCTTCGGCGCGGAGGCGGGCAGCGACCTGTCCAACGCGACCACGCTGAGGGCCGTACTGCCCTCTTACTACGGCACGATCCCCGACGGCATCGAGCAGCAGCTCCCGCAGCTCACCGAGGACTCCTTCCCCGGCATGCTGGCGAACGTCATCTCCGGCCGCATCGCCAACCGGCTCGACCTCGGCGGCGCCAACTACACCGTCGACGCGGCCTGCGCGTCCTCGTTGGCCGCCCTCGACGTCGCCTGCAAGGAACTCGTCGGCGGGACCAGCGACGTGGTGCTGTGCGGCGGCGCCGATCTGCACAACGGCATCAACGACTACGTCCTCTTCTCGTCCGTGCACGCCCTGTCCCCGACGGGCCGGTCCCGCGCCTTCGACAGCTCCGCGGACGGCATCGCCCTCGGTGAGGGCGTCGCCTGCGTGGTGCTGAAACGGCTCGCGGACGCCGAGCGGGACGGGGACCGGATCTACGGCGTCATCAAGGGAGTGGGGAGTTCGAGCGACGGCCGTTCGCTGGGGCTCACCGCACCGCGCCCCGAGGGGCAGCGCGCCGCCCTGCAGCGGGCCTACCGCAACGCGGGAATCTCGCCCGCCGACGTCGACCTGGTCGAGGCGCACGGCACCGGTACGGTCGTCGGCGACCGTACCGAACTCACCATCCTCAGCGAGGTGTTCAGCGAGGCCGGGGCGGAAGCGGGCGGGTGTGCGCTCGGGTCGGTCAAGTCGCAGATCGGGCACACGAAGTGCGCCGCGGGACTCGCCGGGCTGATCAAGACGGTGCTGGCACTGCACCACGGCGTCAAGCCGCCGACGCTGCACGTCCAGCGGCCCAACTCCGGGTGGCGCGAGGACAGCAGCCCGTTCGTGTTCCACGCGGAGGCACGTCCCTGGGCGGCTCCGGCAGGGGAACGCCTCGCCGGAGTCAGCGCGTTCGGGTTCGGCGGCACCAACTTCCATGCGGTGCTGGGCGCTTACGGCGATGCCGTGCCGTCGGCGCAGGGGCTCGACGCGTGGCCCGCGGAGCTGTTCACGTTCCGGGGGAAGGACTTCGCGGGGGCGCGGCGGGCCGTCGAGGAGGTGCTGAAGGTCGCCGAGTCCGTGGCGGCGGAGAGCGGGTGGCCGTGGCGGCTGCGCGATCTGGCGTTGAGCGCGGCGCGGCGGTCTGATGCCGGGCACGATCCGGTGCGGATAGCGGTCGTCGCGGCGGATGTGGCCGGACTGGTGGGGCAGTTGCGGAGGGCGCTGGCCGGGGAGCACGATCCGGGGGCCGGGATTCATCTGACCGGACGCGAAGCCGAGGGCAAAGTCGCCTTCCTCTTCCCCGGCCAGGGCAGCCAGCGCCCCGGGATGCTCGCCGACGTCTTCATCGCGTTCCCCGAACTCCAGCATCACCTTGAACTCGGCCGCCCCTACGCCGACTTGCTGTACCCGCCCACCGCCTTCGACGACACCGAGCGAGAGCGTCAGCACGCCCGCCTCACCGACACCCGCGTCGCCCAGCCCGCCCTCGGCATCGTCGGTCTCGCCGCCCACGAGCTGCTCACCAAGGCCGGGATACGGCCCGACATGGCCGCCGGACACAGCTACGGCGAACTGGTCGCCCTCTGCGCGGCGGGCGCCCTCGACCCGGAGACGCTCCTGACGCTGAGCACCGAGCGGGCGGAGGCGATCCTCGACGCGGCCGGGGCGGACCCCGGGACGATGGCGGCGGTGGCGGCCGGTGCCGAGGACATAGAGCGGGTGCTCGACGCATCGGCCGGGGTCGTCGTCGCCAACCACAACTCACCCGGCCAGACGGTGATCTCGGGACCCACGACGGCGGTCGAGGAGGCCGTACGACAGCTGCGCGCGGCCGGTATCGGGGCCAAGCGAATCCCCGTGGCCTGCGCCTTCCACAGCCCGCTGGTGGCGGGCGCCGGTGAGCGGTTCGCGGGGGCACTCGCTCAACAGGCCGTGCGTGCACCCGAGTTCCCCGTGTGGGCCAACCGCACCGGCCGCCCCTACAGCGACGACGCTGATGCCGTACGGGCCGAACTGGCCGCCCAGATCGGCGCACCCGTGGCCTTCGTCGCGCAGATCGAGGCGATGTACGAGGCAGGCGCGCGCGTCTTCGTCGAGGCGGGCCCGGGGTCCGTGCTCACCCGGCTGGTCGGGCAGATCCTCGGCGACCGCCCGCACCGCACCGTCGCCTGCGAGCCCCGCGCCGGCAGCGGACTGCGCGGCTGGCTCGACGCACTCGCCCAACTCGCCGTCGCCGGGCAGCCGGTACGCACCGCATGGCTGCTGCGGGGCCGGGATGCCGTAGACGCCGTCCGCACCCCCGCGCCGAAGCGGCCCGGCTGGACGGTCGACGGCCACCTGGTCCGCACCGCCGCCGGAGAACTCCTCCCCGGTGCCCTCGCACCGGCCCGACGCGTCGTGGAGACGACTGTGACGACCAACCACACGAACGGCACCCCGGCCCCCTCGGACAAGGACGCCCTGATCTCCGAGTACCTGCGCACCAGCCGCGAGATGGTGGCGGCCCAGCGGGACGTGCTGCTGACGTACTTCGGCGGGGCCGCGGCGGCAGGGCAGTGGGTTCCGGCACAGCAGCCGGTTCAGCTTCCTGTGGAGCAACCCGTTCAACTTGCCCTGGAACAACCGGTCTTGCAGCAGGCGCCGCAGCCTGAAGCCGCCTCTGAGGAAACAGAAGCAGAGACGGACGTCCTCTCCGTCGTGCTCGAGATCATCAGCGAGCGCACCGGCTACCCCATGGACATGATCGAGCCCGACCTCGACCTGGAGGCCGACCTCAGCATCGACTCCATCAAGCGCGCCGAGATCGCCGGTGAGCTGGCCAAGCGCCTGGGCGCGGGCGGTGGCGCCGACCTCGCCGGGCTCGACGACGCCGAGCTGGAGGAGCTGGCGAAGGCGCGTACGGCGGCGTCGGTCACCGAGTGGCTCGCGGGGCGGATGTCCCCGGTGGAGCAGCAGCCCGAGCCGGTCGTGGTGGCGGAGCCCGGCCCCGACCCCGAGCCGGTGACCGGTGAGGCGCCGAAGCGGTTCGTGCTACGGCCCGTCCTGCTGGAGTCGGCCGCCGCGGACCCGGCCGACGTACTCACCGGGCGGCGGTTCATGGTCCTCGGCGAGGACGAGACCGCCGATGCCGCCCGGGAAATCGCGGCCCGGCTCGCCTCGCACGGCGCCGAGACCGTGACCCTCGGCCGAGAGCACCTGCTCACCGAGGCCGACGGCCGGGTGGACGGCGTGCTGTACCTCGACGCCCTCGCCACCGCCGCCCCGCCCGTGCTGCCGGACGCCTTCCCCGTCCTGAGGGCCGCCCTGGGCCGCGCCCCGCGCCACCTGATCGCCGTACGTCCCGCCGCCCCGAGTCCGCGGTCGGCCGGTCTGCACGGCCTCTTCCGCACCATCGCCCGCGAGTACCCGGAGATCGTCGCTCGGGTCGTCGACCTGGACGACACGACTCCCGCCGCCGTCGCCGACGCGCTGCTCGCCGAGCTGCTGGCGCCGGAACCGGCCGCCCCGGTCGTCCTGCGCACCGCATCCGGCCGCCACGGGCTGGAGTTGGTGGAGACACCGCTCGGCACCCTCGGTACGACCGGTGCCGGACCCGCCGGGGACGGGGCCGCCGAGGCCGCCGCGCTCGGTCTCGACCGGGACTCGGTCGTGCTGCTGGTGGGCGGCGCCCGCGGGATCACCGCCAAGTTCGCCGTCTCGCTCGCCGCCGCCTCCCGCTGCCGTATCGAACTGCTCGGCCGCACCCCTGCACCGGACGGACCCGAGGACCCGGCGACCGCCGCCGCTCCCGACCGGGCCGCTCTGCGCGCGGCGTTCGCCGCCCGCGGTGGCCTGACGCCCGCCGAGATCAACCGTGAGACCGAACTCCTGCTCGCCCAGCGGGAGATCACCGCCACGCTCGACGAACTCGCCGCGCTCGGCAGCCGGGCCCGCTACCACTCCGTCGACTTCCGGGAGCCGGACGCCGCACTCCAGGCGGTGAAGGAGATCCACGCCGAGTACGGCAGCCTCGACGGGATCGTCTACGCGGCCGGGGTGATCGAGGACAAGGTGATCGCCGAGAAGACCACCGAGTCGTTCGAGCGGGTCTACGGCACCAAGACCGTGGGCGCCGAGACGCTGCTGACGGCGCTGGAGGAACTGCCGGGCGGGCCCGCCTTCGCGGTGCTGTTCGGGAGCATCTCCGCCGTCCTCGGCAACCGGGGCCAGTCGGACTACGCGGCCGCCAACGACGCCCTGGAGAGCCTGGGTTCGGCGTGGGCCGCGCGCACCGGACGCCGGGCGCTGACCGTGCACTGGGGACCGTGGGCGCCGACCGGCGCACACACCGGCATGGTCAGTCCGGAGCTGGGCCGCGAGTACGCCCGGCGCGGGATCAAGCTGATCGACCCCGAGGAGGGGACCGCGGCGCTGCTGCGCGAACTCGCCTGGGGCGACGAGTCGGCCCGCGCGGTCGTCTACACCTCGTCGGGCTGGTGACGATGACAGATCGTCAAGTACAGCCGTCCATCGCCATCGTGGGGATGTCGGTGCTGTTGCCCGGCGCCGCCGACCTCGACTCGTACTGGCGGAACCTGGTGGCCGGCACGGACGCCATCACCGACGTACCCGAAGGGCGGTGGGACTCCGACTACTACCGTCCGGGTTCCGCCGCCGGGCGCGCGGTCGCCGACCAGGTGTACTGCCGGCGCGGCGGATTCGTCGACAGCCTCGCCGAGGTGGAGGTCACCCGGTTCGGGATCATGCCGAACTCGGTTTCCGGCACCGAGCCCGACCAGCTCATCGCCCTGCACGTGGCCGCCGCGGCACTCGCGGACGCGGGCGGTGCGGAGAGATTGCCGGACCGGCAGCGGATCGGGGTCGTGCTGGGCCGGGGCGGGTACCTCACGCCCGGTCTGGTCCGGCTCGACCAGCGGGTGCGTACGGCGGGTCAACTCGTCCGCACGCTGGGGGAGTTGCTGCCCGATCTCGACGGCGGGCAACTGGACCGAATACGGGCGGCGTTCACCGAGCGCCTCGGCCCCGACAGCCCCGAGTCCGCGATCGGCCTCGTCCCCAACCTCGCGGCCTCCCGCGTCGCCAACCGGCTCGATCTGCGCGGGCCCGCGTACACCGTGGACGCCGCCTGTGCGTCCTCGCTGGTCGCCGTCGACCAAGCAGTGGGTGAACTGGCCGCCGGGCGCTGCGATCTGATGCTCGCCGGGGGAGTGCACCACTGCCACGACATCACCCTGTGGTCCGTCTTCTCCCAACTCCGCGCGCTCTCTCCGACCCAGCGCATCCGTCCCTTCCACCGCAACGCCGACGGCCTCCTGATCGGCGAGGGCACCGGCGTCGTCGTCCTCAAGCGCCTCGCCGACGCCGAGCGTGACGGGGACCGCGTGTACGCCGTCATCCGCGGTACGGGCGTCGCGAGCGACGGGCGCGCCGCCGGTCTCGTCAATCCCGACCCCGGCGGTCAGGCCCGTGCGGTACGGCAGGCGTGGCGGGCGGCGGGGCTCGATCCTGCGGCGTCCGGGTCCGTCGGGCTGCTGGAGGCACACGGTACGGCTACCCCTGCGGGGGACGCGGCCGAACTCTCCACGCTGGCCGAGGTGTTCGGGCGGGGGGACGCCGGCGACCGTGCGGTGATCGGCTCGGTGAAGTCGATGATCGGTCACACGATGCCGGCGGCGGGTGTGGCGGGGCTGGTGAAGGCGGCGCTCGCGGTTCATTACGGGGTGCTGTTGCCGACGTTGCACTGCGATGAGCCGAATCCCGGGCTGGCGGAGACTCGGTTCCGGGTGCTGGAGAGGGCGGAGTTGTGGGAGGGGGGTGGGGTGCGGAGGGCGGCTGTGAATGCGTTCGGGTTCGGTGGGATCAATGCGCATGTGGTGGTGGAGGAAGCTCGGGTGGGGCAGCGCCCCGAAGGGGCGCGGGGAACTGCGC
Source organism: Streptomyces sp. NPDC050211 (assembly GCF_040656035.1). Classification (NCBI taxonomy): domain Bacteria; kingdom Bacillati; phylum Actinomycetota; class Actinomycetes; order Kitasatosporales; family Streptomycetaceae; genus Streptomyces; species Streptomyces sp. NPDC050211. Next base: position 22,379 of record NZ_JBFALC010000071.1, read on the forward strand.
GACCAGCCACGACGGCGCCGCACCCGACCGACGGCACATCGCGCGTGCTGCTCCTCGCCGCTGATACCCCCGAAGGCCTTGCCGCACAACTGGACGCCAACGACGCGGACGTACGCGCCGCCGGTCTCGATCCCCACGTTCACGCCGGCCCCGCCCGGCTCGGCATCGTCGACCCCACCGCCAAGCGGCTCGCGCTTGCCCGGCGTGCGGTTGGCCGCGGACGCGCCTGGCACGGTCGTAACGACGTGTGGTTCTCACCCGCACCGCTGGGCGGAAAACTCGCGTTCGCCTTCCCCGGCCTCGAAGGCGACTTCGCGCCCCAAGTGGACGATGTCGCCGCCCACTTCGGGCTGTCCGGGCCGGTACTGGGAGCCGCCGAGGTCGGCGACATCGGTCGGCACGGGTTCGGGGTCGTCGCTGTCGGGCGGCTGCTCGACGGGGCGTTGCGGCGGATGGGGATCGTGCCGGACGCGGTCGCTGGGCACAGTGTCGGTGAGTGGACGGCGATGGTGGCGGCCGGGCTGTACTCCGGGGACGAGGTGGACAGCTTCATGGCGTCCTTCGACCCGGACGCGCTGACTGTGCCCGGGTTGGCGTTCGGGGCGCTTGGAGCGCCGGCCGAGCGCGTGTTGGAGGCGCTGTCCGCCGACTGGCCGGACGCCGGGATCGTGCTGTCCCACGACAACGCGCCGGCCCAGTCGATGGTGTGCGGTCCGGACACGGCCGTGACGGAGTTCGTACGGGCCTTCCGCGCGCAGGGTGTGATCAGCCAGGTGCTGCCGTTCCGGTCCGGCTTCCACACGCCGATGCTTGAGCCGTACGTCGGACCCATCAAGGACGCGGCGAGCCGATTCCGGCTGTATCCGCCGACTGTGCCGGTGTGGTCCGGGACCACGGCGGCGCCGTTCCCGTCGGGGGAGTCGGCGGTCCGTGAGCTGTTCGTGCGGCATCTGCTGGAGCCGGTTCGCTTCCGGCAACTCGTCGAGGCGATGTACGCGGCAGGGCACCGCACTTTCGTCCAGGTCGGCCCCGGCCAGCTCGGATCGCTGGTCGGTGACACGCTGTCCGGCCGGGACCACCTCGTCGTGTCCGCCAACTCTCCCCACCGCACGGGTCTCGCCCAGTTGTGCCGGGTGGCGACGGCGCTGTGGGCGACGGGGCGCTCCGCTGGAAGGGGCGGGGTGGGTCGTCGGTTGTCTACGGCGCCGTTGGGGCTGGTCGCGCAGTTCCCCGCGCCCCTTCGGGGCGCTGCTGAATCGCAGTCGACTTCACCGGATCTGCTTGGGGTCACTCCCGCGCTGCCGTCGTCCGACGCCACCCGTTCCGCCGGTCCCCTCGCCCGCTCCGCGGGAGCCGCTCCCCACTCGGCTCCCACGCGAGGGGACCGGCCCCCGGTCCGGCTCGACCTGGGCGGGGGGCTTGTCTCGCTGGACGGGTCGATTCTGGCGGAGTTGCGTGCGGAGTTGCGGGTCGGTTTCGCGGCCGACCCTGGTGGGGTGGCGGCGGGTGCGGCTGTCTCTCGCGTTCCGGAGCGCGTATCGACGGCGGGGCACACTGCTGTCCCGGGCGCCTTGAGCGCGCCCGGCCTGTCGACGCTGGACGCGGCCGCCGCGCACTCACGAGCCGCCGCAGAACTGAGCGCTCTCCTGCGGGAAACCGCGGACACGGCAGCCGAGTTGATCGCGGCGGCCGACCGTCGCCCGGCTCCCGTGGCCGCAGGTCTCCCCGCCGCTCCGCCGCCCCCGAATCCCCACGACCCACCCCGCGGAACCGGTCACTCCCGCGCCCACCGCACCACCGTCCACGTCTCCCCCGACACCATGCCCCACCTCCTCGACCACTGCTTCTTCCCCCAACGTCCCGGCTGGCCCGACGTGTCCGACCGCTGGCCGGTCGTGCCGGCGACGACGATCGTGCAGCACATGATGGAGGCGGCGGAGGAGGCCGTACCCGGAATGCGGGCGGTCGCGGTGCACGGGGCGCGCTTCGACAAGTGGCTGACCGCCACCCCGCCTGTCGACGTCGAGGTGACCGTCACCCCCGTTCCCGACGACCCCGCTCGCCGCGCCGTCTCCTTCGGCCCTCGCGCACGCTCGGTCGTCGAGCTGGCCGATCGCTACCCGGCGATACCCCCTACCCCCTGGCAGCCCGACCCCGCCACCGAACGCACCCCCGACCACACAGCCGCCCAGCTCTACGCCGAGCGCTGGATGTTCCACGGCCCGGAGTTCCAGGGCGTCAGCGAGCTCACCGCGGTCGGTGAGGGGCACGTGCGTGGGGTGATCACGACGCCGCCTGCGCCGGGGTCGTTGCTCGACAACGTCGGTCAGATACTCGGCTACTGGATCATGGCAACCCGCACCGAGCGGACCGTCGTCTTCCCGGTGCACATGCGGCAGATGCGGTTCTACGGGCCGCAGCCTCTCCCCGGCACGGATGTCGGCTGCTTCGTACGGATCACGTCCCTCACCGAAACCGTTCTCGAAGCGGACGTTCAGCTGACCGTCGGCGGCGCGGTCTGGGCCGAGCTCGATGGTTGGCAGGACCGTCGGTTCGACAACGATCCGCAGACCCGGCCGGTCGAGCGGTTCCCCGAGCGCAACACCCTCTCCGCGGCCCGGCCGGGCGGCTGGGTGCTGCTGCATGAGCGGTGGCCGGACCTGGCCTCGCGGGATCTCATCATGCGCAACTCGCTGAGCAGCGTGGAGCGTTCGGAGTACGAGGCGCATGCGCCTCGCGGTCGCAGACAGTGGCTGCTCGGGAGGATCGCTGCCAAGGACGCCGTACGGCGGTGGTTGTGGGACCACGGCGAGGGTCCCGTCTTTCCGGCTGAGATCCGGGTCCGGAACGACGACTCGGGGCGGCCGTACGTCACCGGCATGCACGGCCGGAGCCTTCCCGCACTGGATCTCTCGCTCGCCCATCGCGCGGAGGCCGGCGTCGCGATCGTACGGCCGCACCGCCCGGGCCCCGGGCCCGGCATCGACATCGAGGAAGTCGTCGAGCGGGACCGGGAGACCCTCGCCGCCGCCCTCGGTCCGGACGAACTCGCCCTGCTGCGGGCCCGGTGCGCGGCGACCGCGGAGTCCGAGGCGGTGTGGTTCACCCGGTTCTGGGCGGCCAAGGAGGCCGTCGCGAAGGCGGAGGGGACCGGTTTCGACGGGCGGCCGCGCGACTTCGCCGTGCTGGCGGCCGACGCGGACCGCCTGGTCGTCAAGGGGCGGCTGGAGGGCGCGCGTTACAGCGTGCGCTGCGAACGGACCGGCAACCCGCCCGGGTTGCCGAGCAGGGAGTACGTCGTGGCCTGGACGCCGGGACCGACGCGACGACAGGACGACGAGGAGAGGGACTGATGCAGCCCAACCCGCAGGCCGATCCGCAGCCAATCGACGAGGAAACCGTGTTCGCCGACATCACCGGCATGCTCGCGGCGCTCCTCGACGAATACGGCCTCGACGACGTCGAGATCGGCATGCAGACCACGTTCAACCGGGATCTGGAGCTGGAGAGCATCGACCTCGTCACGCTCGCCGGGCTGCTGGAGGAGCGGTACGGCGGACGGGTCAACTTCGCCGAGTTCCTGGCCGGGATGGAGTTCGACGAGATCATCGAACTCACCGTCGGCCGGCTCGTCGAGCACATCGTGCAGAGCCTCAAAGCGGCGGAGGCGGTCTGAGGATGGCCTTCGTCGAGACGGACGACATCCGGCTGCACGTCCAGAGAATGGGCCCCAGGGACGACCGGCCCGCGACGGCCACCGCGGTGCTGGTGCACGGCCTGCTCACCGACAGCCTCGCCAGCTACTACTTCACCGTGGCACCCGTGTTCGCGCTGGCCGGCATCGACGTGGTCATGTACGACCTGCGCGGCCACGGCCGCAGCGAACGCCCCGAAACCGGTTACCACCTCGACGACAACATCGACGATCTGGAGGCGCTGCTCGACCGGCTGGCGGTCACCGGGCCGGTCCACCTGGTCGGCAACTCGTACGGCGGCACGGTCGCCTTCGGCTACGCCGCCCGCCACCCGGAGCGCGTCGCGAGCCTCACCCTCATCGAGTCGGAACCGGCCACCGAGGCCTGGGCGGTGAAGATCGGCGGCATCCTGCACCGCGTGCTCACCCAGCTCGCGCTCAACGAGGACGACGCCCTCGCCTGGATCACCGCGAACCGCAGCCACAACACCGCCCGCCTCGCCAAGGGCGCGGCCCGCCTGGCCCGTACCACCAGCCTTCCGCACGACATCCCGGCCAGCCGGGTGCTGACGGAGGACGAGATCCGGTCCGTGTCGTGTCCCGTCCTCGCCCTGTACGGCGGTGACTCCGACCTCGCCGAGCTCGCACCGTGGCTGGAGGCGCTGCTGCCCGACTGCCGGACGGTGGTCGTGCCGGGGCACGAGCACTCCGTGCTGGTCGAGGCCGCCGGTGTGGTCGGCGAGCACATCCTTCAGCTGATCCGGCAGGCGCGGTTGGCGGAGGTGCGGTGAGCAGGTTCCTGTTCGTCGTGCCGCCGCTCGTCGGTCATATCAACCCGGCCGTGGGGGTCGCCGCCGAACTGACCGCCCGGGGACACCGGGTGGCCTGGGCGTGCGCCGATCCCGGCCTGGTGCTGCGGCTCGCGGGCGGGAAGGCCGTCGTGTTCTCCTGCGACGGGCCCGTGCCGGGGGCGGGGGACGGCGTACGGCCGCCCGACATCCGCGGACCCGAGGCGCTGAAGTTCCTGTGGGAACGGTTTCTCGCACCCCTCGCCGAGGCGATGGCACCCGGAGTGGCCGCGGCGGTACGGGAGTTCGGCCCGGACGTGGTCGTCGCCGACCAGCAGGCGCTCGCCGGCGGGCTGGTCGCCGAACGGCTGGGCGTGCCGTGGGCGACGTCGGCCACCACCTCCGCCGAGTTCACCGACGTGCTGGCGGGGATGCCGAAGGTCGCGGACTGGATCGACGGAGTCCTGACGGAGCTGCGGGCCCGGATCGGTGACCCGTCCGGTACCGCCGATCCCCGCTTCTCGCCCCATCTCGTACTCGCCTTCAGCATCCGCGAGTTCGTCGGGCCGGACGCCAGGACGGGCGTGCAGATCCGTTACGTCGGCCCGTCCACCACCGAGCGGCCCGCCCCGGCCGACTTCCCCTGGGACTGGCTGGACCCGTCCCGCGCGACGGTCCTGGTCACGCTCGGCACCGCCAACACCGATGTCGGATCGCGGTTTCTCGCCGAGTGCCATCGGGCTGTACGGTCCCGTGCCGACCGGATGCAGGCGGTGATCGTGGATCCGGCGGGAGCGCTCGCGGGCGCCGACGACAAGGACGTACTGATCGTGAAGTCGGTCCCCCAACTCCCGCTGCTGGAAAGGGTCGACGCCGTCGTCTGTCACGCCGGGCACAACACCGTCTGCGAGGCGCTGTGGCACGGTGTGCCCCTCGTCGTGGCGCCCATCCGGGACGACCAGCCGGTGGTGGCCGGGCAGGTGGTGGAGGCCGGGGTGGGGATCAGGGTCCGGTTCGGGCGGGTCACGGCCGTGAAGCTGGGCGAGGCACTCGACGCCGTTCTGCACGAACCCGGTTACCGTGCCGCGGCCGAGCGCATGCGCAGCGGGTTCCGGGCCGCCGGGGGTGCCACCGCGGCGGCCTCTCGTCTCGAAGAACTGGTCGCCGAGGAGGCGTCATGAGCAAGGAGAGCGTAACGAGCGAGGGATCGCGGAAGGCGCCGAGCCGTGCCGAGCAGGTCGCCGCCCTCCGTCCCCGCTACCTGGCCGACCTGGCCGACGGCCTGGCCCGGTTCTTCGAACCCCGGCGGACCACCTGCCCCTGGTGCGGTGCGCAGGACCTGAAGACCCGGCTGCGCACCACCGATCTGCTCCAGCACAAGCCCGGCCGGTTCGTCCTCGACCAGTGCCAGGCGTGCCGGCACACCTTCCAGAACCCCCGACTGAGCGCCGAGGGGCTGGAGTTCTACTACCGGGACTTCTACGACGGCCTGGGCGAGAAGCAGCTCGGCAACACCTTCGCGGGCCGGACGAAGATGTACGAGCAGCGGGCCGCGTCCCTGCTGCCGTACGCCGCCGACCCGAAGAACTGGCTCGACGTCGGTACGGGGCACGGTCACTTCTGCGAGGCCGCCCGCGTCGTTCACCCCGGTACGACATTCGACGGGCTCGACTTCACCGACGGGGCGGAACTCGCCGAGCGGGCGGGGCGGGTGGAGCGGGGGTACCGGGGGAGCTTCCCGGAGCTGGCGCCGGGGTTCGCCGGGCAGTACGACGTGGTCAGCATGTTCCACTACCTGGAGCACAGCACCGAGCCGGACCGGGAACTGAGGGCCGCGTACGAGGCGTTGGCGCCCGGCGGACATCTGCTGATCGAGGTGCCCGACCCCGACAGCCGGTACGCCCGGCTCCTCGGCCGGTGGTGGCTGCCGTGGCTCCAGCCCCAGCATCTCCACTTCGTGCCGGTCGGCAATCTGCGGCAACGGCTGACCGACCTCGGCTTCACGGTCGTGGCGGAACAGCACGCCGAGCCGCACGATCCCGTCGATCTGCTGGCGGGGACGTGGCTGGCGCTGGACGCGGTGGCTCCGCGGGACGATCTGCCGTGGCTGCGGCAACCTCCGAGCGCCCTGAGTCGTACCCTGCGCGGCGCGCTGCTGATCGCCGGAATCCCGGCCCTGGTCGCGGGCACGCTGCTGGACCGGTTCGCGATCCGGCCCGTGTCGCATCGGCTCGGGGTGTCCAACGCGTACAGGTTGGTGGCTCGACGGGGGTGAGGGCTCGGCTGGATGGGCGGTTTGGTTGTCTGCGGGTCGGTGGGGGCTGGTCGCGCAGTTCCCCGCGCCCCTGACGGGGCGCCGCAAAAACCCGGCGTGTAGCCCCCCCCAGGGGCCCGGGGCGGGAAAAAAAATAGGCACCCCCCCCGGGGCGCGACCACACAC
>NZ_JBFALC010000071.1:29310-46723 GCF_040656035.1 Streptomyces sp. NPDC050211
CGCGCGCCCCCGCCCCCCGCCGGGGGCGCCCCCCGCGCGGCTCTTCCCGCCCCCCGAAGGGGCGCGGGGCTGTATCAATATGCGGCTCCGCCGCGTGGGCGCGACCAGCCACAACGGACTCGCAGCCAAAGGACCACCGGCGGATGCACTCACAACATCTTCCGCCGCACCATCCCCGACAACACCAACGCCCCCGGCAACAACGGCAACCACACCGTGATCACCCGAAAGCCGATCACCGTCCCGGTAGCCAGAACCATGGGCGCCCCGAACACGACGAGGGTGAACACCAGCGCCGCATCCACGGGGCCGATGCCACCCGGCGCCGGCACCGCCCCCACTGCCGCGCTGGCCGCGAGGTACGCGAAGATCACATGCACCCAGGGCAGTTGCAGCCCGAGCGCCGACCCGACCGACGCCAGCACGCAGGCCTGCAGCAGCGGAAACGCCGCCGCCCCGCCCCACAGCTGGAGGACCCGGACCGGGCGGGTGTGCAGCAGCCGTGCGTCGGTCAGGGCGGAGTTCAGACAGCCGAGGAGCGGTCGCCGCAGTGGCCGTACGGCCGTCACCAGCAAGGTCGCCGCTCCGAGCGCACAGGCGATGCCGATGCCGGCCACGGCCAGCGTCGACGCGTCCGGGACGAGCTGGCCGATGCGCAGCGTGCCGGGGAAGGCGGCGAGGAACGCGAGGATCAGCAGTGTCTTCGCGATCGGCTTGACCAGCGAGTACAGCGCCAGGGACGCGGTTGCCCGGGGGATGGATATGCCCTGGTTCTGCAGAAACCGCAGGGTCACGGCGTGCGCGCCCAGTCCGGCCGGCAGCACATGATTCGCGGCGCCCGCGGCGAACTGCGAGGCCAGCAGCGGACCCGGCGGCAGCCGTTCCGGCAGGGCGCCCTGCCGGGTCACGGACGCGGCCACCCAGCACAGGATGTTGAACACGGTTCCGGCCAGCAGCCACCAGGGGTCGGCACCGGCCAGCCGGACGGCGCTGTCATGGACGGTGGGCCAGTCGAACGCCGCGTACCCGCCGATCAGCAGGAGCGGCAGCAGACTCAGCGCCCAGCGGAGCCGGCGCTGATTTGTGGTCGTGGTCGGTGTGGGGTCACTGACCGCGGCGGGAGCGGGGATGGGGACGGGGGTGAGCGACGGCTTGGGGAGCTCGTCGAGCTGGAGCGGGGACACGGCGCACGTCGTCCTTCCGCGTCGTGCCCGCCGCTGTGGCGGGACTGACGGGTACGAGGAGGCGAGCAAAGGGGGACGCGGGGAGCGTTCCCTTTCTGCGTGACGGGACGGTGGCCGGGAACCGACAAAGCGAGGGCGGACGGGCAACGCGGTCACGGTGTGACCGGAGTCACCAGCCCGTCAGCAAGAGATGGTTGACGAGAAGCGCGACGATCGCCTGCGCCGCCAGCCACCCCCGCGCGCCCCTCAGAAGCGCGCACGCCGGCAGCAGCCACAGCGCGAACGGCAGCCAGATCCGTTCCGTCTCCGCCTTGCTCATCCCGGACAGATCGGCGACGACCATCGCGACGAGGGCCGCCAGCACCAGCACGCCGAGGTGTACGGCGGCCCTGTCGTCCCGGCGGACCAGCGCCACCCCGGTCCGCCGCAGCCCGGCCGCTGTCGCGAGGCCCACTACCAGCACCGTGCACGCGAAGTTGGCCCACACCCAGTAGCCGTACGGCCGGACGCCGCCCACGCCCTCGTAGTAGCGGGTGACCAGCAGGTCGTAGGCCTCCCACCAGTAGAAGCCCAGTGCGGTGAACACGATGGGGACGACCACCAACCCGGCGAGCACGAAGGGGAGCGGTCTGATGCGGTGGGTCCCCAGCAGCAGGACGGCTGCGGCGATCACCGCGAAGAGCGTGAGGCCGTACGACAGGTAGAGCGTCAGGCCGAACAGGAGGCCGGAGGCCAGGCCGGTCCAGGGTGGCCGGTGGCCCGTGACCGCCAGTGCCAGGAACGCGACCGCCCAGGCCGCGACCGCCGCGAAGTAGGCGTCGGCGGAGGTGCCCATCCACACCGCTCCCGGGGCCAGGACCAGGAAGGGCGCGGCGCGGCGGGCCAGCTTCTCGTCCGTGAGGAGGCGGACGGTGACGAGGATGCCGAGGGCGGCCGTGGCGCCGACGGTGATGCACCAGATCCCGGCCCAGGCGCCGCCTCCTAGGCCGATGCGGTCCAGGTAGACGAAGGTGAGGGTGGCCGCGGGGGGATGTCCGGCGACATGCGCGGGCCAGTTGTCGGGGGAGTGGATCAGGATGTGCTGGGTGAAGTCCCGCAGGGTGGCCGGGATGTCCCCGAAACTGTCGATGACCTGGAGGTATTCGGCGCGGGTCGTCAGCCGCCGGGCGATGCCGCGGTCCCAGCCGTCGATGAGCGCCAGCGACCATGTCCAGGCCATGCCTGACCCCCAGACCGCGAGCAGTAGGGAGCGCCAGGGGAGGCGTACGGCCAGGACGGGGCCGTATGCGATGACGGCGATCGCGACGGTGAGCGCCGCCGGGGTGCCGGGGCCGACGTGCGGGTGCCAGAGCGCCAGCAGCGGGGGCCAGCGGACGAAGAGCGTGTCGTCGCGGCGCTCGATCGCCCTGCCGACCAGCGCGGCGGTCACGACGAGCAGGGCGGCGGCCGTCGCCGTGTACAGGTCGCGGCGGAGGTCCCGGCGGACGTCGGGAAGCGCGTCGGGGCGGATGCCTGGCAGAAGATCGCGGGTCACGTCTGAACGCTAGGACGCCCGGCGTGCGCCGGACGCGTGACGGGCGCGGACGTCAGAGATTCGTCATGGTTCGCGGACCCTGTCCTGGGGTGATCCCGGCCTACGGTCGGGGCATGCGACGCACACCTCCCACTCCGTTCTCGCCCGGATTCTGGCGCAGCCCGCTGCGCGGGGCGTGGTTCACCTCGGTGCTCGGCATCGTGCTGCTCGGCGGGATCACGGTGCTGTTCCTGACGGGGCTGGTGTCGTACGCCGCCTACAACCCGGACCTGGATCCGGTGAACGACAAGACCCCGGACAAGGGCATCCTCGGCTTCTACCTCTTCTCCTGGCCCACCGACCCGCACTGGCTGTACCGGCTCAACCAGGGCATCCACGTCACGCTCGGGATCGCCCTCATCCCCGTGCTGCTGGCCAAGCTGTGGTCGGTCGTGCCCAGGCTGTTCACGCTGCCGCCGGCCCGCTCGCTCGCGCACGCGGCGGAGCGGATCTCGCTGCTCCTGCTGGTCGGCGGTGCCCTCTTCGAGTTCGTCACCGGGGTGCTGAACGTCCAGCTCGACTACATCTTCCCCGGCTCGTTCTACGCCCTGCACTTCTACGGGGCATGGGTGTTCTTCGCCGCGTTCGTCGCCCATGCCGCGCTGAAGACGCCGAAGGCGCTGCGCAATCTGCGGCGACTGCGGGAGGAGAAGGGGCAGAGGGAGGAGAAGGACGACCTGGTGGCTCCGGCGCCCGCCGAGCCGACCGTGTCCCGGCGCGGTGCGCTGTGGTTCGTCGGGGGCGGCTCGCTGCTGCTGTTCGCCACGACCGTCGGGCAGAACTTCGACGGCTTCCTGCGCCGTACCGCCCTGCTCGCCCCGCACGGCGGCGGCGAACCGGGCTCGGGACCGAACGGCTTCCAGATCAACAAGACGGCCGCGAAGGTGGGGATCACTCCGGCGGAGACCGGCCCGGAGGCCTGGCGGCTGGTCGTCACCGGCCGCACCGGCACCGTCCGCCTCAGCCGCGCCGACCTGCTTCAACTCCCCCTGCACTCCGCCTCGTTGCCCATCGCCTGCGTCGAGGGCTGGTCGACCTCCGACCAGTGGTGGCGCGGCGTACGGCTGCGGGATCTGGCCGCGCTCGTCGGCTACGACGATCCGCCCGACGTCTTCGTGGAGTCGCTGCAACGCGTCGGCGCCTTCCGCCGCGCCGCCCTGCGGGCGAACCAAGTCGCCGACGAACGCTCCCTGCTCGCCCTGACCGTCAACGGCGAGGACCTGTCCCCCGACCACGGCTACCCGGCCCGGGTCATCGTGCCCGCGGCACCCGGCGTGCTCAACACCAAGTGGGTGGCCCGGATGACGTTCGGAGATCTGTGATGCGATCTGTGATGCGCGCGCGTCTCGCCATCGGCAGTCCGTTCCAACTCCTCCTGCTCGCCGCCTCGTTCGCGCTCGCCGGATACGCGGGCGTGCGGCTGCTCGACGGCGACTGGTTCGAGGTCGCGCTGTGGTTCGTGGGCGCCGCCGTCGTCCATGACCTGGTCCTGGTGCCGCTGTACGCGGCGGCCGACCGTGCGCTGGTGGCGGCGTGCGGCGCGGCCGGGCGGCGGTGGGCGGCCGGCTACGTCCGCGTGCCGGCCGCTCTGTCGCTGTTGCTACTGCTCGTGTGGTTCCCGCTGATCAGCGGGCGGGTGGCGGACCGCTACGCCGGCTCCACCGGCCTGTCCGCGGACACCTACCTCGCCCGCTGGCTGCTGATCACCGCCGCACTGTTCGCGGGCTCCGCGATCCTCTTCGTACGGCGAGTGCGCAGGGCGGCGAAGGAACGGCCGCCGGAGGTCCACTGATCGACGGTGCTCCAGCCCGCGCTGTGGGCGTGCCGCAGCAGGGCGGGAGTGCCGAGGCGGGCCCACGGGAACGGGGCGCCGACCGCGCCCCGGCCGTCGGTCACGTGCACATGGACCCGCTCGTCCACGTCGACCGGGGCCGTCTCGGCGATCAACAGCCCGCCGGGAGCCAGCAGTTGGCCCAGCCGGTCGAGCAGGGCGACGGGGTCGCCGCCGATGCCGACATTGCCGTCGGCGAGCAGGACGGTGCCCCAGCGGCCCTCGCCCGGCACCGGCTCGAACACCGAGCGGTGCAGCGCCTGTCCGCCGAGCCGCACGGTGTGCGCGACGGCCGCCTCGCTGACGTCGATGCCGAGCGCGCGTCGGCCCCGGGCCGCGAGTTCGGCGACCAGCCGGCCGGGACCGCAGCCCACGTCCAGCACCGCGCCCTCGCATCGGGCCAGCACCTCCAGGTCCACCGCGTCGGCCCGCGCACACCAGCGCTCCACGTCCAGCGGCAGCAGCCAGCCGTCCGTACGGCGCAGGAAGAGCGGCCCGCGCCCGGTGCGCAGGGCGTCGCTGTAGAGGTCGACGGTCCAGGGGCGGCCGTCCGGGGTCGGCTGCCGAACGATCGGTACCAGCTGGTGGGCGCTCCGCACCGCACTCACCGCGCCTTCGTCGTCAGCCGCTCCAGCTCCGCCGCGAAACGCCCGCCCGGCGCCGCCTTGGCGACGACCTCCGCGTCGTACGCCGTGTCGACGTCCCGCAGGCGCGGCAGGTCCCGCACCCGCAGTCCCGCGAGGCGGTCGCGTTGTACGGCGCCGGTGTGCGGCGTCGACATCGGGACGCCCCGCAGCAGGGCGGGGTCCGGTGCGGCCAGGCCCAGCGCCCAGAAGCCGCCGTCCTCGGCGGGACCGAAGTACGCGTCGCAGCCGGCGAAGTCCACCGTCAGCAGCTCCGGCGTCACGTGCGGGGTGTCCATGCCGATGAGCAGGGCCGGGCCGGTGCAGGCCGCGAAGGCGGCGGCGAGACGTTCGTCGAGGCCGCCCGCGCACTGCTGTACGACCTCGAAGCCGGGCGGCAGCCAGCGCCCCGGTCTGCCGTCGAGGACCAGGACCCGGCGCGCGGCCGGCGTCCGCGCCACCACGTCCAGGGTGTCCGCGAGCGAGGCCTCGGCGAGAGCCGCCGCCTCCTCGGGCGTGAACGGCGGCGTCAGCCGGGTCTTGACCCGGCCCGGCCGGGGCTCCTTGGCGATGACGAGCAGCGTGGTCACGGGCGAACTCCCTGCTCGGCGGCGGTCTCGGTCAGTACGCGGCTCATGTCGCGCACCGCCTGCCAGGTCCCGCGCCAGGTGCCGGTGACCTTGGAGGCGCCGGTGCGCGGGAAGTACGGAACGTCGTGCTCGGCGATGCGCCAGCCCGCGTCGGCGGCGCGCACCACCATCTGCAGCGGATAGCCGCTGCGCCGGTCGCTGAGCCCGAGGGCGAGCAGCGGTTCGCGCCGGGCGGCCCGCAGCGGGCCCAGGTCGTGCAGGCGCAGCCCGGTACGGCGGCGCAGCATCCGGGCCAGCGCCAGATTGCCCGCACGGGCATGCGCGGGCCAGGCGCCCCGGCTCTGCGGGCGCCGCCTGCCGAGCACCAGGTCGGCCGCGCCGCCCGCCACTTCCCGTACGAAGGGCAGGAGGTCGCCCGGGTCCAGGGAGGCGTCGCAGTCGCAGAAGCACACGATGTCGGCGGTGGCCGCCGTCAGGCCCGCATGGCAGGCGGCGCCGAAGCCGCGCCGCTCCTCGCGTACGACGGTCGCGCCGAGGGCGCGGGCGATGTCGGAGGAGCCGTCGGTGGACCCGTTGTCCACGACGAGCGCCCGCCAGCCGGGCGGGATGCGCTCCAGGACCCAGGGCAGTGCCTCGGCCTCGTTGAGACAGGGGAGGACCACGTCGACTTCCTGGTCCGTTCTGTGGTCCGTCGGAGAAGAGGTCGTCACGGCTTTCACCCTACGAGCGCGAAACGGGCATATCGGACTCCGGCTCCTTACGAAACAAGGACGTCAGCGGGGGTGGGCGCCATCGGCGGGCGGGTGGTGCGAGGCTGGCGGCATGGAACAGCAGCAGCATGCGGGGCCCGGGGCCCGGGTCCTCGTCGTCGACGACGATCCGACCGTCGCCGAGGTGGTGTCCGGATACCTCGACCGGGCCGGATACGTCGTCGACCGGGCCGGGGACGGACCCGACGCGCTGGAGCGGGCCGCCGCGCACTGGCCCGACCTCGTCGTGCTCGACCTGATGCTGCCCGGCATGGACGGCCTGGAGGTGTGCCGGCGGATGCGGGTGCGCGGGCCCGTGCCGGTCATCATGCTCACCGCGCGTGGCGACGAGGACGACCGGATCCTGGGCCTGGAGGTCGGCGCGGACGACTACGTCACGAAACCCTTCAGCCCCCGCGAACTCGTCCTGCGTGTCGAGTCCGTGCTGCGCCGCGCCCGCCCCGCGCAGCCGTCCGCCAGCCTGCACGCGGCCGGGCTCACCGTCGACCCGGCGGCCCGCCGCGCCGCCAAGAACGGGACCGAACTCGCCCTCACCGTCCGCGAGTTCGACCTCCTCGCGTTCTTCCTCCGGCACCCCGGCCGGGTGTTCAGCCGGGAGGACCTGATGCGTGAGGTGTGGGGCTGGGACTTCGGCGACCTGTCGACCGTCACCGTCCATGTCCGCAGACTGCGCGGCAAGGTCGAGGACGATCCGGCGCGGCCGAGGCTGATCCAGACGGTGTGGGGCGTCGGCTATCGCTTCGACACCGGCTTCGGCAGCGGACCCGACACCGGCTTCGGCAGCGGCTCTGACGCCGGGGAGGCGTGATCATGCGCGACATGCTCCTCATCGCCCTCTTCGCCTTCCTCGGCGCCGCCGCGGCCGGCGTGCTCGGCGCGGGCGTCCTTCGGCTCATCCGGCGCCGCTCGCTCGCGGTGCACCTCGCCGTGGTCGCCGCCGTCGGCGTCACCGCCATGCTCGCGGGCACCCTCGCGGTCGCGCGGGCGATGTTCCTGTCCGAGCACGATCTGAAGGTCGTCACGCTGGTCGTCGCGATGGCCGCCGTGGTCTCCCTCGTCACCGCGACCCTGCTCGGCCGCTGGGTCGTCGCCCGCAGCCGCGCCCTCGCACTCGCCGCGCGCTCCTTCGGCGACGGCGGTGACTTCACCTCGCCCGTCGGGCCCGCCACCGCCGAACTCGCCGCGCTGAGCCGGGAGTTGGAGGCGACCAGCGTCAGGCTCGCCGAGTCCCGGACCCGTGAGCGGGCCCTGGAGTCCTCGCGACGTGAACTCGTCGCCTGGATCTCGCACGACCTGCGTACTCCGCTTGCCGGGCTGCGTGCGATGGCCGAGGCGCTGGAGGACGGTGTCGCCGCCGATCCCGACCGCTATCTCCGTCAGATTCGCACCGAGGTGGAACGCCTCAACGACATGGTGGGTGACCTCTTCGAACTCTCCCGCATCCATGCGGGGACGCTGGCGCTGAGCCCCAGCCGGATTTCGCTGTACGACCTTGTCGGGGATGCCCTCGCGGGGGCGGATCCGCTGGCGCGGGAGCACGGTGTGCGGCTTGTCGGTGATCGGGTGGAGCCGGTGCCGGTGGAGGTGGACGGGAAGGAGATGAGCCGGGTGCTTGGCAATCTGCTCGTCAATGCGATTCGTCGTACGCCGACGGACGGGACGGTTGCTGTGGCTGCCCAACGTTCGGCCGATGGTGTGGTGTTGTCCGTGACGGACGGGTGTGGGGGGATTCCTGAGGAGGATCTGCCGCGGGTGTTCGATACCGGGTGGCGGGGGAACGATGCGCGGACGCCTCCGGCGGGGGCGGGGCTGGGGCTGGCGATTGTGCGGGGGATTGTGGAGGCTCATCAGGGGCGGGCCGCGGTTCATAACGTGCCTGGGGGGTGTCGGTTCGAGGTGACGTTGCCTATGGCTGGGGTGTGACGGGTGGTTTTTTCGCCCCCGCCGCCCCTACCCGTCCCATCCCTGGGGCTCCGCCCCAGACCCCGCTCCTCAAACGCCGGAGGGGCTGGATGGCTGCCGGAGGGGCTGGATTTCTGCCCTAGGCGCTGGATTTCGCGAACTCTCGCATCCCCTCCACGAAGTCCACCTCCGGCTTCCACCCCAACTCCGCCCGCAGTCGCGATGAGTCGGCTGTGATGTGGCGGACGTCACCCAGGCGGAACTCGCCGGTGATCACCGGCTCCGGGCCGCCGCATGCCGTTGCCAGTGCTCGGGCCATTTCGCCGACCGTGTGTGGGTCGCCGCTGCCGGTGTTGTACGGGGTGAGGGCGCCCGGGGCGGGATCCGTCTCGAGGGCTGCCACGTTGGCCGACGCCACGTCCCGTACGTGGACGAAGTCACGGCGTTGGTGGCCGTCTTCGTAGACGCGGGGGGAGTCGCCGTGGGCGAGGGCGGAGCGGAAGAAGGAGGCGACGCCTGCGTAGGGGGTGTCGCGGGGCATGTGGGGGCCGTAGACGTTGTGGTAGCGCAGGGAGATCGCCGAGCCGCCGGTCGACCGTGCCCAGGATGCGGCCAGGTGCTCCTGGGCGAGTTTGGTCGTCGCGTATACGTTGCGTGGGTCGACGGGGGCGTCCTCGGCGACCAGGCCGGGGGAGAGGTCCTCGCCGCAGACGGGGCAGGGCGGTTCGAAGCGGCCCGACTCCAGGTCGGCGACGGAACGGGGGCCCGGTCGCACCACGCCGTGCCACTCGCACGAGTACCGTCCCTCGCCGTACACCACCATCGACCCGGCCAGCACCAGCCGTCGTACGCCCGTCTGCGCCATGGCGGTGAGCAGCACCGCGGTGCCCAGGTCGTTGTGGGAGACGTAGTCGGCCGCGTCGGAGAAGTCGACGCCGAGGCCGACCATCGCCGCCTGGTGGCAGACCGCGTCCACGCCGGGCAGGGCGGCGCGGACCGCGTCGGGGTTCCGTACGTCCGACGCCGGGTCGTCGCGGATGTCGTAGACGACGGGCTCGTGGCCGTGGGCCCGCAGGGCTTCGACGACATGGGACCCGATGAATCCGGCACCGCCGGTGACCAGTACGCGCATGACCTCAACGTAGGACTGCGACCAGCCCTTACGGGTGGGCCGCGCCCGTCATGTCACCGGTCCGTAAGACCTTTCGGGAGGGGCAGCGAGACCGTGAACACCGTGGCGCCCGGTTCGCTGGTGACGTCGATCGTGCCGGCGTGCGCGCACACCAGTGAGTGCGCCACCGCCAGGCCGAGTCCGCTGCCGCCGCGGTCGCGGCTGCGGGCCTTGTCGACGCGGTAGAAGCGGTCGAAGATCCGTTTCCGGTCGTCGGGCGGGATGCCGGGGCCCGCGTCGGCGACCCGGACGACGGCCCGGCCGTCCGTGACCGACACCGACAAGGACACGTCCGTGCCCTCCGGGGTGTGCACGGCCGCGTTGGTGAGGAGGTTGTCCAGGACCTGCCGGACGCGTTGCGGATCCATCCGCATCGTCAGCCGGGAGGGGCCGGTGGCCACCGCCAGCGAGTGGTCTGTGTGGGCCGCGCGGAAGGCGTCCGCGGCGTGCTCGACCAGCTCCACCAGGTCCGCCTCCTTGACCCGCAGCGGCGCCTCGACCTCGGCGGCGTCAAGACGGGCGAGCAGCAGCAAGTCGTCCAGGAGGAAGCCCATCCGGGCGGCCTCGGCGCGCAGCCGGGCCAGATGCTTGTCGCGTTCCTCGGGGGCGTTGGCGGCGGCGTACTGGAAGAGGTCGGCGTAGCCGCGTACGGACATCAGCGGTGTGCGCAGCTCGTGCGAGGCGTCCGCGACGAACCGGCGCAGCCGCTGCTCCGCCTCCGCACGGACCGCGAGGGAGTCGTCGATGTGCTCCAGCATCGTGTTGAACGCGGTGCGCAGCTCCTCGACCTCGGGGCCGCCGCTGCGCCCGTCGTGCCGTACCGGCAGCCGCGCCGAGTCCGTCAGATCGTGCGAGGTGATGCCGCGCGCCGTGTGCGCCATGTCGCTCAGCGGCTTCAGACCGCGTCGCAGCATTCCCCGGCCGGCCACCACGAGAGCGAGCAGCGCGAGCCCGAACGTGACGGCCTGGATCGTGATCAGCTGGCCCACGGTGTCGTCGATGTCGGCCATGGGCGCGGCGCTGACCAGGATCAGACCGGGCTCGACCTCGCAGGCGCGCAGCCGGTAGTCGCCCTTGCCGTTGAGGTGGTCGGTGCGCAGGACTTCCGTGTGCGAGGTGGTCTGCGCCCGGGCGACGGCGGTGAAGGCGTCGACGTCCTTCGGCAGGTCGGCGGGGTCCTCGGGCTTGCGGAGCACGGGCGTGCCGTCCCGCACGTCGTACACGGCGTAGTACCAGCTGTAGTACTTCTTCCCGGAGAGCGTGCCGTAGTCCGCGATCGACTTGGACTGGGCGATCTGGCCCTGCGCCAGCTGCTCGTCGAGCTGCTTCGACAGGTACTCCCGCATGTACGTCGTCAGCGCCGTGCCGACGACCGCGAACACGACGAGGGACAGCACGCCGAGGCCCAGCGCGAGCCGGGTGCCGAGGCGCAGTCTGCGGTAGGTCTGCCTGAACCGCCGGATCACTCGGCGGCCTGCCGGATCACATATCCGAAGCCCCGGACGGTGTGGATCAGCGGAGTCGTGCCGGCGATGGGCTCATCGGGCTCGTCGAGCTTGCGGCGCAGCCGGCTGACGACCAGCTCGACGACGTTCGAGCGGCCGCCGAAGCCGTACTCCCACACATGGTCGAGGATCTGCGCCTTGGTGAGCACGGTCGGCGACTTGCGCATGAGGTAGCGCAGCACTTCGTACTCGGTGGGGGTGAGGGTGATCAGCCGGTCGCCGCGCCGCACCTCACGGGTGTCCTCGTCCATCGTGAGGTCGGCGACCTGGAGGACGGAGCGCTGGAAGCCGGGTCCGGCGCTGCGCCGCAGCACCGTGCGCAGCCGGGCCATCAGCTCCTCCACCGCGAACGGCTTGACCAGGTAGTCGTCGCCGCCCCGGGTCAGCCCCGCCACCCGGTCGGCGACCGCGTCCCGGGCGGTGAGGAACACCACCGGCACCATCGTCCCGGAGCGGCGCAGCCGGTCGAGCACGCCGAAGCCGTCCAGGTCCGGCAGCATCAGGTCGAGCACCACGATGTCCGGATGGAACTCGGCGGCGGCGCGCAGCGCCTCCTCACCGGAGTTCGCCGTGACCGCGTCCCAGCCTTCGTAACGCGCGACCGTCGCGACGAGGTCGGCGATCGGCGGGTCGTCGTCCACGACGAGCAGTCGTACTTTTTCCACCCTCACATAGTGCGGCACGCACCCGTGGGCGCCATGGGCCCGGTCGGGGCCTGGACCACATCGATAACCACTTGAAAGAACAACGACAGGTCTTCGACAGCTCCAGCCAGCCAAGCTCAGTGCACCAGGACCCCTGACCAAGGAGCTGCCGCCCGTGACCACCGTCCAATCGCCCCCTGCGCCCCCCACGGCGATACGCCCCAGGGTGGCCGCCCGCACGGGCCTGTACGCCGTGCTGGCCGTGAACGTTGCCGTGGTGGCCTACTTCTTCGTCCAGGCCGGGTTCGCCTCCAACACCCTGATCGTGGTGGGCCGGCTGTGCGGCCTGCTCGGCGGGCTCCTGATGGCCTTCCAACTGCTGCTGGTCGCCCGGCTGCCCTGGTTCGACCGCCGGATCGGCATGGACCGGATGACCCTCTGGCACCGCTGGATCGGCTTCTCGCTGCTGTGGACGCTGGTCGGCCACGTGGTCTTCATCACCTTCGGCTACGGCGAGTCCTCCGGCCTCGACCCGGTCAACCAGCTGGTCGACCTCGCGGAGACCACCGAGGGCGTGCTGCGCGCGCTCGTCGCCTGGGTGCTGATCATCTTCATCGGCGCCGTCTCGGCCCGCTGGGCCCGGCGCCGGCTGGCCTACGAGACCTGGCACTTCATCCACCTGTACACCTACGCCGCCGTGGTGCTGGCGTTCACGCACGAAGTGGCGGTCGGTACGACGTTCGTCGCGTCGTCGCTGGCCACCGCCTACTGGTGGACCCTGTGGGGCTTCGCGCTCGGCGCGGTGGTCCTGGGCCGGGCCGTGCTGCCGCTGTGGCGGAACTGGCGCCACCAGCTGCGCGTCTCGGCCGTCGTCCCCGAGTCGCACAACGTCGTCTCCGTCTACATCACCGGCCGCGACCTGGACCGGATGGGCGCACGGGCCGGCCAGTTCTTCCTGTGGCGCTTCATGACCCGCGACCGCTGGTGGCAGGCCAACCCCTTCTCGCTGTCCGCCGCGCCCGACGGCCGCAGCCTCAGGCTCACCGCCAAGGCGGCCGGTGACGGCAGCGCGGCCCTGCGGCACGTGAAGGTCGGCACGCGCGTCTTCGCCGAGGGCCCCTACGGCGCGTTCACCGCGATGCACCGCACCCGGCCCGAGTCCCTCCTCATCGCGGGCGGCGTCGGTGTCACCCCGATCCGTGCCCTGCTGGAGGAGCTGGAGGGCCACGCCGTCGTCATCTACCGCGTGAGCAGCGACCGGGACGCCGTCCTCTACGACGAGCTGCGCGACCTCGCCGCCACGAAGGGCGCCGAGCTGCACCTGGTGACCGGGTCGCCCGTCCCGGACCGGCTCGCGGCGCCGGAACTCAGCCGGCTCGTGCCGGACATCGCCGACCGGGACGTCTTCCTGTGCGGGCCGCCGCCCATGATGAACGCGGTGCTCGGCACCCTGCGCGAGCTGGGCGTGCCCAAGCCGCAGATCCACTTCGAGCGTTTCAGCCTGGCTGGATGAGAGGGACACCGTGAAGCGAGTCATACCCGCCCTTGTCCTGTCCGCCGCCGGCCTCGTCACCGTCTGGCGCTACGAACCGTCCGTCGCCACCGGCACCTCCACGGAAGTGGCGGCCCCTGCGTCCACACCGTCGGCTCCCTCCGGCTCCACCGTGGTCACGGGCTCGACCGTCCAGACCGAAAAGGGTCCGGTCCAGGTCGAGGTCACCTTCGACGGCGACAAGATCACCGCCGTGCGGATGCTTCAGCAGCCGAACCACCCGCAGACCACGGCCGCGGTGCCGAAGCTGATCGCGTCGACCCTGGAGGCGCAGAGCGCGGACGTCGACACGGTGTCCGGTGCCACGATCACCACCGAGGGCTACAAGGAGTCCCTCCAGGCGGCGATCGACAAGAGCGCAACCAGTGAAACCAGTAACGCGACCAGTGAGGTGGTGGCGGGCTCGGCGCTCACCACCGAGAAGGGTCCGGTGCAGGTCGAGGTCACCTTCGAGAGCGACACCATCAAGTCCGTGCGGATGCTCCAGCAGCCGAACCACCCGCAGACCACGGCCGCGGTGCCGAAGCTGATCGCTTCGACCCTCGAGGCGCAGAGCGCGGACATCGACACCGTGTCCGGTGCCACGATCACCAGCGACGGCTACAAGGAGTCCCTCCAGGCGGCCATCGACGCGAAGGGCGCCTGACATGCACCGGGTCGAGCACGTCATGGGCTTCCCCGTCTCCCTGCGCATCGACGACGAGGACGTGCCCGCCGTGCTCGCGGACAAGGTCTTCGCCTGGCTGCGCGAGGTCGACGAACGGTTCAGCCCGTTCAAGCCCGACAGCGAGGTGTCCCGGCTCGACCGCGGCGACATCGCCCTCGGCGAGGTCAGCGCCGACCTCGCCGAGGTACTCGACCTGTGTGAGCAGTACCGCCTCGCCACCGGCGGCGCCTTCGACGCCCGCCGGCCCGGCGAGGGCCTTGACCCGTGCGCGGTCGTCAAGGGCTGGTCGGTGCAGCGGGCGGCGGACCTGCTGACCGCCGCGGGGGTGCGCAGGTTCTGCCTCAACGCCGGCGGCGATGTCGTCGCGGCGGGCGGTCCCTGGCGCGTGGGTGTACGGCACCCCGAACACGCCGATCAGCTGTGCACGGTGCTGGAGATCACCGACGGCGCGGTCGCGACATCCGGGCGCTATGAGCGCGGCGACCACATCGTCGACTGGCGCACGGGACGTCCGGCGACCGGGCTGCTCTCGGTCACCGTCGTCGCGTCCACACTCACGGAGGCGGACACGGCGGCCACGGCGGCGTTCGCGATGGGCGCGGAGGGTGTCGCCTGGGCGGCCGGGCGGCAGGGGTGCGAGGTGTTCGCCGTCGACGCCGAGCGGCGGGTGCTGCGCACGGAGAAGGTGCCGGTCGCCTGAGAGTCCGGTCGCAACACAGGCCGTCTAGACTCTCCCCGCAACGGCCCGCGCCATGGCCGAAAGCGGGCAACTTCTGCCAGACCCGAAGGGTATTCGGCGTTTTGATACGGATAGATTCAGTCACGAAGCGGTACCCGGACGGCACGGTGGCGGTCGACCGGCTCTCCTTGGAGATACCCGACCGCTCGATCACCGTCCTCGTCGGCCCCTCGGGCTGCGGGAAGACGACGACCCTGCGCATGATCAACCGGATGGTGGAGCCGAGCGAGGGGACCATTACCCTCGACGGCGTCGACATCATGAAGCAGCCGGTCAACACGCTGCGCCGGTCCATGGGTTACGTCATCCAGAACGCCGGACTCTTCCAGCACCGCACGATCGTCGACAACATCGCCACCGTCCCCCGCATGCTCGGCTGGGGGAAGGACAAGGCGCGGGCGCGGGCCAGGGAGTTGATGGAGCGGGTCGGGCTGGACGCCGCCCTCGCCAAGCGCTACCCCTACCAGCTGTCCGGCGGCCAGCAGCAGCGCGTCGGCGTGGCACGGGCGCTCGCCGCGGACCCGCCGGTGCTGCTGATGGACGAGCCGTTCTCGGCCGTCGACCCGATCGTCCGCAAGAGCCTCCAGGACGAACTCCTGCGGATCCAGGCCGAGTTGGGCAAGACGATCGTCTTCGTCACCCACGACATCGACGAAGCCGTCAAACTCGGCACCATGGTGGCCGTGATGCGCACCGGCGGCCATCTTGCCCAGTTCGCGCCGCCCGCCGAACTGCTCACCGACCCCGCGGACGCCTTCGTGGAGGACTTCCTCGGCGCCGACCGCGGCATCCGCCGGCTGTCGTTCTTCCCGTCCGCGCACCTCGCCCTGCTGACCGCGCCGATCATCGCCGTCGACGCCACCGCCGAGCAGATCGCCGCCCGCGACACCACGGACGCGCCCTACCTCCTCGTAACGGATCTGGACGGCAAGCCGCTCGGCTGGGCCGAACCGGGGGAGCTGACCGCGGGGGAGATCCGGCAGGACCAACTCCTTTCCTACGGACGGCCGTTCATCGCCGGTACGGACTCGCTGCGGGCCGCGCTGGACTGTGCCGTGCTCTCACCCACCGGGTGGGCCGTCGCCGTGGACGGCGAGGGCCGGGCCGCCGGAGTCGTCTCCCAGCAGACCATCGGCGAGGCGATCCGCGGTGCCCACGCGGAGCGGCGCGCGGACGGCAAGGCGGGCACCAAGGCCGACGGCAAGACGGCGAAGGCCGCGCGATGAGCGAACTCTTCGACCTGCCCAGCGACCTCCAGCACAGCTACTTCGGCCTGGTCATGCTGCATCTGCGCGAGGCGCTGCTGCCGGTGCTGTTCGGGTTGCTGGTGGCGCTGCCCCTGGCCCAGCTGTGCGTGCGGGTGCGGTGGCTGTACCCGCCGGTGCTGTGGGTGACGACCGTGCTCTACGCGATCCCGTCGCTCGCGTTCTTCGTCATCCTCATCGACTACACCGGGCTGAGCGAGCTCACGGTGATGATCCCGCTGGCCGTCTACAGCCTGGTCGTGCTGGTCCCGGCGATCGTCGACGGTGTGCGATCGGTGCCGCAGGAGACCCTCGCGGCGGCCACCGCGATGGGCTTCGGGCCCATACGACGTTATCTCCAGGTGCAGTTGCCGATCGCCGCGCCCGCGATCATCGCCGGGCTGCGGGTGGCGTCCGTGTCCAGCGTCTCCCTCGTCAGCGTCGGCATGCTGATCGGCAACCAGGGAGCCCTCGGCAACCTGCTCAACAGCGGCATGATCTACAACCAGCCGCGGCTGATCTGGCTCTCCGTGGTGGGCACGGCCGTCCTCGCCATCCTCGTGGACGCCGCGCTGATCGGCGTCCGCATCCTCCTCACGCCCTGGATGCCGCGCGGCACCCGCAAGAACACCCGTACGCTCGCGAAGGCGGCCGCCCGGTGAACGTCCTGAACTACATCGACGCCTTCTTCAGCGACAGCGCCCACTGGCAGGGCTACGACGGCATCCCGACCCGCGTCGCCGAGCACGTCCAGTACACGCTGGAGGCACTCGCCATCGCCGCGGCCGTCGGACTGCCGGTCGGCCTGCTCACCGGCCACACCGGACGCGGCGGCAACACGCTCGCCCTCATCGCCACGGCGGGGCGCGCGCTGCCCAGCTTCGGCCTGATGGTCCTGATGTTCGTGCTGCTGGGCCTCGGCCTCGCCCCCGTCATGATCCCGCTGGTCGTGCTCGCGATCCCGCCCATCCTCGTCACCACCTACGAGGCGATGCGCTCCGTCGACCCCGCGCCGGTGGACGCCGCCCGCGGCATGGGCATGGCCGAGACCGAGATCCTCTTCCGCGTCGAAGTGCCGGTCGCGCTTCCCTTGATCCTCAGCGGACTGCGCTCCGCGGCCATCCAGATCGTCTCCACGGCCACGATCGCCGCGTACGTCAGTTTCGGCGGGCTCGGGCGTTACATCGTCGACGGTCTCTACCAGCGCGACTACGAGAAGGTCGTGGGCGGCGCGACGCTGGTCGCGGCGCTTGCCCTGGTCACGCTAGGGGTGTTCTGGGCGGCGGGCCGCTTCTCGGTGTCCCGCGGAGTGCGCCGCGCGTAAGTGCTCCGCTGCGGCGCCGTCGTGGCTGGTCGCGCAGTTCCCCGCGCCCCTGACCCGGCGTCACAAACGTAGAGCACACCACAGAACTCCACAA
>NZ_JBFALC010000072.1:0-45630 GCF_040656035.1 Streptomyces sp. NPDC050211
GCTGGCGCGATCGCCGCCACATACCGCTGACGAGCCTCCGCGCGCTCGGTCTCTCGACACCGGCGCGCCCCCTACGGCTCCCTCGCGGCCGGCGCGTTGGACCAGTTGTTGTTGGTGGGCTCTTGCCCTCTGCTCTTGCTGGCGGTCAGGTCGCCAGCGCTGAAGTGTGAGCGGCCCTTACGAACCGCTCGTTCTCCGGTGCTGCTCCGCCTGGGTAGGCGAACCGGCGGCGTGTGTAGCCGTAGGCCAGGCCGCTGCGGGGGTCGGCGAAGGCCTGGGAGCCGGGGGCGCCGCTGTGGCCGAAGGCGCCGGCGCCCAGGAAGGGGTACCAGGTGTCGGCGGTGGCCTGGAAGCCGAGGCCGTAGGAGCGGTGGGTGCGGGCGACCAGGTCGTAGCCGATGGAGTGGATCTGGCCCACCTCTGCTGCGGTGTCCGGCTTGAGGAGGGGTGGGCGGTCGTTCATCTCGCTGATGGCCGCCGCGTACATGCCGGCCAGGCCGCGTGCGGAGGCCACGCCGCCCGCTGAGGCCTGGCCCTTGGCGCGTACGGTGCGGGAGTTGGCGAAGTCGGTGAATTCGCCCGGGTTCGGGACATGGGCGTTGAACGCGATCGACGCGAGGGTGTGCGGGCCGGTCGGGGCCGCGTCCAGTACGGCCTGTTGCTTCGGGGTCGGCAGCATGGGTTGGGCCGAGCGGAAGCGGGGCTCGAGTGGCTGCGGGAGCCCCAGGTGGAAATCGAGGGCGTACGGGGCGCGTACGCGTTCCTCGAACAGTTCCTGGAGGGTGTGTCCCGTCGCGCGGCGTGCCACCTCGCCGGCGAGGGCGCCGATGACCAGGGCGTGGTAGCCGAAGGCGGTTCCGGGGCGCCAGAACGGGCGTTGGTCCGCGAGCCGTTCGGCGATCATGCGGTCGTCGGCCAGCTCGTCGAGGGAGAAGCCGGTGTCGAGGCCGATCAGGCCCGCCCGGTGGGTCACCAGGTCGCGCAGAGTGAGGTTGGCCTTGCCCTCGGCGCTGAACTCCGGCCAGTAGTAGGTCACTTTGCGGTCGAGTTCCAGCGTGCCGTCCTGCACGAGCAGCGCGACCACGAGGTGGGCGGCGCCCTTGGTGGACGAGTACACGCCGTAGAGGGACGTGGCGTCGGCGCCCTCGCCGGTCCACAGGTCGACGACTCTGCGGCCGTGGACGTACGCGCACAACTGGCCCTCGTAGTCGTCCCGTTCGCTCGCCACGAACGCGGCGAATTCGTCGCGCACCGCCTCGAAACCGTCCGCCACGGTGCCGTGGATCTCCTTCGTCGTCATCCACCACTCTCCTGACTCGCCTGTGCCACGGTGAACAATGCCCGCGCCACCTGCGCGAATTCCCCCTTCGGATGATCCCGGAAGAGGGGTTCGGTGCCGAACAGCACGGCACCTGGACCACTGACGACCGAGGCCTGCCCGGCCGCTGCCTCCGGACCACCACTGCCGTCCTCCAAGGGCCGCCAGTGACCGGAGAGCAAGGGGTTACCGGTCGCGTACGACTGCTCCACCCGCACTTCTGGGCCGAGGTCGGTGAACCATACGGGCGCGTAGACGAAGCTGTGGTCCGGAGCTCCGCCGGTGATACGCCCGCCGTTATTCGCGACTTGCACTACGCCGTTGGCGTCACCGTTGCCCTCTACCGGCTTCGCGGCCAGCAGTCCGGTCGCGGAGGTGAGGTCCGCGCCGGTGGCGCCTCGGCCGACCAGCCCGCCGCCGTGGTGGGTGAGGAAGGTGTCCAGGGCTTTGCGGGCTGCCGGATTCAGGGCTTCGTAGGACAGTCCCGCCGAGACGAACAGCGCGTCCGTCTTCGACCAGTCGAAGCCCGCGTTCAGTACGGTCGTGGAGACGGGCGTGACCTCGAAGTTCATCTCCCGGAGCGCGAACAGCTCGCCCGCTGTGACGGCGGCTGTCAGGCGGAGTCGGCGCAGTTCCGTGGTGCCGCGCGTGTGTGTTGCCTCGAAGGTGACGTCGTGGGTGCGGGCCGCGGTGACTGCGGCCTTGCGTGCCGAGGGCGGGACGATTGCGCTGCCGTCCGGGGCCTGGCGTATGGAAATGCCCTGCTGGAGAAGGTCGTTGAGGGCCGCGATCTCCTGGGGGGTGTCCAGGCGGAGGCGGAGGGGGCCGTAGGGGGCTACGTGGGCGACGGGTGCGGCCCTGTCGAGGGTGCGGAGTGCGCCGTACGGCAGGCTGCCGCTCTGTGCGGACTTCACCGTGGCGCCCCAGAGGCGGCCCAGGCTCCAGCCCGAGATGTCGTACATCACCGATACCTTGTCGCTGATGTCGGTGCCGTCGGCGAGGAGGGCGTTCGCGAGGCCGCGCTTGGACTGGTGCATGTCGATGACGTAGGAGCCCTGTGCGTACGTCCTTCCGGCCAGGCGGAAGGGGCGGGTTGCGCGGGTGACGGTGACGTCGTTGGCGAGGAGGTGGTCCACGAGGCGGGCGGCTGCGGTCGCCGAGCGCTGGGTTGGCCCGGTGGGGATGACGTATGCGCGGGGGAAGTTCGTGGTGTAGACGTCCTCGGGGCCGATGCCGGGGACGCCGGGGACCGTCTCCTCCGAGACCGGGATCTGTGCCTCGCCTGCCGCGCCGCGCCGGAAGACCTCGATCTGGTCGGCGATCAGTGAACCGCGGTGAGTGCGCGTGAAGTCGAGGGTGGCGCGGATGGCGGCGCCCGCTATGTCGACGTTGATCGCGGACCTGCGGCGCAGTTCCGCCGTCGGGAGGGTGTCGTACTCCTCGTTGTTCACCGCTAGGGGGATCTCTACGGTGTGCGCGGCGACCGTGCCCTGGAAGGCCGCGTACTGCGGGGTGAAGATGGGCGGCCAGTCGTCCCAGCCCTCCTGCTGATCGCGGAAGGGGATTTGGGCGGGCTCCACGCCGTCCTTGGCGCGTGTGTAGCCGAGGCCGTTGACTGCCGACTCCATGCGCAGGGCGTTGGCGTAGGTGTTCTTGAGGAAGAGGTCGTACTCGTAGTTCTCGCCGTGCGGGGGAGTGGTGGGCTCGATGAGGGTGCCGTTGACGTAGCCGTGCAGGTCGAGCATGACGGCGGGTTGCTTGTCGATCTGGATCTGGCGCATCGCGCGCACCTCGGGCTGCGAGGCGGTCACGAAGTCCCGGTTCATGTCGAAGCCGTTGGCGTTGGCGCGGGTGCCGGCGATACGGCCGTCCGGGTTGGCGGTGATGTTGAAGTAGAGGCGGGAGCGGGAGAGGAGGTCCTTGGTCCGCGTGTCGCTCGCCGTTGCCAGTTGTTTGATGAGGTTGAGGGAGGCGTCTGTTCCCTCCCACTCGTTGCCGTGGATGTTGTTGTTCACGAACAGCGGGATCTTGTAACGCGCTTTGATCTCGGGGGATTTGGCGGCGGCTGCGGGTGCCTTGTCGATCAGCTCGCGCATCCGCTCCTGGGCGCGGGTCTGGCGGGCGGACTCCGGGGCGGTGACCGTGACGAGATACAGGCGGTGCCCGCCTGCCGAACGGCCTGCAACCTCTACGCTCACCCGATCGCCCAGGGACTGTAAGGCGTTGAGCTTGGGGGCGATCGCGTGGTACGGGGTGAGGCCCAGCTTGATGGACTTGTCGGCGGGGTTCTCGGGGTCGGGGGTGAGGATCTGCTCACGGGGATAGCCGCTTGCGGAATCGGTTCTGCCGACGGTGGTGGCGAGGGCCCGTTCGGCCGCGCTCACCGGGGTCAGGGCGGCCTGTCGGTCGAGGGCAGGGCCCTCGCGGGTGACGGGCTCGGTGTCGGCCCCGGCACTGCCGGGGGTGAGCAGAAGTGAGCCGGCCGTGGTGAGGGCCAGGGCGGTGATCAGGACGGGTCTCGCAGGGGCGGTTCTCGTGGTGCGCACGCGTACCTCCTCCGGGCTTCCTGAGATCGGTACGGCGAGATGTACCTGTTCGACTCAACGGCAACAAGAGGGAGTCCGTGTCGCCGATGCCCCGGATGGCGCATCCCCGGCCCGGTGAACGGGGCATGCTGAGGGGGCCCGGCGGTGTGCCACAGCGCCCAAGAGGGGCGCGGGGCTGTGACATATGAGGCTCCGCCACGATGGGGGTCCCCCTGCTCGAGCGAAGCCGAGAGTCGGGGAGCGACCAGCCCCGACGGACCCGCAGCCGAGTCACCGCCTTCCAGCGGAGCGCTTACGCGAGGAGTGTTCATGGCGACGATCCCTTCGCTCCCCAGCAGGGACGAGATGCTGCGCATGGCCCGCAGCACGACCGACATCACCGGCCAACTCCTGGACACGGCCGGGAACATCACCAGAATCGCCATCAACACCTTCGACCCACGTGACGGTTCGGGCGCGGAGGTGCTGCGCGTCCTGCGCGAGACCACCGCCGAACTCGCCGAAGCCAGCGCCTCCCCGCAGGCCCAGGAGGCCTTCTACCGCATCGTCGACACCCTCACCCGGCTCGGCACCAGCGGCGCCCCGCTCGCCGTGCACCCGGTCAGCGAACCGGCCCAGGCGCTGCTGGCGGCGCTGAGCGACAGCCTGCTGCCGGTGCTGGACGCGGTGGAGCCCGCGGTGGAGGAATTCGCCACCGCCCTCGGCGACTTCGTCGAGGCGACGTCACCGCTGCTGCCCGCGGCGGCGGGCCTGGCCGCGGGCGTGCTGCTCGCTCTCACCCCGCTGATCCGGGCGGCGACCGACGTCCTCGACGAGTCGACCCCCGAACTCCGCCGTGTCGCCGACGCGTTGACGTCCGCGCTGGCTCCACTGATGCCGCTCCAGGTGGCCCTGGCCGAGCGCGCGGCCGCCGCGGGCGCGGGTGTCGTACGCGCCGCCCTGCCGCCTCTCGCCGACCTCACGGAAGCCGCCGCGGCGACGACCAAGGCGGCGCGGCCGGTGCTCATCGCCGGGGAGGAACTGGTGGTGTCCGCCCTGGAGTCGGTTCAGCCCTTGATGCTGGCCACGGCTTCGCGCGCGGGGCGGGTGGCGCGGGCGGCGGCGGTGCGGGTGACGGCGGCGGTGTCTCCGGCGGCGGATCGCGGGGTGGTGGTGGCCGTGTCCGCGGCGGGGTGAGACGGGGAGACGCAGGTCACATTCGGCGATGTCACATCCCGTCGGGGTCGTTCCGTCATAGCTGTGTAGCCAACGAAAACGGCGGAGGAGATCACCATGACTGCCCGACTGGACGCCTTCAGCAGCCCGACCATCATGAAGGTCTTCAAGCAGATCACCGCGGCGAACTCGGTACTCAAGGGCTCGACGCTGCCGGTCGCGACACAGGAGCTCGTGAAGCTCCGCGCCAGCCAGATCAACGGATGCGGCTTCTGCACCGACATGCACTTCAAGGACGCCGTCGCCGCCGGTGAGACCCCCGAGCGTCTCAATCTGGTCGCGGCCTGGCGGGAGGCCACGGTCTTCACCGAGGCCGAGCGGGCCGCGCTGGAGCTGGCGGAGGAGGGCACCCGCATCGCGGACGCGGCAGGCGGTGTCACCGACGAGGCGTGGGCGAACGCCGCCAAGCACTACGACGAGGAGGAGCTGGCCGCCCTGGTCTGCACGGTCGCCCTCATCAACACCTTCAACCGGGCGAACGTCATGCTCCAGATGCCCGCCGGCGACTACCAGCCCGGCCAGTTCGGATAGCCGGGAGGGTCCACCCGCCCCGGTGACCGGTCACCGGGGCGGGCGCGACATTGACAGGACAAAGGGGGGCCCACACAATCGTCGTCATGATCGGGCACCTATTCGACACGACGACGGGGCCTCTGCGTGCCCCTGATCGGACCGGGTGCGAGCGCTCCGGTCGCTAGTCGAGTTGCCGCCGAGCCGTGTGCTCGCCGCGCGCAACGCCCTTCGTTCGCGATGCTCCAAGGCACACGTGTCTCGCGCCGGCCGTCTTCTGCCATAGACAACGCGAACGAGGAGACACATCCATGACCGTGACCGTCCCATCCGCCGTGCCGCCGACGGTGCTGCGCGAAGCGCGCGTGCCCGAGGGCGGGATGTACGAGGGTGCGCGCACGCTGCGGCGGCTGCCCGACGGGTGGCAGGAACGGCCGTATCGGCACCTTGAGCTTGTGCCGCAGGGGTGCACCATCGGGGCCGAGGTGCGAGGCGTCGACCTCTCGCGTCCGCTCGATCCCGCACTGCGCGAGGAGCTGAACCGCGCCCTGCTGGAGTGGAAGGTCCTCTTCTTCCGCGCCCAGCACCTCACCTCCGCGCAGCAGCGCGACTTCGCCCGTAACTGGGGGGAGTTGGAGACCAACCCGCTGCTCGCCCGCGGATCCAGCGAGGACGTGGTGCGCTTCGACAAGGGTGGCGAGGCCACGCCCACCTTCGAGAACGTCTGGCACGCCGACGTCACCTTCCGTGAGCGGCCCGCGCTCGGCGCCGTGCTCCAGCTCCGTGAGGTCCCGCCGTTCGGCGGGGACACCATGTGGGCGGACATGGCCGCCGCGTACGACAACCTGCCGCAGGACGTGAAGGACCGCATCGACGGCGCCACCGCCGTGCACGACTTCATCCCCGGGTTCGCCCGCTTCTACGGCCCCGAGCGCCTCGCCCCCTATCAGGACGAGTTCCCGCCCGTGGAGCACCCGGTGGTGCGCACCCACCCGGAAACGGGCCGACGGCTGCTGTTCGTCAACACCTCCTTCACCACCCGGATCACGGGCATGGAGCGCGAGGAGAGCGACCGGCTGCTGCGTTATCTCTTCCAGCAGGCGCATGTCCCGGAGTACCAGGTGCGGTTCCGCTGGCAGCCCGGAGACGTCGCCTTCTGGGACAACCGCGCCACACAGCACTACGCGGTGAACGACTACGGCTCGCACCGCCGCGTCGCCGAACGCGTCGCCATCGCCGGCGACCGCCCCTTCTGACCCCGCCCACTCCCACTCCCCACGGCCCACCCCGTCACTGTCAGTGCATGCCGCTAGAGTTTTCTCCATGCGCGATCTTGGGGTGGGCTTCAATTACCTGCTGAAGGGCCAACGCTGGGTGGCCCGGCACGGCAAGCAGTACGGCTTCGGGCTGGTCCCGGGCCTGATAACGCTCGTCCTCTATGCGGCGGCGCTGGTCTCGCTGGCGCTGTGGGGCGAGGACTTCGTGGCGTGGGCGACGCCCTTCGCCGACGACTGGTCCAGCCCGTGGCTCGGCCTGTTCCGCGGCTTCCTCACCGCCGTCCTGTTCGCCCTCGGCCTGCTCCTCTCCGTCCTCACCTTCACCGCGGTCACCCTCCTGATCGGCCAGCCCTTCTACGAGAACCTCTCCGAGAAGGTCGACCGGGACGTCTCCCCGGACGGCACCGCACCGGAGTCCGGCCTGCCGCTCTGGCGCGAGTTGTGGATCTCCGGCCGCGACAGTCTGAGAGTCCTCATACGGGCCGCGCTCTGGGGCGTCCTGCTCTTCGCCTGCGGCTTCATCCCGGTCGTCGGCCAGACGGCCGTCCCGGTGATCGGCTTCTTCGTCACCGGCTTCTTCCTCACGGAGGAACTCACCTCCGTCGCCCTCCAGCGCCGCCGCGTCGCCCTGCGCGACCGCCTCACCCTGCTCCGCTCCCGTAAGACCCTGGTCTGGGGCTTCGGCACACCCCTCGCGCTGGCCTTCGTGGTCCCGTTCGTCGCCGTGTTCCTGATGCCGGGCGCGGTCGCGGGCGCCACACTGATGGCCCGCGACCTGGCCGGCGAGGAGACCGTCGAGGACGGTGCCGAAGACTCCGAGGAGGAGGAAGTCACCCGGTGATCGCCCGGTGATCAGCCAGTGCTCGCCCAGTGATCATTCGTTGACGGCCACCGTCAGGATCGCCCGCACCTGACCGATGATGTCCAGCCGGTTCCGCACGAACTCGGGGTCGGTGACCGCCCCCGTCGCCGGGTCGGTGTTGCCCGTGCCGAACTGCAGCACCGGCGTGTGCACATGCCCGCCCGGCAGCGCGTCGTGCAGCCCCAGCCGGTCCCGCAACAGCGTGGCCCGGTAGGCGATCTCGTTGGACAGATAGTCGCCGCCGCCCCCGGCACGCGCCGTCGACCCGGGGGTCGGTCCGTCCGGCCGTACGACGGACTGGGTGCCGCCCGCCGGGATCTCGGTGACGCTGGTGTTGTCGTACACGGGGAACCGCCCGGTGTTCGCGGCCACGATCGCGGCGTACGGCAGGCTGGTCGTCGTCCACTGCGGCTGCGAGGCCGGGTCGCTGACCGGGATGGTCTCGGCCGTACCGGTGTTCTCGTTGTCCAGGAAGCCGCCCCGCCAGGCCCCGTTGGTCCGCTCGACGTCGAACCGTCCGACCCGGCCCTGGCTCACGGTCGTGAACAGGTCCACCTTCGGCAGATACGGCCGCAGCGTCCGCTCCACCGTCCCCTGCCCGAAGTCCCGCCAGCGCACCGGGAACACGGCGGTCTCGATCCGTGCCGGACCGTCCGCCGTCTCGATCACCGTGCCGTCGAGGGCCAGCGCGGTCGCCCCGGACGGATTGGAGATCCGGACGTCCCGGTCCAGCGTGAACGGGTCGAACCCAGTGACCAGAACCCGCTTCATCCCCTTGCCCTGCGGATACCGGATGGCGGTCTGCCCCCGAGAATTCCGCTCCAACTCGTCGAGCAGCTTGGCTCGTTGGGTGTCGCTGAGCCCGAACTCCGGCTCCCAGGTGCGCACTTCCCGGGTCATCCCCAGCCGCGCCCAGTACAGCGGCCGGTCGTCGTCCCGGCTCAGATCCCCGCCGACCGGCGCCCGACCCTGTGCCCGCGCCACGGCCAGCCGCCACAGTGCCGCGCCCTCCCGAACGACGGTCCGGCGGGCCTGCGCATACGACTCCGTCGCCGCGAGCGCCCGCGCGAACTCCGGCGCCACCGTGTCGAATCCGGAACGCCTGAGGATCTCCTGCGGTTGCGCCTTGTCCAGCCGCTGTTCCTCGACCGTCGGGGACGGGGCTGTGTCCGCCGTCGCCGTCGTCGGGGCGGCGAGCCCCGCCAGCAGGGCGAGTCCGAGTACGCCGATCCGAACACGTATGGAATTCAAGGGGGTCAGGTCCTTCCGTCGCTGCGGGGAAGCGTGCTCGGCAGTATTGCGTGACGGGAGGGACATGGGTAGATCAGCCAGGGGAGGCAGTCAACTCGGCGGCCACTTCCCGCAGTACGCCGATGAACGCCTCCGCCGCCGGTGACAGCGACCGCCCCCGCACCGTCGCCGCATACACCGCCCGCGCCGGAGCCCTCTCGTCGAGCACCGGCACCAGCGCGACGTCCGGGCGTACCGACTCGGCGGCCAGCGCCGGGACCAGGGTCACGCCGAGGCCCGCGGCGACGTAGCCCAGCTTGGCGGTCCACTCGCCGACGACATGGGCGACGCGGGGGCGGAAACCCTGGCGCAGGGCCGCGTCGAGGAGCGTGCCCTCGGGGCGGGAGCCGCCGGAGATCCAGTCGGCGTCGGCCAGTCGGTCGAGGCGGACGGGGCCTGGATGGTTCGCCAGGGGATGGTCGGCGGGGACGGCGACGTACAGGGACTCGTCGAGGAGGTGGTGGAGTTCGTACGCGTCGAGTGGCGTGCCGCCCGTCGTGGAGACCACGGCCAGATCGAGGTGGCCGGCGGTGAGGCGGTCCAGGAGGGCCGGCGTGAAGCCCTCCTCGCGGGTGAGCAGGACGCCGGGGTGGCGGGCGCGGAACGCGGCCAGCGCGCGGGGCACCAGCGCCGCGTCGGCGGTCGCGAACGCCCCGAACCGCAGCCGCCCGCCCGCCACTTCCCGCAGCGCCGCCAGCTCACGCGCGGCACCGTGCAGCGCCCCTACGACCGCCTCCGCGTGCGGCACCAGGACCCGGCCCGCCTCCGTCAGCCGTACACCCCGCGGCAGCCGGTCGAACAGGGGCGCCCCGCCCAGCGCCGCCTCCAGCGAGGAGACCTGCCGGGACACCGCGGACTGCGTCCAGCCGAGCGTGCGGGCGGCCACGGTGAACGAGCCGTTCCGGGCGACCTCCAGGAACACGCGCAGCCACAGGGTGGACAGGTCATGCGAGGTCGGCATGGCAGCCATGCTAGACATTCGCTTGTCGCATCCCGAGGCCCGAGCCTAGCGTCGAGGACATGAAGGTCACTCTCGACAGTCCGCCGTCCGCGCCGCAGCCCGCCAACGCCTACTACTCCCAGGTCGCCCGCGTCGAACTCCCCGGTGGCGGAACGCTGTTGTACGTCTCCGGACAGGTCGCCGACGGGGCCGACGTCGCCGCTCAGAGCCGCGGTGTCTTCGAGGCCATCGAGGCGCTGCTCAGGGCCCACGGAGCCACGCTCGCCGACATCATCAACATCCGCACCTACCTCACCGACATCGGCACGCTGCACGAATACGGCGCGGTCCGCCGCGAGTTCCTCACCGGCACAGCCCCCACCAGCATGACCTTCGAGGCGTCGAAGCTCTTCAAACCCGAAGCGCTGGTGGAGGTCGAGGTCGTGGCGGCCGTCAGCCCTCCTCGCCCAGCAGCCTGAGGAAGTCCCGGAACGTCGATGGTTGCGGTTTCGAGTCCTTCACGGGTGCCGAGGAAGGATGAAGACGTGCACGGACTCAACGAGGAGGCACCCCGATGGCGGGAACCCGCACCCACGCCGATGAAGCGCGCGAGGAGGTCGTCGAGGCCGCGCTCGCCAGGCTCGGACTCGACGCGAAGGCACGGCTGCTGTCCGGTCAGGACATGTGGACCCTGCCCGGGCTCCCCGAGATCGGGTTGAAGTCCCTGGTCATGTCGGACGGCCCGATCGGCGTCCGCGGTGTGCGCTGGACCGCCGACGACCCCTCCATCGCCCTGCCGTCCCCGACCGCCCTCGCCGCCGCCTGGGACCCGGAACTCGCCCGCAGGGCAGGGGTGCTGCTCGCCCAGGAGGCCCGCCGCAAGGGCGTCCACGTCCTGCTCGCCCCCACGGTCAATCTGCACCGCTCCCCGCTCGGCGGCCGGCACTTCGAGGCCTACAGCGAGGACCCGTACCTCACCGGCCTGATCGGCGCGGGCTATGTGAAGGGCGTCCAGTCGGGCGGCGTCGGCACCACGGTCAAGCACTTCGTCGCCAACGACGCCGAGACCGACCGCTTCACGGTGAACAACCTGGTCTCCGAACGCGCCCTGCGCGAGCTGTACTTGGCCCCGTTCGAGATCATCGTCGCGAACGCCCACCCCTGGGGCATCATGACCGCGTACAACACGGTCAACGGTACGACGATGACCGAGCACCGCTACCTGGTGAACGAGGTCCTACGCGGCGAATGGGGCTTCGACGGCTTCAACGTCTCCGACTGGGTGGCCGCCCGGTCGACCGTCGGTGCCATCGAGGGCGGGCTCGATGTCGCCATGCCGGGTCCGGAGACGGTGTACGGCGCGGCGCTCGCGGCGGCCGTACGGGACGGCAAGGTCGACGAGGCCACGGTCGACACCGCCGTACGCAATGTCCTGCGCCTCGCGGCCCGCGTCGGCATCCTGGAAGGCGCCGAGCCGGTCGTCACCGAGCTCCCGGAGAGCGTCGACGGTAGCGAGCTGGCCCGCGAGATCGCCCGCCGCGCCTTCGTCCTCGTACGCAACCAGGGAGCCCTACCGCTGAAGCCGGGAAGGGTCGCACTCATCGGCGCCGCCGCCCGCGACGCCCGTGTTCTCGGCGGCGGCTCCGCCACCGTCTTCCCGCCCCGGATCGTCTCCCCGCTCGACGCCCTCACCGCCGCGCTTCCCGAGGGCACCCTGACCTACGCCGTCGGCGCCGCCCCCGACACCGAACTCTCCGTCTTCGACCCGGGCTTCGAGCTGCGTGCGATCTGCCGCGACGCCGACGGAAACGTCATCGGCTCCGACTCCGCCCCGGGCGGCCAGCTCAAGTGGATGGGCCCGCAAGCCCTGCCCGAGGGCGTCACCTACGAGCAGCTGCACACCGTCGAGCTCACCGGCACCTTCACGCCGCGCGAGAGCGGGCTCCACACCTTCGGCATCCAGGGCATCGGCACCTTCACGCTCACCATCGGCGGCACGACGCACTTCGACGACGTCCAGAACCCCGCCAAGGACGACCCCTTCATCACCTTCTTCGGCGAGCCCACACCCCGCGCCCAGACCGAACTCACCGCCGGCGAACCGGTCGACGTCTCCCTGACCTACCTCGTCGAACGGCCCGAGGGCCTCCCGATGCGGGCGATCATCTTCGCCCTCGCCCACCAGGACCCGCAGCGCGACCCCGACGAGCTGATCGCCGAGGCCGTGGCAGCGGCACGCGACGCCGACACGGCGGTCGTCGTGGTCGCCACGACCGAGCGCGTCGAGTCCGAGGGCTTCGACCGGGCGGACCTGCGCCTGCCCGGCCGCCAGGACGACCTGGTCCGCACGGTCGCCGCCGCCAACCCGAACACCGTCGTGGTGGTCAACTCCGGCTCCCCGGTGGAGCTGCCGTGGCGCGACGACGTGGCCTCGGTCCTGCTCAGCTGGTTCCCCGGCCAGGAGGGCGGCGCGGCCCTCGCCGACGTCCTGACGGGCGCCCACGAGCCCGGCGGCCGCCTGCCCACCACCTGGGGGTCCCTCACCGACGCCCCGGTCACCCAGGTCGTCCCGTCCGAGGGCGAACTCCCTTACACCGAGGGCGTGTTCATCGGCTACCGCGCCTGGGAGAAGGAGGGCCGCAGCCCGTCGTACGCCTTCGGCCACGGCGTCGGCTACACCGACTGGACGTACGAGTCCGTCGAGGTCACGGGCACGACGGTACGGGTCCGGGTGCGCAACTCCGGACAGCGCCCGGGCCGCGAGGTCGTCCAGGTCTATCTCGCGCCGAGCGAGCCCGACGCCGAGCGCCCGGCGCGGTGGCTGGCCGGCTTCGCGGGCGTCGAGGCCGCGCCCGGCGAGACGGTCGAGGTCACGGTGGAGCTCCCGCGCCGCATGTTCGAGATCTGGGACGAGATGACCATGTCGTGGTCGTTTGTGAAGGGTTCGTACGAGATCCAGGTCGGCCGCTCGATCACGGACCGCCGTCTCACCGCGACGATTAACGTCTGAGGCGGGACGGGACTTCGGGACGAGCCTTCCCACGAACAGCCCCGGCCCGGGACCTGACACCCGGGCCGGGGCTCGTGTGTTCCCAGGACTAGCGGGCTGCGAAGCCGTACACCGTTTCCGACCGGAACACCTCACCCGGCCGCAGCACCGTGCTCGGGAACTCCGG
Organism: Streptomyces sp. NPDC050211; assembly: GCF_040656035.1. Classification (NCBI taxonomy): domain Bacteria; kingdom Bacillati; phylum Actinomycetota; class Actinomycetes; order Kitasatosporales; family Streptomycetaceae; genus Streptomyces; species Streptomyces sp. NPDC050211. The sequence goes on from NZ_JBFALC010000072.1 coordinate 13,135, forward strand.
TCGGTTGGGGGAGTCCGGGAAGTGCTGGGTCTCCAGGGCGATGCCGTCGCCGGGGGAGAAGGGCTCGCTCAGGTGGTCGGCGGTGTAGAGCTGGAGGCCGGGCTCGGTGGTCGCGACCGTCAGCGCCCGCCCGGACGCGGGGTCGTACAGCTCGGCCACCTGCTCGGGGGCCGACGTCACTCCCTTGTCGAGCACGAAGTTGTGGTCGTACCCGGCGCCGACCTTGCGCTCCGCACGGAAGTCGAAGCGGGTGTTCTCGATGGGGGCGACCCCGGTCGGGATCAGGTCCGCGTCGACCGGCGTGAACCGCGACGCGGCGATCCGCAGCTCATGCCCGCCCGCGTTCCCCGCACCGCTCAGGTTCCAGTACGAGTGGTTCGTCAGGTTCACGATGGTCGGCGCGTCGGTGACGGCCTGGTACGCGATCCGCAGCGCACCGGCGCCATCCAGCGTGTACGTCGCCGAGACCTCGAGCCGTCCCGGGAAGCCCTCCTCGCCGTGCGGGCTGACGCGCGCGAGCCGCACCCCGTGCTCGACCGGCGTCACGTCCCACACCCGCTTGTCGAAGCCGCGCCCGCCGCCGTGCAGCGAGTTGGGCCCGTTGTTCGGCTCCAGCGCGTATGTCACGCCGTCCAGCGAGAAGCGGCCGCCCGCGATCCGGTTCGCGTACCGCCCGACGAGCGCGCCGAAATACGGCTCCGGGTGTGCCGTATATCCATCGAGGTCCGCGAACCCCAGCACCACGTTCCCCGGCCGCCCCTCCCGGTCCGGCACCTCCACCGACTGCACGATCCCGCCGTACGACAGAATCCGCACGCGCACGTTCGCACGCTCCAGGGTCCAGCGGTGGACAGGGGTGCCGTCGGAAAGTGTGCCGAAGAGTTCGTTCATGTTCGGAACTCTAATTCGGAAGCCCGGCTCACGCCTTCTTCGCGGTGACCGTGCGATAGGCGATCTCCGCCAGCCGCGCCTGTCCGTTCACACTCGGGTGGAACCAGTCCCAGCGGCTCAACTGCTCCGTACCGAACCGGTACTCGTACACCGCGCCGCCGTCGAAGCGGCAGTACCGGTCCTTCTCGCACACCTCCTCCAGCACCTCGTTGTATGCCTCGACCCGGTCCTGCACCGTGTCCCGCCGCAGGGTCGCTGCCGCGTCCAGGGCGTCCGCGTCGTCCAGCATCGAGGGGCAGATGCCGAGCTTCCACACCGCCTTACCCATTGGGTTGCTCCGCCCCTCGGACCACAGCCGCTTCAGATCCGGCACGCTCGCCACATACACCTGGGCCTTGGGCAGAGCAGTGCGCAGCGTGCTCATCGCGTCCTCGAACTGGGTGCGGAAGTCGGCCACCGACGTCATCGCCGACGTGGTCGCGCGACAGGCGTCGTTCGCCCCCGCCATCACCGCCACCAACTGCGGCTTCCGCGTCACCGCCTGCGCCATCTGCCCGGCCACGTCCGCCATCAGCGCCCCGGTCCGGGCGTAATTCCAACTGCGCTCGGCGGCCTGCGTCCGCCCGAGCAGCCGTACGGCGAGACTGTCCACGTCCTCTCTGCTGCCGGTCGCCCACGAGGCCTCGGGGCAGTCCGACAGCACCGAGCACGCGTCGAAACCACGGGTGATGGAGTCGCCCACCGCGGCGACCGAACTCGGGCTGCGGTCCCACGTCGGCGTCGGCCTCGGGGACGGCTTCCCCTGCTTGGCCTCGGTGCCTCTCGGAGCCGGCGAGTCGCCACCGGTGGCGTCGCACCCCGCGACACTCAGGACAGCCGTCACCAGAACGGCGAGAACGGCCGTCGCACGGCCGCTGCGCTTCCGCATCCCCTGGTGGTCCCCTCGCTCGACATGCAATGCTCCTCCCCCATAACAACGCGCGGGAGTTCCCGACCGCGCGAGAAGCAACGCCGCGCACCCGTACAAGCGTCCTGCCGGGTGAATGGCGGGCGTTTCACGGCACCGGGACCGACGGTACGTCACACTCCTTGCGCCGCCGCACGGTAGCCTCGCCATCAAACGTGGCTGGAACCACTGCCGTTCCGCCAGTTCGCAAAGATGGTCCGCTCTGCCCGGAGGTCCCGGTGACGACACGTGGAGTTCTGTACGTGCACTCCGCGCCGCGCGCGCTGTGCCCGCATGTCGAGTGGGCCGTGGCCGGGGTGCTCGGCACACGCGTCAGCCTCGACTGGATCCGGCAGCCCGCGGCACCCGGCACCTGGCGCTCCGAGTTCTCCTGGCAGGCCGAGGCCGGCACCGCCTCCAAACTGGCGTCCGCCCTGCGCGGCTGGCACCTCCTGCGCTTCGAAGTCACCGCCGAGCCCTGCCCCACCGCCGAGGGCGAGCGCTACAGCTGCACCCCCGACCTCGGCATCTTCCACGCCGTCACCGGCATCCACGGCGACATCCTGATCCCGGAGGACCGCCTGAGGGCAGCCCTCGTCCGCTCCCAGCGAGGAGAAACGGACCTGGAAGCCGAACTCTCCAAGCTCCTCGGAAAGCCGTGGGACGACGAGCTGGAGCCGTTCAGGTACGCGGGTGAAGGAGCCCCGGTCCGCTGGCTGCACCAGGTCGTGTAGAGCGCCCCTTCAGGGGCGCGGGGAACTGCGCGACCAGCCCCCACCGACCGGCAGTCGGCCGACAACAGATCCAGCAACGGCGAATGGCCCGACCTCCCCACGGAGACCGGGCCACTTCCAGCTAACGGCGCTGTCACACCGTACGGAACGCCAGCACCACGTTGTGCCCGCCGAACCCGAACGAGTCGTTCAGCGCAGCGATCCGACCCTCGACCGGCAGCTTCCGGGCCTCGCCGCGCACGACATCCGCGTTGGCCTCGGCCTCAGGGTCGAGGTTCTCGACGTTGATGGTCGGCGGAGCCACCCGGTGGTACAGGGCCAGCACCGTCGCGACCGACTCCACGCCGCCCGCGCCGCCCAGCAGATGCCCGGTCATCGACTTGGTCGCGGAGACCGCCATGTGATCCGCGTCGTCGCCGAACACCTTCCGCAGCGCCTTCAGCTCGGCCACGTCACCGGCCGGCGTGGACGTCGCGTGCGCGTTGACGTGCATGACCTCGGCGGGGTTGAGGTCGGTGTTGTCGAGCAGGTTCTGCAGCGCGTGCGAGATGCCGCGCCCCTCCGGCTCGGGCTGCACGATGTCGTGGCTGTCGGCGGAGATACCCTGCCCGACCGCCTCGGCGTACACCCGCGCACCGCGCTTCGCGGCGTGCTCGGCGGACTCCAGGACGATCACGCCGGCACCCTCGCCGAGGACGAAGCCGTCACGGGCCACGTCGTACGGACGGGACGCGCCCTCGGGATCGTCGTTGTTCTTGGACATCGCCATCATGTTGCCGAACGCGGCGATGGGCAGCGGATGGATCGCCGCCTCCGTGCCACCCGCGACGACGACGTCGGCGCGGCCGGAGCGGATCATCTCGATGGCGTAGCCGATGGCCTCGGCGCCGGAGGCACACGCGGAGACCGGCGTGTGCACGCCCGCGCGGGCGCCCACGGCCAGACCCACGTTGGCGGAGGGGCCGTTGGGCATCAGCATGGGGACGGTGTGCGGGGAGACGCGGCGGACGCCCTTCTCCTTGAGCACGTCGTACTGGTCGAGCAGGGTCGTCACGCCGCCGATGCCGGAGGCGATGACCGCGCCGAGCCGGTCGGGGTCGACGGCGCCGTCCTCACCGGCCTTGGCGGTGAAACCGGCGTCCGCCCAGGCCTCCTGGGCGGCGATCAGCGCGAACTGCGCCGAGCGGTCCAGGCGGCGGGCCTGCGGCCGTGGAATGACCTCGGAAGGCTCCACGGCGACCGGGGCCGCGATACGGACGGCCTGCTCGGCCGCCCACTCCTGCTCCAGGGGCTTGACGCCGGACTTGCCGGCGATCAGGCCCTCCCAGGTAGAGGCTGCGTCGCCACCCAGCGGTGTGGTTGCGCCGATACCGGTGACGACCACGGTGCGATTGGTCGGGCTCACGGGAATTCTTTCTCCAACGGATCCGAGGAGGACAACCCCCGCTCATCGCGGGGACAACGGCGCCACCGCCGGGTGGCGGGGCCTTGCAGTCAGGACTACGGGGTGAGTCAGCCCTGGTGCTTGAGGATGTAGTCGGTCGCGTCGCCGACCGTCTTGAGGTTCTTGACGTCCTCGTCCGGGATCTTGACGTCGAAGCGCTCTTCGGCGGCGACGACGACCTCGACCATGGACAGCGAGTCGACGTCCAGGTCGTCGGTGAAGGACTTGTCCAGCTGGACGTCCTCAACCGGGATGCCGGCGATCTCGTTCACGATGTCGGCGAGACCGGCGACGATCTCTTCCTGAGTGGCGGCCATGTCAGGCGCTCCTTCTATGTATCCAGAGGGTGTGGCGTTGGTTCCCGTGCCGGATCGGGTGATCCGGCACGGAGTGCCTAGGGGAGGGTAACGACCGTGGCGGCGTAGACGAGACCCGCCCCGAATCCGATGACGAGCGCGGTGTCGCCGCTCTTCGCCTCGCCGGTCGCCAGAAGCCGCTCCATCGCGAGCGGAATCGAGGCGGCCGAGGTGTTGCCGGTGGTGCGGACGTCACGGGCGACCGTGACATGCTCCGGCAGTTTCAGCGTCTTCACCATCGAGTCGATGATCCGCTCGTTGGCCTGGTGCGGAATGAAGACATCCAGGTCGTCCGGGCTGATTCCGGCCGCGTCCAGCGCCTGCTGGGCGACCTTCGCCATCTCGAACACGGCCCAGCGGAACACCGCCTGGCCCTCCTGCGTGATCGCAGGGAACTTGCCCGTGGAGCTGTCGTACTCGTTCCACGGCACGGTCTGCTTGATGGTCTCGGACTTGTCGCCCTCGGAACCCCAGACGGTGGGGCCGATCGCGGGCTCCTGCGCGGGACCGACCACGACCGCACCGGCACCGTCGCCGAAGAGGAACGCGGTGGCCCGGTCCTCCAGGTCGGTCAGGTCCGACAGCCGCTCGACGCCGATGACGAGGACGTACTCCGCGGAGCCCTCGACGATCATGCCCTTGGCGAGCGTGAGGCCGTAGCCGAAGCCCGCGCAGCCCGCCGAGATGTCGAACGCGGCGGCCTTGGCGGTGCCGAGCTTGTCGGCGATCTCGGTGGCGACGGCCGGGGTCTGGCTGAAGTGCGAGACGGTCGAGACGACCACCGCGCCGATCTGCTCGGCGGAGATCCCCGCGTCGGCGATCGCCTTGCCGGACGCCTCGATCGACATCGCGGCGACCGTCTCCTCGTCGGAGGCCCAGTGCCGGGTCTCGATGCCGGAGCGCGAACGGATCCACTCGTCGGACGAGTCGATCTTCTCGAGGATCACCTCGTTCGGCACGACCCGGGTGGGACGGTAACCGCCCACGCCGAGAATGCGCGCGTACGGGGCGCCCTTGCTGGGCTTGATCTTCGACATGTTCGTTACGGCTCCTTAGGCGTCAGGCGTCGGCGTGCTCGGCGATGAGCTCGCGGGCCGCGTCGAGGTCGTCGGGGGTCTTCAGGGCCAGCGTCTTGACGCCGGGGAGCGCGCGCTTGGCCAGGCCGGTGAGCGTACCGCCGGGGCAGACCTCCAGGAGCGCGGTGACGCCCAGCTCCTTGAAGGTCTCCATGCACAGGTCCCAGCGGACGGGATTCGCGACCTGCCCGACGAGGCGGTCGAGCACCTCGGCGCCGGTCGCGACGGCCTGGCCGTCCTTGTTCGAAACGTAGGTGACCTTGGGGTCGGCGGGCGTCACGTCCGCGGCGGCCTTGGCCAGCACGTCGACCGCCGGAGCCATGTGATGCGTGTGGAAGGCGCCGGCCACCTTCAGCGCGACGACCTTGCGGACGCCCTCGGGCTTGTCCTCGGCGAGCGCGGCGAGCTGCTCCAGCGTGCCCGCGGCGACGATCTGACCGGCGCCGTTCACGTTCGCCGGGGTCAGGCCCAGCTTCTCCAGATGCGCCACCGACACCTCGGGGTCGCCGCCGAGCAGCGCCGACATACCCGTCTCGGTGACCGCGGCGGCTTCGGCCATGGCCAGACCCCGCTTGCGTACGAGGGTCAGCGCGGCGGTGTCGTCGAGGATGCCCGCGAAGGAGGCGGCGGTGAACTCGCCGACGCTGTGACCGGCGACCGCGCCGGGCGCAATGTCACCGAGTGCCGCGGCGGAGAGGATTCCGGCCGCGACCAGCAGCGGCTGGGCCACGGCGGTGTCGCGGATCGCGTCCGCGTCGGCCTGTGTGCCGTAGTGGGCGAGGTCCAGTCCGATGGCGTCCGACCACGCGGCGACGCGGTCCGCGGCACCGGGCAGTTCGAGCCAGGGGGTCAGGAAGCCGGGCGTCTGGGCGCCTTGGCCGGGAGCGACGAGTACGAGCACTCTCACACTCTCTCTTGTGGACGGCCACGGCCGCCCGTGGGGACAGGGACGAAGAACGCGAAGGGGTTTTGTAGGCCCCCGACAAAAGGCTAGGCCTGCGGATCTCCATCGGCCAGACGCCCCAGGATCAGCGCGATCCGCAACGTGAACGCCGACCGTACATCTGATGGCGACCAGCCGGTGACGTCAGTCACACGTCGGAGCCGGTAGCGCACGGTGTTGGGATGGACGAACAGCATGCGCGCGGCGCCCTCGAGGCTGCTCGCCTGTTCGAGATAGACGGAGAGCGTCTCCAGGAGCGCAGACCCGGCTTCCTCCAGCGGTCTGTAGATCTCCTCCACCAGCTGCTCGCGAGCGCTCGGGTCCCCGGCCATCGCGCGCTCCGGCAGCAGATCGTCGGCCAGCACCGGCCGCGGGGCGTCCTGCCAGGCAGAACACGCCTTCAGCCCGGCCGCGGCGGCCTGCGCGGACCGGGTCGCGGCCAGCAGATCCGGTACGACGGGACCCGCCACCACCGGCCCGGCGGCATACGGCCCGATCAGCGACTTGGCCACCGCGAGGGGATTGTCGCTGCCGCCCGCGATCACGACGAGCCGGTTGCCGAGCACCCCGGTGAGCACCTGCAACTTGGCGTGCCGGGCCGCCCGCCGGATCGCCTCCACGGTCAACTCACTGTCACCGTCCGGCGCCGTACCCAACACCACGCACACATGCTCGGGAGCGTTCCAGCCGAGGGCGGCGGCGCGCGATACCGCGCCCTCGTCGGCCTCCCCGCTGAGGACCGCGTTCACGACCAGCGACTCCAGGCGCGCGTCCCAGGCACCGCGTGCCTCGGCGGCCTGGGCGTAGACCTGGGCGGTGGCGAAGGCGATCTCGCGGGCGTAGACGAGGAGCGCCTCGCGCAGCACGTTCTCGTCGCCGGGCGCCGCCACCTCGTCGATCGCGGACTCCATGACCTCGATGGTGGTGCGCACCATCTCGACGGTCTGGCGGAGGGTGATGGCCCGGGTCAGCTCGCGCGGCGCGGTACCGAACACGTCGGTGGAGATCGCCTGGGGGGCGTCGGGGTGCCGGAACCACTCGGTGAACGCGGCGATGCCCGCCTGGGCCACCAGACCGATCCAGGAACGGTTCTCCGGGGGCATGGCCCGGTACCACGGCAGCGTCTCGTCCATGCGCGTGATGGCTTGCGCGGCGAGATTTCCCGACGACTTCTCCAGCCGCTTGAGGGTTGCGGGGTGGGGGTGGATGTCGTGGGCGGTGGCGGGGGGCTTGCTGGATTCGGGTTCGGGCACGGGACAAGACTGCCTTATCGGATGGCTCGGTCGCCTACGGGGGCGCTTAATGCCGGTGTCGAGACCCCGACCGTGCTCAGCGCTTCGCGCCTCCGCGCGCTCGGGCTCTCGACACCGGCGCGCCCCCTGCGGCTCCCTCGCGGCCGGCGCGTGGGACCAGTGGAGGTTGGTGGGCCCTTGCCGCTTGCTGGATGTGACTACGGTGGGGGCGTGATGGACGTACGGCGTGCGACGGACCGCTACCGGGGAGGCGAGCCCGCGGCCGGCATCGAGTCGTGGCACGCCTTCTCCTTCGGGCCGCATTACGACCCCGACAACCTTCGCTTCGGGCCGGTGATCGCGTGCAATGAAGAGCACCTCGCCCCCGGCGCCGGTTTCGACGAGCATCCGCACAGCCATACCGAGCTGGTGACCTGGGTGGTCGAGGGGGAGCTGACGCACCGTGACTCGCACGGGCACGAGACGGTGATCCGGCCCGGTGATGTTCAGCGGCTGAGTTCGGCGGCCGGGGTGCGGCATGTGGAGCGGAATGACGGTACCGAGCCGCTCACGTTCGTGCAGATGTGGCTGGCGCCGCTGGAGCCGGGTGGTGATCCCGCCTACGAGACCGTGCGGGGCATCGCGGACTCCACGCCGTACGCCGTTCCGGAGGCGGGCGCGATGCTGCACGTGCGGCGGCTCGCGGCGGGGGAGCGTACCGCCGTGCCGGACGCGCCTTTGACGTATGTGCATGTGGTGCGCGGGACCGTCCGGCTCGGTCCGCATGAGCTGGGGCCGGGGGACGCGGTGCGGGCGACCGACGAGAAGGATCTCGAACTTCTGGCCGTGTCCGCGCCGGCCGAGGTGCTGGTGTGGGAACTGCCTGAGAAGTAGGCGGAGTTCAGCGGGCCTCGGTGAGTACCGCGTCCGTGAACGCCGGCCATACGTCGACCGCCCAGGGGCCGAAGGCTCGGTCCGTGAGGGCGACGCAGGCCAGCCGGGCGTCCGGGTCGATCCAGAGGAACGTACCGGACTGGCCGAAGTGGCCGAAGGTGCGCGGTGAGGAGGAAGCGCCGGTCCAGTGGGGGGACTTGGAGTCGCGGATCTCGAAGCCGAGGCCCCAGTCGTTGGGGTTCTGGTGTCCGTACCCAGGCAGGACGCCCTTGGTGCCCGGGTACTGGACGGTCATGGCCGCGGCGACCGTGCGGGGGTCGAGGAGGCGGGGGGCCTGGACCTCGGCGGCGAAGTGGGTGAGGTCGTCGACGGTCGAGACGCCGTCCTTCGCCGGGGAGCCCTCCAGCGTCGTCGAGGTCATGTCCAGCGGCTCCAGCACCGCCTGGCGCAGATACTCGGCGAAGGGGATGTCCGTGGCCTTCGCGATGTGGTCGCCGAGCTGCTCGAAACCCGCGTTGGAGTACAGCCGCCGCTCGCCGGGTGCGGAGGTGACGCGGTGTTCGTCGAAGGCGAGTCCCGAGGTGTGGGCGAGGAGGTGACGGACGGTCGAGCCGGGCGGGCCGGCCGGTTCGTCGAGTTCGATGGCGCCCTCCTCGTACGCGACGAGGGCGGCGTATGCGGCGAGCGGCTTGGTGACCGAGGCGAGGGGGAACCGGTGTCCGGTCGGGCCGTGGGACCCGAGGACGGTGCCGTCGGCTCGTACGACGGCCGCGGCGGCGGTGGAAACCGGCCAGTTCTCGATCAACGCGAGGCTCTTCAAGGACATGCGTCGAGCGTAAGCCGCTCAGAATTTCAGGCGCATGAAGGGGTCCTTCGTGCGCGCGAAACCCAGCGAGGCGTACAGCGGCTCGGCGTCCTCGGAGGCGGTGAGGTCCACCTGCCCGACGCCCCGCTCCCGGAACCACTCCAGCAGCTCCGCCATGCACGCGCGCGAGTACCCGCGGCGCCGTGCGTCAGGGTCCGTGGCGACGCTGAAGACGAAGCCGACCCGCCCGTGCGGATTCCCGGCCTTTCCGATGCGGTACTCGACCGTCCCGGCCACCAGGGCCGCCAGGGCCCCCGGCCGCTCCGGATGGTCGACGACGAACGCGGCGAAGTCCCCGTCGGCGTCGGCGAGCCGGTCCCGGAGGGTGGGGAGCGACTCCGTATGCCAGTCCGTGCTGGACCCTGTGGAACCGGACCCTGCGGAGAACACGGAATCGATCATGATCTGACGCAGACGGAGCACTTCCTCCGCGTCCTCGGCTGTGGCACGGCGTACGAGACTCATGGCCCGCACGCTAATGACAACAGCCCGTGGAGTCTTGCCGATTTCTCACGGTCGGCTTGCCTGGAGTGCACTCCAAGGCCATAGCGTTGAGGCCATGACGGTGATGGACACCACGAGTACCAGGACCGACACCTGCGCAGGCCCGCCGCACGTCGATCGGCGGCCGGACGGCCAGGACAGCTACACGATCAGCGAGGTCGCCGCGTTCACCGGCCTGACTGCGCACACCCTGCGCTGGTACGAGCGCATCGGTCTGATGCCGCACATCGACCGCTCGCACACCGGCCAGCGCCGCTACAGCAACCGCGACCTGGACTGGCTCGACCTCGTCGGCAAGCTCCGGCTCACCGGCATGCCGGTCGCCGACATGGTGCGGTACGCCGAGCTGGTGCGCGAGGGCGACCACACCTACGGCGAACGGTACGAACTCCTCGAGGCGACCCGACGGGACGTACGCGCCCGGATCGCGGAGCTGAACGACACCCTCGCCGTACTCGACCGGAAGATCAACTTCTACGCGGACGCCGGGCGTGCCCTGGCGTCGGAGAGGCCCCGATGACCGACAGCACCAGGATCCCCACGACCCGGCTGGGCGAGCACGGCGGCCCCGAGGTCGGCGTCCAGGGCCTCGGCTGCATGGGTATGAGCTTCGCCTACGGTCCGACGGACGAGAAGGAGTCCCGGGCCACCCTGGAGCGGGCGCTGGAACTGGGCGTCACCCTGTACGACACGGCGGACGCGTACGGCGCCGGGGAGAACGAGAAGTTCCTGTCCCCCTTCTTCAAGGCCCACCGCGACGAACTCGTCATCGCCACCAAGTTCGCCCTGTCGATCCCGCCGGACGACCCGACGCGGCGCATCATCCGCAACGATCCGCCGTACATCCGCCAGGCCGTCGAGGCGAGCCTGCAGCGCCTGGACGTCGACGTCATCGACCTCTACTACATGCACCGCCGGGACGTGAACGTCCCCATCGAGGAGACCGTCGGCGTCATGGCCGAACTGGTCCGCGAGGGCAAGGTCAAGCACCTGGGCCTGAGCGAGGTGACGGCCGCCGAACTGCGCGCCGCCCACGCCGTGCACCCCATCGCAGTGGTGCAGTCCGAGTGGTCGCTGTTCAGCCGCGACATCGAGGCGTACGTGATTCCCGCGGCCCGCGAGCTGGGCGTGGCGCTCGTGCCGTACTCCCCGCTCGGCCGGGGCTTCCTCACGGGCTCCTTCGCCGCCGCCGACAAGGACCTGACGCCCGACGACTTCCGCCGCCAGCAGCCCCGCTTCACCGGCGACAACGCGGCCGCCAACGTGGCTCTCCTGGACCCGATCCGCACAGTCGCCGACTCCCACGACGCCTCCCTCGGCCAGATCGCCCTCGCCTGGGTCCACCAACAGGCAGCCCAGCACGGCCTCCCCGCGGTCCCGATCCCGGGCACCCGCAAGCCGAGCCGGGTGGAGGAGAACACGGCCGCCACGAGGATCGTGCTGAGCGAGGAGGACCTGGCGCTGCTGGACCCGATCGCCGGAAAGGTGTCAGGAAACAGGTACGCGGACATGACGTTCACATCGGCAGGCAGGGAGTAGTGCAACGCCCTTAGGGGCGCGGGGAACTGCGCGACCAGCCACGGACGGCCCGCACCAGCCCTACAACCGCACTCGGCAGACGCTAAAGCTCTGCCAACAACTCCGCCTTCTTGAGCGAGAACTCCTCATCCGTCACCAACCCCGCCTGATGCAGCTCCCCAAGATGACGGATCCGCTCGGCGATGTCGGCGGGATCGCGCCTCGGCGCGCTCGCCGGCACCGCGGCGACGGGCCCGCACTCCCGCACGGCGGCAAGTACAGCCGCCGCGAACGGCAGTGACTCATGCACAGGCCCGTACCCCAACCCGAACACCACAGCCCCCGGATCCTGATCGGCCTGCGCCGGCGGCGGCACAGCCGCATCGCGCCGCAGCAACCGCAGATACCCCTCGAAGACCTCCGGCGACCGCCACTCGACCCCACTCAGGTCGCCGACGGCGAACGTCTGGTCCCCGGCCTTCCACTTCGCGGACGACGCCCCGGTCCAGAACCACCGGAACGACACCGAACGCCCGTCGAAGGACGCCTTCGCGTCGTACGCCTTGAAGGCCCGCGGAGCATCTGGCGCGGCCACCAGATACCGTTCCGCCGGCCCGCTCTCGGTCAGCGCGGCCCGCAGCTCGTCGGCGTAGTACTCGGCCAGCGTCTCCTTGTCGGCCGGCAGCACAAGGCGGTAGGGATCGCTGCCCTCCTTCAGCTGGCCGGCGGCCGCCTCCAGCAGCGGATCCGCCCCCGGCCGCGGCTCGGCCCGCAGGATCACCGTGCCGCGCTTGCCGTGGGTGAGCGTCACCCCCTGCAGAGCTGCGAGCGGCACGCGCCGCTCGCCGAGCACCTGGAACAGCTTGGGTGTTCGAATCCCCCGTTCGTAGCGGATGAGCACGGAGTCGGACTCGAACTCCCAGGCGGCATGAAATCCGGCCAGTACGTCACCCATGCGGCTCATCGTATGCGGCACGAGCTCCTTCGTCCCCTCCCCGCGCAAACCGCAGTTTCTTGCGCCTCTACGCGCGTCCGGCCGTGGCGCTGTCGGACAAACCCGCCCGGCAGCCTTCGTCATCGTCGGCGCAGTGAACCGAGTGGTACGCGCCAATGCCGATCTCGGCGAAGTTCAGCAGACTCTCCGTACCGGGCTCGAAATAGCCGCCATGTCCCTTCGCGTCCCGTGCCCCCAGCACCCGCGCCCCGAACGCGCGGGACATCGGATCGGCACCGTGCCCCAGCCCGCCGAGCTCGAGATACGGCACGTCCTCGATCCAGTCGTCGGCGTCCCGCATCGCCCATACATGAGCGGAGGTGCGCAGATGGGACGCCTTGGCGACCCGCATGCCCGGGCTGCCGGCCACGGCTATGTCGGCCACCCGGCCCGGCAGCGTATGCGCGGCGAGTCCGCACACCACGGAGCCGTAGCTGTGGCAGAACAGCGAGACGGCCGAGGCTCCGGGCAACGCCCTGACCAGCGAGTTCAGTCGTACGGCTCCCTCGGTGGCGCGTGTCGCGGTGGCCGACTCGATGCCGAGACCGGCGGGGGTGGTGTAGTCGGCCCAGGCGATCACGGCCGTACGCGTCGAGGGGCTCGCCTCGCGTTCGGCGTGGTAGAGGGATTCGGCCATACCGGCGGTCGCCGTGTACTTGCGGGCCGTCTTCTGGAAGGAGAGCAGGTCTGTGTCGACACCGGGCACGACAACGGAGACGCGCTCGGCCTTGTTCAGGTTGCCGAAGACCTCGGCGACCCGCCCCCCGCCCGCGGGGTCGAAGGCGAGGATCTTGCGCTCGGCCTGCATCAGCGACTCGAGGCGGTGCATACGACGCCCCGCCTCCTGCTGCCCGTCGGGCGTCAGGCGTTCGTCGTGCATGCGTTTTCGCTCGACCTTGCGTGCCTGGTCGATGGCGATCCGGTTGGCGCGGTAGCGCAGCTCGACCGGGGCGCCGTTCATATTGCCGACCGCGAGGGAGTAGCGCTGCGCGAGGTCGATGCGCTGCGCCGCGGTGAGCGTGGCGAAGAAGCGGCTGAGCAGGGCGGGACCGGCGTCCGGGTCGGGGAGTCGGTGACCGTTGATACGGCCGTCCTCCCACGCGGTGACCGAAGCCTGGAGCGGGGTGGACGTCCGCTGGTGGCGCAGGGCGGTCCAGCCCGTGGTCGCCAGCATCACGAACACCACGGCCAGCGCGAGCAGTGCGCGCCAGACGTTCAATTGGGGAGAGGTGTCGAAGGAAGTCACTGGGAGGACACACTAGGAGAACGAGACGGTCTCGCGTTAACCAAGTGACGGGGATCACGTTTGGGGGTTACGTGACGATGACCTCAGTTCGTTCGCCAGTTCCCCATCAGCGCCGGTCCCAGTTGTTCCAGGTAGGTGGCGGTCAGCTCGCGCATCGCCGTCAGGCTGAAGTCGTCCCCTTCTGACCACATGCGCTCCGTGACCCTGATGACCGAGCTGAAGACCGCCACGACGAGACGTGGTCGCGGATCGGTGTCCACGTCGAGCCCTTCGCGCTCGGCGATGATGCGGGCGATTTCCTCCTCCAGCTCCGCCGAGCGCCCCAGATGAGCGGCGAGCAGGGAGGGTGTCGATTCGATCATCCGGTAGATGCGCATGTGGAGTTCGAGCGGCACCACTTCCTCGATGGCCTCGCCGATGGTGTCCCAGCTCTCCAGGACGGCCCGGCGCAGCGCCTCCAGCGGAGCCTCGTGGGGCGGGCGGGCCCGTACGGCCTCGACGAAGCGGGACTCGGCGAGGCGAGCGGCGAAGAAGGCGGCCTCCTCTTTGCTCGCGAAGTAGCGGAAGAAGGTGCGCTGCGAGACCTCGACGGCCTCGGCGATGTCGTCGACGGTCGTCTGCTCGTACCCGCGCGTGGTGAACAGTTCGAGCGCGGCGCGTAGCAGCGCGTCCCGGGTGCGCTGCTTCTTGCGTTCGCGCAGTGTTTCCATGTGTGTCAGTTACCGTCTTGTGAATTGGTTTGTCAATTGTCAGTGGCTGTCATTAGCCTCGAACGCATGACTAGTCAGACCACCATCGACAAGACGGGGCCGGGGGACAAAGCACCACAAGCCCCGTCGGACGCCAGCCCGGCCAAGGGGCTGCGCGGCCACCCGTGGTTCACCCTCATAACCGTCGCCGTCGGCGTCATGATGGTGGCCCTCGACGGCACCATCGTGGCCATCGCCAACCCGGCCATCCAGCAGGACCTCGGCGCCACCTTCGCCGAGGTCCAGTGGATCACCAACGGCTACTTCCTCGCCCTCGCGGTCTCCCTGATCACCGCGGGCAAGCTCGGCGACCGCTTCGGCCACCGCCAGACCTTCCTGATCGGCGTCGTCGGCTTCGCCGCGGCGTCCGGCGCCATCGGCCTGTCCAGCAGCATCGGGCTCGTCGTCGCCTTCCGCGTCCTGCAAGGCCTGTTCGGCGCCCTGCTGATGCCGGCCGCGCTCGGCCTGCTGCGGGCCACCTTCCCGGCCGAGAAGCTCAACATGGCCATCGGTATCTGGGGCATGGTCATCGGCGCCTCCACCGCCGGCGGCCCGATCCTCGGCGGTGTCCTCGTCGAGCACGTCAACTGGCAGTCGGTGTTCTTCATCAACGTGCCCGTCGGCATCCTGGCCGTCGCGCTGGGCGTGTGGATCCTCCTCGACCACCGCGCCGAGAACGCGCCGCGCTCCTTCGACATCCTCGGCATCGGCCTGCTCTCGGGCGCGATGTTCTGCCTGGTCTGGGCGCTGATCAACGCGCCCGAGTGGGGCTGGGGCGCGGGGAAGACCTGGCTCTTCGTGGCGGTGTCGGTCGTGGGCTTCGTGCTGTTCGCGCTGTGGGAGAAGAGGGTCAAGGAACCGCTGATCCCGCTGGCCCTGTTCCGCTCGATCCCGCTGTCCGCGGGCGTGGTCCTGATGGTCCTGATGGCCATCGCGTTCATGGGCGGCCTGTTCTTCGTGACGTTCTACCTGCAGAACGTGCACGGGATGGGCCCGATCGGCGCCGGCCTGCACCTGCTCCCGCTCACCGGCATGATGATCGTCGGCTCCCCGCTGGCGGGCGCGATGATCACCAAGCTCGGCCCGCGCGTGCCGCTGGCCGGCGGCATGGCGTGCACCGCCATCGCCATGTACGGCATGTCCACGCTGGAGACGGACACGAGCAGCGCCCTGATGTCCCTCTGGTTCGCGCTCCTGGGCCTCGGCCTCGCGCCGGTCATGGTCGGCGCCACCGAGGTCATCGTCGGCAACGCCGCGATGGAGCTCTCCGGCGTCGCGGGCGGCCTCCAACAGGCCGCGATGCAGATCGGCGGCAGCCTCGGTACGGCCGTGCTGGGCGCCGTGATGGCCTCCAAGGTCGACAGCGACCTCGCGGGCAACTGGGCGGACGCGGGCCTTCCGCAGCTCACCCCGGCGCAGGAGGCCCAGGCTTCCGAGGCGGTCCAGGTCGGCATGGCCCCGATCGCCAAGGGCACGCCGGAGGCGATCGCCGCGAAGATCACCGACGTTGCCCACGACACCTTCATCTCCGGCATGAGCCTGGCGTCCCTGGTGGCGGCGGGAGTCGCCGCGGTGGCCGTGCTGGTCGCGTTCCTCACCAAGCGGGGCGAGAACGCGGAGGCGGGAGCGGGGGCGGCCCACATCTAGGCGCTCAACACCGCGGAATGCAAGGCGATTTCGCCCATCAGGGTGACAGCGCTAAAGATTCCTCGCACCCGGCACGCGCCGCGGTTCACAGTGGTCACGTCCTTCGTGCGGCATGTTCCAGAGGCAAGTTCGTACGACGAGAAGGGCGACCGGGACTGCGGCGCGCTGCCGGAGGGGGGCGGCGCGCCGCAGTCCCGCAGGATTAGGAACGCAACCGGGGGTACTCGTCCGCCGACCGAACCGATCGACGGGCCCCGGGAGTTGAGATGGCGGGCTTCGGACACGGAACGCGCAGGTACCCCCGCTCACGTGGCCGGACGTGGTCACGGACCGGGCCGGATCGCGCGACCCTCGGCATCATCGGAGCGATCTGCGCCATCGCCGGCTTCTTCACCCTGGGCATCATCCTCGGCCCCGTGGCCATGGCCTGCGGCTGGCTCTCCATGGGCCGAACCTGGTCAACAGCCCGCCCACTCCCGGCCCTCATCGCCCTGGTCCTCGGCACGATCGACACCCTCCTGGCCATCCTCTGGCTAGCAGGCACAACAACCCCAGGCCAGGGCTTCCTCTAAGCGCAAACCTACGGGGCGCCACGCTGCGGGCATGCGTGTCGCCTGGGGCGGCGGCCCACCCGGCAGGCGGCGGGCTGCCGTCCCGCCAAGCTGCGGGCATGCGTGCCGCCTGGGGCGGCACGGGTGGGCGCAGGCGGCGCCCCGTCAGCGCCGGGCCGCGCGACCCACTCCGCCTCAGCCAACACCCCGGGCAACGCGACTACTGACGCTGCCCGTCCCTACCCCCCGGCACCACAACCCCCGCCGCCCCCGACAACGCCGCGACCTCCGCCCGCAACGCCCGAACCTCCTCCGTCAGCAGGGCGATCGCCTCCGTCTGCCGCCGCTCCTCCACGTCATCGGACTCGAACCGCGCAATGAACCACGCAGCGATATTCGCCGTGACGACACCCAGCAGCGCGATCCCGGACAACATCAACCCGACCGCCAGAATCCGCCCCAGCCCAGTGGTCGGCGCGTGATCGCCATACCCCACGGTCGTCATCGTCGTGAAGGACCACCACACCGCGTCACCCAGCGTCTTGATGTTCCCGTTCGGCGACTCCCGCTCCACCGACAGCACCGCAAGCGACCCGAACATCAGCAACGCCACCACCGCCCCGGCGACATACGTCGTCAACCGGATCTGCGAGGCCATCCGCGCCCGCTGCCCCACCAGCAACACCGTGGACACGACCCGCAGCAGCCGCAACGGCTGCACGAGCGGCAGCACCACCGCACACAGGTCCAGCCAGTGCCGCCGTACGAACTCCGCCCGGTGCCGCGCCAGTACGAGCCGCACCAGATAGTCGGCGGCGAACGCCCCCCACACCACCCACTCGACCACCGCGCAGGCCACCGTCAGCGAGCGCCCCGCGGACGTGTCCACGATCGGCACGGCATAGGCGACGGCGAACAGCACGGCAAGCACCATCAAAGGCCGCTGGGTGCGCTGTTCCCAACGCTCCTGCGCCGATTGCTCCTCCATGCCCGCATCGTAGGGAACGTGAAAGGGCGGTGAAGCCGCAGGCCCCACCGCCCTTTCAACCACCAAGCTGCGCGCAGCGCTACGCGTCGCCCCCAGCAACCCCGGGATCGGCGGCCGAGACATCGAGCAACTGGTACCGGTCGATGGCCTGCTTCAGCACCGACCGATCGACCTTCCCCTCCTTCGCCAGCTCGGTCAGCACGCCCACCACGATCGACTGCGCGTCGATGTGGAAGAACCGCCGAGCCGCTCCCCGCGTGTCCGCGAACCCGAAGCCATCGGCCCCCAGCGACTGGTAAGTCCCGGGCACCCAGCGCGAGATCTGGTCCGGAACCGCCCGCATCCAGTCGGAAACCGCCACGAACGGTCCCTCGGCTCCGCTCAGCTTCCGCGTCACCCACGGCACCCGCTGCTCCTCCTCGGGATGCAGCAGGTTGTGCTCCTCGCACGCCACGGCCTCGCGCCGCAGTTCGTTCCAGGAGGTCGCCGACCACACGTCGGCCTTCACGTTCCAGTCCTCGGCGAGGATCCGCTGCGCCTCCAGCGCCCACGGCACCGCGACCCCGGACGCCATGACCTGCGCCGGAATCGACCCCGCGGTCCCGGCCGAGATCCGGTGGATGCCCTTGAGGATGCCCTCGACATCGACGTCGGCAGGCTCGGCCGGGTGCTGGATCGGCTCGTTGTAGACGGTGAGGTAGTAGAAGACGTCCTCGCCGTGCGGATGCTCCGCGTCGCTGCCGTACATCCGGCGCAGCCCGTCCTGCACGATGTGCGCGATCTCGTACGAGTACGCCGGGTCGTACGCCACACAGCCCGGGTTGGTCGAGGCCAGCAACTGCGAGTGCCCGTCGGCGTGTTGCAGACCCTCACCGGTCAGAGTCGTACGGCCCGCCGTCGCACCCAGCACAAAGCCGCGCGCCAACTGGTCGGCCATCTGCCAGAACTGGTCGCCGGTGCGCTGGAAACCGAACATCGAGTAGAAGACGTACACCGGGATGAGCGGCTCGCCATGCGTCGCGTACGACGAACCCGCCGCGATCAGCGACGCCGTACAGCCCGCCTCGGAGATGCCGTCGTGCAGCATCTGCCCGGTCGGCGACTCCTTGTACGCGAGGAGCAGTTCACGGTCGACGGCCTCGTACTGCTGGCCCAGCGGGTTGTAGATCTTCGCGCTCGGGAAGAACGAGTCCATGCCGAACGTGCGGTACTCGTCCGGCGCGATCAGCACGAACCGCTTGCCGATCTCCTTGTCCCGCATGAGGTCCTTGAGGAGCCGTACGAAGGCCATCGTCGTCGCGATCGACTGCTGGCCGGTGCCCTTCTTCACGGTCGCGTACGTCTTGTCCTCCGGCAGCGTCAGCGGCTTGGAGCGCACGACGCGCGTCGGGACGTAACCGCCGAGTCCATTGCGGCGGTCGTGCATGTACTGGATCTCCTCGGAGTCCCGCCCCGGGTGGTAGTACGGCGGAACCCCGCTCTCCAGCTCCTTGTCGGCGATCGGCAGGTGCAGCCGGTCCCGGAAGCGCTTGAGGTCGTCGACCGTCAGCTTCTTCATCTGGTGCGTGGCGTTGCGGCCCTCGAAGTTCGGGCCCAGCGTCCAGCCCTTGATCGTCTTGGCCAGGATCACCGTCGGCTGGCCCTTGTGCGCCTTGGCCGCCGAGAACGCCGCGAAGATCTTCTGGTGGTCGTGGCCGCCGCGGCCCAGGTGCAGGATCTGGTCGTCGGTCATGTTCTCGACCATCGCGCGCAGCCGGTGGTCGTCGCCGAAGAAGTGCTGCCGGATGTACGCGCCGGTCTCGGTGGCGTACGTCTGGAACTGGCCGTCCGGCGTGGTGTTCATCTTGTTGACCAGCACACCGTCGCGGTCCTGGGCGAGCAGCGGGTCCCAGGTGCGGTCCCAGACCAGCTTGATCACATTCCAGCCGGCGCCCCGGAAGACCGACTCCAGCTCCTGGATGATCTTCCCGTTGCCGCGTACCGGGCCGTCGAGGCGCTGCAGGTTGCAGTTGACGACGAAGGTCAGGTTGTCGAGGCCCTCACGGGCCGCGATGGACAGCTGGCCGAGCGACTCCGGCTCGTCCATCTCGCCGTCCCCGAGGAAGGCCCAGACATGCGACTTGGAGGTGTCCGCGATCCCGCGCGCCTCCATGTAGCGGTTCATCCGCGCCTGGTAGATCGCGCCGATCGGGCCGAGGCCCATCGACACCGTCGGGAACTCCCAGAAGTCCGGCATCGACCGCGGATGCGGATAGCTGGACAGCCCCTGCGGCGCCTTCGACTTCTCCTGCCGGAACCCGTCCAGGTTCTGCTCGCTCAGGCGGTCCAGCAGGAACGCGCGGGCGTAGATGCCCGGGGAGGCATGCCCCTGGAAGAAGACCTGGTCGCCGCCGTCGCCCTCGTCCTTGCCGCGGAAGAAGTGGTTGAAGCCCACGTCGTAGAGCGAGGCGGAGGAGGCGAAGGTGGCGATGTGCCCGCCGACGCCGATGCCGGGACGCTGGGCACGCGAGACCATCACCGCGGCGTTCCAGCGCGTCGCGTTGAGGATCTTGCGCTCGATCTCCTCGTTGCCGGGGAAGAACGGCTCGTCCTTGGTGGCGATCGTGTTGACGTAGTCCGTGCTGCGCATCTCGGGCACGGCCACGCGCTTCTCGCGGGCCCGCTCGATCAGCCGCAGCATCAGATAGCGGGCCCGCTCCCGGCCGCGCTCGTCGACGGCGGCATCGAGGGAGTCGAGCCACTCCTGGGTTTCCTCGGGATCGAAGTCAGGAACCTGACTCGGAAGGCCGCCAATGATGATCGGGTTTCGATCGGATCCGGAAGCCACGGTGTTCCTTACCTGTCGGAGGGCTGCTTTTCGGGGTTTGCGGGTGCCCAGCACCGTCCACCATCGTCTACCTCGGCATGCCAAACGTCATCTCTACTTCGAGGTAACCCAAGCTTGACGCTCCTATAGGGTTCCCAAACGCGCAAAGAGGGCAGAAAGGTGTGGCGTATGTCACGAACGGCTTGGGGCGTCCTGCCGGGAGTTGCGGCGAGACAGCCAGGATCGTCACCGTTTCGGCGGTCTGAACGGCCGGGTACTTGCGCGATCCGTCCCGCCCGTGTGGACTACGGCCAATGCTTCGCGCACGCGCGTGGCTGAGATATTCACCAAGACATGATCAGGAGGCAACCCGTGAGCGCGACCGCGGACCACGCGGAGACGAGCCCTGCCGTCAGGCTGGGGTTCCAGCCCGAGCAGGTGGTCCAGGAGATCGGCTACGACGACGACGTAGACCAGGAGCTCCGCGAGGCCATTGAGCAAGTGATCGGCAGTGACCTTGTGGACGAGGACTACGACGACGTCGCCGATGCCGTGGTGCTCTGGTTCCGCGACGAGGACGGCGACCTCACGGATGTGCTGGTGGACGCCACCACGTACATCGAAGAGGGCGGCTCGATCCTGTTGCTGACGCCGAAGACCGGCCGCGACGGCTACGTTGAGCCGAGCGACATCTCTGAAGCCGCGACCACGGCAGGGCTGTCCGCGTCCAAGAGCGTCAGCGTGGGCAAGGACTGGAGCGGCAGCCGGCTGGTGACGCCCAAGGCCGCCAAGTCCAAGAAGTAACCCGGCCTCGTCCCCGAACGGCGGACGGGCTGAATGAATTCACTCAGCCCGTCCGACGGCCCGAAGTGGACGCTGCATAGGGTGTTCTCACCACCCGAACAGCCCCACCGAAAGGGTTCTACGACGATGGCGATCCAGGTCGGCGACAAGGCACCCGACTTCGAGCTCAAGGACAACCACGGCAGGACCGTGCGGCTGTCCGACTTCCGCGGCGACAAGAACGTGGTGGTGCTCTTCTACCCGTTCGCCTTCACCGGCGTGTGCACCGGCGAGCTGTGCGAGCTGCGCGACAACCTGCCGAAGTTCACCGACCGCGACACCCAGCTGCTCGCCGTCTCCAACGACTCCATCCACACCCTGCGCGTCTTCGCCGAGCAGGAGAGCCTGGAGTACCCCCTGCTGTCCGACTTCTGGCCGCACGGCGAGGCCTCGCGCGCCTACGGCGTCTTCGACGAGGACAAGGGCTGCGCGGTGCGCGGGACCTTCGTCATCGACAAGGAAGGCGTCGTGCGCTGGACCGTCGTCAACGGTCTGCCGGACGCCCGTGACCTGAACGAGTACGTGAAGGCGCTCGACACCCTGTGATTGTTCGGTTCCAGGGCCTGCGGGGTCCGGGAACCCCTCACTAGGATCGAGACGTTGATCCGATACCAACGCACAAAACGGGGCTGACCGCCCCTGGACACCATTGGGAGGACTCGTGGGAGTCAGCCTCAGCAAGGGCGGCAACGTATCGCTGAGCAAGGAGGCACCTGGTCTCACCGCGGTCATCGTCGGTCTGGGGTGGGACGTTCGTACCACCACCGGCACCGACTTCGACCTCGACGCCAGCGCCATCCTCACGAACGCGGAGGGCAAGGTCAGCAGTGACGCCAACTTCGTGTTCTTCAACAACCTGAAGAGCCAGGACGGCTCGGTGGAGCACACCGGTGACAACCTCACCGGTGAGGGCGAGGGCGACGACGAGCAGATCAAGGTCAACCTCGCCGGCGTCCCGGCGGACGTCGAGAAGATCGTCTTCCCGGTCTCGATCTACGACGCCGAGAACCGCCAGCAGTCCTTCGGCCAGGTCCGCAACGCGTTCATCCGCGTCGTGAACCAGGCCGGCGGCGCCGAGATCGCCCGGTACGACCTCTCCGAGGACGCCTCGACGGAGACCGCCATGGTCTTCGGCGAGCTGTACCGGCACGGTGCGGAGTGGAAGTTCCGCGCCATCGGCCAGGGCTACGCCTCGGGCCTGCGCGGCATCGCGCAGGACTTCGGTGTGAACGTCTGAGCCGGTCCGACTGCCTCACCCGCCCGGCGCCGCACCGTTTGAGTACGGCGCCGGGCGCACAGGACTCCGTACAACCGCACAGGCTTCACTCGGGGAGGGACCAGGATCATGGGCGTCACGCTCGCCAAGGGAGGAAATGTCTCCCTGTCCAAGGCCGCACCGAACCTCACTCAGGTGTTGATCGGTCTCGGCTGGGACGCTCGCTCCACCACCGGAGCCCCGTTCGACCTCGACGCCAGCGCGCTGATGTGCAGCGGCGGACGGGTTATGGGTGACGAGTGGTTCATCTTCTACAACCAGCTCAAGAGCCCGGACGGCTCGGTGGAGCACACCGGTGACAACCTCACCGGTGAGGGCGAGGGCGACGACGAGTCGATCCTGATCGACCTCTCCAAGGTGCCGGCCCAGTGCGAGAAGATCGTCTTCCCGGTCTCGATCCACATGGCCGACGAGCGTGGCCAGACCTTCGGTCAGGTCAGCAACGCCTTCATCCGCGTGGTCAATCAGGCCGACGGCCAGGAACTCGCCCGCTACGACCTCAGTGAGGATGCCTCCACGGAGACCGCCATGATCTTCGGCGAGGTCTACCGCTACCAGGGCGAATGGAAGTTCCGAGCGGTCGGACAGGGGTACGCGTCGGGGCTGCGGGGCATCGCTCTAGACTTTGGAGTCAACGTTTCGTAAAGCCGGGTGCGGCGCGGGGGAGACCCGTACACCCCGTACACAAGGGATTGGGTAGCCAGTGGTTCTGAAAACCTTCGGCTGGTCGTTCGCGGTCACCGCGCTCGGCCTCGTCGCGGCGGTCCTCATCGGGGGGTGGACCGCCTTCGGTATCGTGGCGATCCTCTCCATCCTTGAGATCTCGCTGTCCTTCGACAACGCAGTCGTCAACGCCGGCATCCTGAAGAAGATGAATGCCTTCTGGCAGAAGATCTTCCTCACGATCGGCATTCTCATCGCCGTCTTCGGTATGCGGCTGGTCTTCCCTGTCGTCATCGTCGCCGTCAGCGCCTCGATGGGTCCGATCGAGGCCGTCGACCTCGCGCTGACCGACAAGGACCGTTACGAACAGCTCGTCACCGACGCTCACCCGTCGATCGCGGCCTTCGGCGGTATGTTCCTGCTGATGATCTTCCTCGACTTCATCTTCGAGGACCGCGACATCAAGTGGCTCGGCTGGATCGAGCGGCCGCTGGCCAAGCTCGGCAAGGTCGACATGCTGTCGGTCTGCATCGCGCTGATCGTGCTGCTGGCCACCTCCATGACATTCGCGACCCACGCCCATCTGCACGCCGGCAGCGCGAACAAGGCAGAGACGGTTCTGCTCTCCGGTGTCGCCGGTCTCATCACGTACATGATCGTCGGCGGTCTCTCCGGCTACTTCGAGGACAAGCTCGAGGAAGAGGAGGAGCGTGAGCACGAGCAGGAGGAAGCGGCGGAACGCGAGGGCAAGCCACGCCCGGCGATCGTCCTGGCCGGCAAGGCCGCGTTCTTCATGTTCCTCTACCTCGAGGTCCTGGACGCGTCCTTCTCCTTCGACGGCGTCATCGGCGCCTTCGCCATCACCAACGACATCGTCCTGATGGCGCTCGGCCTCGGCATCGGCGCCATGTACGTCCGGTCGCTCACGGTCTACCTGGTCCGCCAGGGCACCCTCGACGACTACGTCTACCTGGAGCACGGCGCGCACTACGCGATCGGCGCGCTCGCCGCGATCCTCCTGATCACCATCCAGTACCAGATCAGCGAGCTCATCACCGGCTCCATCGGTGTCATCCTGATCGGCTGGTCCTTCTGGTCCTCCGTCCGCCGCAATCGCGCACTCGCGGCGGCCGAGGGAAAAGCCGGCTCGGACGAGAAGACTGAGGTCTCGTCCGGGGTGTGACACCGCTGTAGGTGAGGAACGCTCTGTGCGGGGCGGCTTCGAGGCGAGTCCTCGTGGCCGCCCCGCCGGACTTTATGTGGACGTGGGGGCGGGAAATGGGCTTGCTGGACGGACTGCTCTGGCGCGGTCGGCGCGAGGCCGGGTTCGACTCGGGCAGCGCCGCGAGCAATGCGATCGAGCTGACGAAGCGGCACAGTCAGGTCTCACTGACCAAGCAGGACGCGGCCACCGGGCATCTGCGCATCAATCTGGCCTGGCGGATGCGGACCTCCGACATCGGCGGTTCCCAGCGGGAGAGTCTGCTGCGGCACCCCTTCAAGGCGCTCAAGCCGCCGGAGGTGCTCGGGCACAGCCAGAGCATGGTCAATGTCGACCTGGACCTCGGCTGCCTGTATGAGCTGATGGACGGCACGAAGGGGGTCGTCCAGCCGCTCGGTGGGTTCTTCGGCGACGTGAACTCGGCGCCGTACGTCAAGCTCAGCGGCGACGACCGGTTCGGGTCGGCGTCCGGCGAGACGATCTACGTCAACCTCGACCATCGTGAGGCCATCAAACGCATCCTGGTCTTCGTCTACATCTACGACCAGACGCCGGCGTTCGACCGTACCCACGCCATCGTCACCCTCTACCCCAGCAACGGCCCCCGCATCGAGATCGGCCTCGACGAACGCCACCCCCAGGCCCGCTCCTGCGCCGTCGTCATGATCGAGAACATCAAGGGCGAAATGATCGTCCGCCGCGAGGTGAAGTTCGTCTACGGCTTCCAGGCGGAACTGGACCGGTTGTACGGGTGGGGCCTGCAGTGGGGCAGGGGCTACAAGACAAAGGCGGAACGCTAGCTACGTAGCCTGCGGGCATGCGTGCCGCCTGGGGCGGCACGGGTGGGCGCAGGCGGCACCCCGTCAGCGCCGGGCTGCGCGACCCACCCTGCCCGCACGACAACTAGCGGCCGATGAACTGGGGCCCCTGCGGCGGCAGTCGGAAGTCGCTGTCCGGCGCGGCGGTCACCGGCTGCGGGTAGCCGTACGCGGGCTGGCTGGTCGGATGGGGATACCCGTACGCAGGCTGCGCGGGCACCCCGGCCGGCTGCTCCGGCGGCAACGGCTGCGCCGGAGCGGTCGTCGGGGGCGCCGCCTGAACGGTCGCCGCAGCTGCCGCCGCCGCTTCCTCCGCCGCCTCCGACTCGTCCACCGAGATCCCGAAGTCGGACGCCAGCCGCTGCAGTCCCTCCACGTAGCCCTCGCCCAGCGCCCGGAACTTCCACCCCTCCCCACGCCGGTACAGCTCACCGCAGATCAGCGCGGTCTCCCGGCCGGTCTCGGGCTTGATGTCGAAGTAGGCCAGCGGCTCACCGTCGGCGACGGCGGCGTCATACAGCGCGATGCGCAGCCCTCGTACCCGGTCGAAGGTGACCCCATCGGCCGATGCGACCAGCAGAATCTGGCTGACGTCGGCCTCGACACCGGTGAGATCTGTCTGAATCGTGTCGGTCGGGCCCTCGGCGACCCGCTTCTTGCCGAGCCGCCAGACCGTCCCGGAGGGGTGCCGGGGCTGGTTGTAGAAGACGAAATCCTCGTCGGAACGCACACGTCCGTCGGGGCCGAGGAGGAGCGCGGAGGCATCGACATCCGGGACCCCCTGCCCGGGCGTCCAGCGCACCACGGCACGTACCGTGGTGGCATTGAGTGGGACGTTCGACCCCTTCAGCATCGCGTGCGTCATGCGGTCATCCTGCCCTCTCGGTCCTGGTCACGACAACGCGGGGGTACTTATCCCATACGGGCTGTGCCGACCCGCGTTACCTGAAATTCATGCCCTGCGGGAACCCCAGACATAGGCCTCTACGTACTATTACCGGCCACCTTTCACATGTCACAGGTTGCCCAGCCGTCACGGGGGAGTCCATATGCGTCATTTCGGGCACATCGCCCCGGAGGTGCGGCAGCGCCTCTTCCACCAGGAGCCGTGCGACTTCAGCGCCGACTCCGCAGCGCGGCTGCTCTCCGCGGCCCTGGGCGCCACGCTCTACAGTCCGGCCACCCGGCCCCGCCTCGCGGACGACATCCTCAAGCAGGCCGGCCGCGGCGTGGTCTCGATGGTGCTGTGCCTTGAGGACTCGATCGACGACTCGGAGGTCCCGGACGCCGAGGAGAACCTCGTACGGCAGTTCACGGACCTGGCCGGGCAGAAAGACGCCGACCCGCCCCTTCTCTTCATCCGGGTCCGTAGCCCCGAGCAGATCCCCGACCTGGTACGACGCCTCGGCCCCGCCGCCCGGCTGCTGTCCGGATTCGTGATGCCGAAGTTCACCGAGGAACGCGGCATCCCCTTCCTGGAGGCCCTGGAGAGCGCCGAGAGCGCGAGCGGCCGACGTCTGTTCGCCATGCCGGTGCTCGAATCGCCCGAGCTGCTGTACCGCGAGTCCCGCGTGGAGACCCTGGAGGGCATCTTCCGCGCGGTCGACAAATACCGCGTGCGGGTGCTGGCGCTGCGCCTCGGCGTCACCGACTTCTGCTCCTCGTACGGCCTGCGCAGAGCCCCCGACATGACGGCGTACGACGTCCAGATCGTCGCCTCCGTGATCGCCGACGTGGTGAACATGCTGGGACGCGTCGACGGCACCGGGTTCACGGTGACCGGGCCGGTGTGGGAGTACTTCCGCGTACAGGAACGCATGTTCAAGCCCCAGCTGCGCCGCAGCCCCTTCCTGGAGGGGCAGGCCGAGGAGCTGCGTGAGGCGCTGATCGAGCACTCCATGGACGGGCTGCTGCGCGAGATCACCCTCGACCAGGCCAACGGCCTGCTCGGCAAGACCTGCATCCACCCCTCGCACGTCCTGCCCGTGCACGCACTCTCCGTGGTCAGTCACGAGGAGTTCAGTGACGCCCAGGACATCCTGCGGCCCGAGCGGGGCGGCGGGGGTGTGCTCAGGTCGGCGTACACGAACAAAATGAATGAAGTGAAGCCGCATCGCGCATGGGCCGAGAGGACCATGATGCGCGCCGAGGTCTTCGGTGTGGCGAACGAGGACATCGGCTTCGTCGAACTGCTCGCCGCCGGAATTCCCGGCTGAACCGGCAGGATCCGGCTGAATCCGCTTGAACAACAAGGGACGCATGAACAGGGCAGTGAACAACGGGGCATCGGACCAGGTGTGGACCGGCAGCTGGGTCGCCGAGCGGCTCGGCGTCGAACTCGTCGGCGACGACGAGCTGACCGGCCTGCTGGGGCTCGCGCTGCGCCGCAACCCCAAGCGGGCGCATCTGCTGGTCTCCAACGTGCTCGGCAAGCACGTACCGCAGTCACCGTCCGTGGTGTACGGCGCCGGCTTCGCACTCGGCCGCCGGGTCCGCGAGCTGCTCGGCGACGACGAGGCGGGCCGCGCGGTGGTCCTCGGCTACGCCGAGACCGCGACCGGGCTCGGCCACTCCGTAGCCGACGGCCTCGCCCTCGCCCCCTACCTCCACTCCACCCGCCGCCCGATCCCCGGCATCGCCCCCGCCGGCGGCTTCGAGGAGTCCCACTCCCACGCCACGTCGCATTTGCTGCTGCCGGAGGACCCGGCGCTGCTGGCCGGGGATGGGCCGCTGGTGCTGGTCGACGACGAGTTCTCGACGGGTAACACGGTGCTGAATACCCTCCGGGATCTTCACGAGCGGTATCCGCGCCGCTGGTACGTGATCGTCGCCCTGGTCGACATGCGGTCGGCGGCGAATGCGGGGCGGCTGGAGGACTTCGCGAGGGAGATCGGCGCGCGGGTTGACCTGGTGGCGGCCGCTTCGGGGACCGTACGGCTGCCGGAGGGGGTGCTGGAGAAGGGGCAGGAGCTGGTGGCGCGGTACGAGGCAGAGAGTGCCGCGGTGGGTGGTCCGTCGTCTGCGGGTTCGTCGTGGCCGGTCGGCCCGCACCCGGACGACAACCGAACCCACCCCCACATCACCCGTGTCGACCTGCACTGGCCCCCCGGCCTCCCCGACGGCGGTCGCCACGGCTTCACCCCCTCGCACCGAATACGCCTGGAGCGCGCCCTCCCCACGATGGCGGCGAGGCTCGCCGAAGCGCTGCCGGAAGACGCGCGCCGCGTGCACATCCTCGGCTTCGAGGAGCTGATGTACGCCCCGCTCAGGCTCGCCCGTGAGCTGGAGCAGATCGCGTCGGATACGGAGGTGCGCTACTCCACCACCACCCGCTCACCCGTCCTCGCGGTCGACGACCCCGGCTACGCGATCCGCACCCGCCTGGTCTTCCCCGCCCACGACGCCCCGGCCGACGGCCCCGGCGAGCGCTACGCGTACAACGTGGCCGGCGCCGGATTCGACGCCGTGATCGCCGTGGTCGACTCCACCGCCGACACCCCGGAACTGCACGCGCCCGACGGCCTGTTGGCCCGGCTCGCCGCGCACACCCCGCACGTCCTGCTCGCGGTCGTGCCGTCGTACGTCCCCGAGCCCCCGCTCGTCCCCGAAAGGCCCGACATGCTGCCCGAGCCCCTGCGCGGCCCCGCCTTCTCCTCGTACGCGCCCGAGGAGGTCGGCTGGCTGCTGCAGGATCTCTCGGATGTGACGCTGGAGGCGCCGACGGAGGAGCGCGAGGAGGCCATCCAGAGCGGCGGCGCGCACTACGCGGAGTCGCTGCCGGTGGAGTACCAGCCGAGCGAGCAGTACCAGGAGCTGTTCCACGCGGCGCTGGACACGTCCGCGGCGCGGATCGCGCGGGCGGTGGGCGCGGTCACCGAGCTGGTGCTCGCCGAGCGATCACCCCGACCGGTCCTCGTGTCCCTCGCCCGCGCCGGCACGCCCGTCGGTGTCCTGATGCGCCGCTGGGCCGAGTACCGGCACGGCCTCGACCTGCCGCACTACGCGGTGTCGATCGTGCGCGGCCGCGGCATCGACGTGAACGCCCTGCGCTGGCTGGCGGCGCATCACGACCCCGCCGACGTCGTGTTCGTCGACGGCTGGACCGGCAAGGGCGCCATCACCCGCGAACTCGCCGACGCCCTGCGAGAGTTCGAGGAGGCCGAGGGGGTGTCCGGCTTCGACCCGGAGATCGCGGTGCTGGCCGATCCGGGCTCGTGTGTGCGGACGTACGGCACGAGGGAGGACTTCCTCATCCCGTCCGCCTGCCTCAACTCGACGGTGTCGGGCCTGATTTCGCGTACGGTGCTGCGCGCGGACCTGGTCGGGCCGAACGACTACCACGGCGCGAAGTTCTACCGCGAACTCGCCGGCGCGGATGTGTCGGTGGACTTCCTGGACGGGGTGGCCGCGCGCTTCCCGGAGGTGGCGGACGCGGTGGACGCGCTCGCCAAGGAGCTGCTGTCCGCGGACCGTTCGCCGACCTGGGAGGGCTGGGCGGCGGTCGAGCGGATCAGCGAGGAGTACGGCATCCATGACGTGAACCTCGTCAAGCCGGGCGTCGGCGAGACGACGCGGGTGCTGCTGCGCCGCGTGCCGTGGAAGATCCTGGCGCGGGCCGGGGCGGGCGCCGACCTGGACCACGTACGACTGCTGGCCGAACAGAGAGGTGTCCCGGTGGAAGAGGTCGCCGAACTCCCGTACACCTGCGTGGGGTTGATCCACCCCAAGTACACGCGCGGTGCGACGGGCGCCGACGGCAGGGCGGTGACGGTCTGATGCCGGTGCTTGTCGCGAGCGACCTCGACCGCACGCTCATCTACTCCGCAGGCGCCCTCGCCCTGACCATGCCGGACCCACGGGCGCCCCGGCTGCTCTGCGTCGAGGTGCACGAGAGCAAGCCGCTGTCGTACATGACGGAGACGGCGGCCGGATTGCTGACGGAACTGGGCGACGCGGCGGTCTTCGTACCGACCACGACCCGCACCCGTAAGCAGTACGAGCGCATCAACCTGCCCGGCCCGGCGCCGAGATACGCGATCTGCGCGAACGGCGGGCACCTGCTCGTGGACGGGGTCTCCGACCCGGACTGGTATGCGCGGGTGACGGCCCGGCTGGCGGACGAGTGCGCGTCGCTCGCGGAGGTGCGGGACCACCTGATGGAGACGGCCGATCCGCTGTGGGTGCGCAAGCACCGGGTCGCCGAGGACCTCTTCGCCTACCTGGTCGTGGAGCGTGAGCTGCTGCCCGAGGAGTGGGTGAAGGAACTGGCGGTCTGGGCGGAGAACCGCGGCTGGACGGTGTCGCTCCAGGGCCGCAAGATCTACGCCGTCCCGAAGCCGCTGACCAAGAGCGCGGCCATGCGCGAGCTGGCCCGCCGCACGGGCGCCGATCTGACCCTCGCGGCCGGCGACTCCCTCCTCGACGCCGACCTGCTCCTCGCGGCCGACCAGGGCTGGCGGCCGGGCCACGGCGAGCTGGCCGACGCGGACTGGACCGCTCCGGCGATCACCCCGTTGCAGGAAAGGGGCGTGCTGGCGGGGGAACGAATCCTGCGGGAGTTCTTGAAGGCAACCCGCACGACAGCGCCGTAAAAGGGGCGCGGGGAACTGCGCGATCAACCCCAACGCACTCGCAGCCGCCCAGCTAGCCGCAGCACCCCCCACCGCAGCATCCCCCACCGGCCGGAGCCGGAGCCGAAGCCGTACTGGCCGTACCTCCGACCGCAACCGTCGACAACAACTTCACCGTGTCCTCATGCCCCGCAGGGCAGTCCGCCGGGGCCGAGGACTCAGCCATAGGCCGGCTCAATTCAAACCTGTCACCGCAGGTCCGACACCGATACTCATAACGAGGCATGCGCACAGATTAACGGTCAGTGCGGCGCAGCCCCCCGCTCCTCCCGGATCTGCGCCACCACCCGCGCCACCGTCCGCCGCACCGCCTCCGTCTCCGTCAGGAAGTGCCAGTAGTCGGGGTGCCGCCCCTCCAGCGTGGTGATCGCGCGCTCCAGCCGGGCCACGGAGTCGTCCAGCGGGCGGGCGTGCCGGGGGTCGGGGGTGTTGCGGCCGGCCATGGCGAGCCGCTGGGCGTCGCGGATGGCGAAGCGGGTGCGGTCGATCTCCTGCTGGGGGTCCTTCTGGACCGCGTTCAGCCGCCGCAGCCGGTCGCCGGCGGCGGAGACGGACTCGTCGGTGGTGTTCAGCAGCGCCCGCACGGTCGACAGCAGCGCGGTCGCGTCCGGCCAGCGCTGCTCGTCGCGCGCGGTCTGCGCCTCCTTCAGCTTCTGCTCGGCCTGCCGTACGTTCTCCCCGGCCTGCTCCGGCACATGCTGGAGGTCCTGCCAGCATGCCGCCACGAACCGCCGCCGCAGCTCGCTCAGCACCGGGTCGACCTGCCCGGACCGGGTGGTCAGCGCCTGTGCGCGGGTCCGCAGCGAGACCAGCCGGTGATCGATCTCGGCCGCCCGCTCCGGGAGTCGCTCGGCCTCCACCTTGATCGTCTCGGCCGCCCGCGCGACCCGCTCGGCGCGCTCCAGGGTCTGCGGGACGCCGTGCTGTCCGGCGCCCTGGTTGAGCTTCGTCAGGTCCGAGCCGAGGGCGGCGAGACGGGCGGCGAGGTCGTCCGCCTTCAGCCCTGATTCTCGTACCGCATCGAGCGCGTTCGACGCGGCCAGCAGTCCCTGCCGGGCCCGCTCGACCGCGGGGGCGAGCCGGGCGAGCTGGGTTTCGGCCTTGCCGAGCAGCGGCCCGAGTCCGTCCGCGAATCGGTCCAGGTCCTGCTTGACCCGCCCCAACTCGTCCTTGGCGGCGGTCAGCTCGGCACGCGCGCGTGCCGCCACCGACGCCTCCAGATCGTCGCGGTCGAGGTCATGGGCGTCGACGGCGTTGATGTACTGGTGGCTGGCCTCGTCGATGCGCCGGCCGAGCGCCTCGAAGTCGCCCACCGCGCGCCGGGCGGCGGGGGAGTCGTCGACCGCCGTGATCGTCTCGATCGAGATCCGCAGGTCGCGCTGGGCAGTGTCCAGTTCGTAGAACGCGGCGGCCGCGGCGTCCTTCGCAGCCTGCGCCTCCGCCCGCTGGTTCTCGGCCCGCCCGCCGAACCAGCGCCGGGTGCCACCACCCGCGAACGCGGCGGGCAGCGCCAGCGCCGCGACGAGGGGCAGGCTCACGAGGACGAGCGCGTCCCGCAGGGCGGAGGGCCGTGGTGCGGAGGGCGCCGCGCCCCGAAGGGGCGCGGGGAACTGCGCGACCAGCCACGACGGCGCCGCAGACGAATGACGGCCAAACAACC
>NZ_JBFALC010000073.1:0-45009 GCF_040656035.1 Streptomyces sp. NPDC050211
GGGGGGGTGCGGCCCCTCCGGCGGTGCTGGTGGGGCCGCACCGCCAGAACGGTTTGGCCAGGCGCGCCGCCGAAGCCTCAATATCCCAGGCCTACCCGGTGGTCAGCCTCCGGCTACTCCCCGTAGAGTCCGTCCCGGAAATCCCTCTCGAGAGTTTCGCTCACTCCCCTTGCCTCAATCGGCTATGGCGACGATGACGCTTGAGGGTGCCGAAAGCGCAACCGTTTCCGCGTGGCGCAGCCCAGCCGCCTGAAACAGACCGGCGAACTCGGCCTCCGTCCGTTCCCGTCCCGGAGTGAGTGCCATCATCACGATGTCCAGGAACTTCCCGGGATGCGGGACGTCGCCCTCCGGAATCACCGGATCGAGGATGACGACCCGGCCACCGGGATCCATGACCGCGCGGATGTTCTTCAGAACCGTGATCGCTTCTGCATCGCTCAGCTGGTGTATCACATGGGAGATCACGTAGGCGTCGGCGCCGGCGGGCACAGAGGTCAGGTAGTCACCGCTGGCTGTCTCGCTGCGGTCGATGACACCGGCTTCGGTGAGCACCTCGGTGGCTCCTGGCACAACCTCGGGCAGGTCGAACACCACGCCGCGCATTTCCGGGTAGCGCTGAAGTATCCGCGCCACCAAGTACCCATGACCGCCACCGATATCCACGATCCGCCGTACCCCGGACAGGTCGTAGGCCTCGACTGCGGCACTCTGAAGGTGGCTGACGATCTCCCCCATCGCGTTGTTGAAGATCTGTCCCAGCTCGGGACGAGCGGTCAGATACGAGAACAGGTCGGTACCGTGCACGTGCTCGAAAGCACACTCTCCAGTCCGGATGCTGTGCCCGAGCGCTGCGTACGCCTGTTGCAATGCCGACTGTCCCTCGTACCGGAAATGATCCCGCAGCGAACCCGGTATGTCCGAGCGCAACGTCTCGGCCATGGTGTTGAGCGCGAAGGTGTTCGGAGCGACCTCGGTGAACACCCCCCGGCTGGCGATGGCGCGCATCGCGCGGTACAGGGCACCCGGATGCGCGTCAACGCGCTTGGCGATCTCGTCAACCGGCAGCGGACCTTCGGCGAGTTGATCGGCCACGCCCAACTCGGCCACTGCGTACAACAGATGCGCCAACCGCAGGCCATTCTGAAACTCGAGCATGCGTCCCTTCGCAGCATCCAGACTCAGATCGTTGTTGGCGGCAATGTCGGAGGCCATGCTCAATCACTCCCGTTCGATCGCAGACAGCCAGAGAGTTCTGGCTCGATCAGCGTGGCGACTGATGCCGTCTCAGCTCCAGCGAGGGCCGGACAACTTGTAGATTCCGTCCATTGGTCGGGGCGCTCGTGAAGGATTCGCTCACTTCCGGGGGTCTGTCGGGGCGGGTGTGGGAGATCGAGGCTGAGCAGTCTGCCGGTTCTCAGCGCGTCGATGTGGTCCTGCAGTTCGGCTGGCGAGGGAACCGACCAGGCTTTCCGCCGGGCGTCGGTAACGACCGCCTCAACCTCGTCCTTCGGTTCCACCTGAGCGGCCGCAGCGGAGCGTTGGCGAAGGCATTGATACCGCACACGACAGGTTTGAGGGCGACCAGGGGGACTATCTCGCCGATCAGTGTGTGCAGACACGTCGCCGGAGTGAGCGGGCTGTGGGCCGGCATCGCGGAGCGCCGGCCCATCCGGCCCCCGGACAGCAGGGCAGGCGCCTCGACGGGTTCCGTGTCCGTCACGCCCTTCGTCGACCACCTCCTCGACGATGTGCTCCACTAACGCCACGCCCGCCGTGCCGCCGCGCTCCTCGATGACCACAGCCATGATGTTGATGGCCCGCAGCCGCCTCAAGGAGCCGGTCGGCGGTCAGACTGTCCCGGACCAGCCGGAGCCCGGTGGCCAGTTCGATGAACGGGGCCCGCGCGCGTGTCCGGCTGCAGGGTGAGGACGCCGCGGATGTGGACCGCGCCGATGACCTCATCCATGGTGTCGCGGTAGACGGGGAAGCGGAGCAGGCCGGTGGCGCGAGCGGGGTCCGCGGCCGTGGCGCGCGCTTCAAGGGCCATTACGTCGACGCGCGTGGTCAACAACATTCTCGGCCGTCGGCTCGCTGAGGTGCGGGTGTGTCCTCTCGGGGCCGGCGCCGGCTCGCCGCGGCCGTGCCCACCCCGGCTCGGGCTGCGCCTCGCCCCCGCACGTGCGCTCCCGATCTTCACAGATCACCCGTCGCAGGTGCCCCACCGCCAAGAACGCACGCGCTCGTCACGGGTCCGGACCCGGTGCATGGGCCACGGGCTTGCTCCGCCTTGACCACAATCCCAGCCACCGACACGCCGACCGCCACAAGACCGCAGCCTTCCGAGTCGCTGCCCACCATAAAAGGCCAGGTCACAGGGGTGGACAGCCAAAACCCGATGCGCTCCCCTTGCGCTCCCCTCCTCCACCGTCAACCTCGCAAGCTGACCAATCATCAGGAGCTCAACTCAAAAGACCAGGTCAGAGGGTATCTGACCTGGTCCCAAGTGGAGCCGCCTTTCCACGCGAGCATTCCAAGACGCGCACGACATAGCGCAATGGACACCGGGACCAGCTGCTGACCACGCAGGCCAGCGACCTGGACCTGAAAATGCAAGAACTGGGTCGCCATATCCCCCGGAGTCGCCGCCGCCCTCCGGCACCGCGCCCGCGCCCACAGCAACCCGGGCACCCCCCTTCAGAGGACTGGTCTTCTGCCGACCCGACGGCCGGCCACTGCGGCCCAGCGCCGTTCTGGACAGACTCCGGCAACTCTCCGACGAAGCGGGTGTTCCCCGAGTGACCGTTCACGATCTGCGGCACCTGGCCGCCACCCTCACCATCACCGCCGGCGTCCCCCTCACCGTGGTCTCCAAGACTCTGCGCCCCTCCACCCTGTCGACCACGGCCAACATCTACAGCCACCTCACCCGGCATGCCGCCCGCGAAGCCGTCGACACCATCGAGCGCACCCTCATACAGGCCAAACAGAGAGCCGACCGGCAGGCCCGGCCGGATCGGCCGCGATCACCACGCGACCACATCCAACGGCTCCGCTCCCCCGCGAGCCGTCCCCAGATTCGGCCTGCGACCACACCGCGACCACCAGCCCTCCAGACACACGAAAAGCCGCCCTCCCGTAAACGGGAGAACGGCTTCCGACCTGCATCAAAGCTGGTCGGGACGACAGGATTTGAACCTGCGACCCCTTGACCCCCAGCAGCGTACTCGGCCGAGTAAAGGGGTCTGTGAACTCACGCCTCCGCCGGACCGCCTCGTCGCCTCACACACCGCCTTCCGCTCGTCGAGGGATACCGCAACGAACTCTCACGGGGATCAGTCGGTGGTCGGACCCCGGCCCGGTAGGTGTCTTGTCCGCAGCCGCATGACGACAGAAGCCAGGCTCGGCGGCATGCGCCTCGACGGTTTGATCGAATCGGGATACCGCCCCCGCCACTTCGCTCGGTCCGGCCAACAGACCCTCCGATGACGGCATCATGGCCGGGGCCGGCCCCACGGCAGACGCCTCACCGATGCGGCACGGCAGGCCGAACAACAACACGCGACGGCCTGCCCGGGTGTCGGTGGCAGCAATCACGACGACGGCGACCAGCAGCCGGCCCTCGATCATCCGCACCTCCGGGTGGCTTTGTTGGGCAACCGGCCAGACGGACACGAGTCGATGAGGACATCGGCTCCCGACACGACGCCAGCGGGCGCCAAGACCCAGTCCGGACGGTGTTGTGATGTCATCCTCACTCCTCCATGCGGCTCGTTGTCACCCAAGAGGCCGGAGTTCGGGGCCGTTTTGGACAACCCGCTGGCAACTTCTTCAGGCCTGAGCACATTCACGGGCGGAACACAGACCATCTTCAGCTCCATTGAGCGAAACGATTCATACCCATCCAAACCATCTTCTTGGAAACGCATAAATCCGCTTACACGCAGCGCAGTTGAATGGCCTGCGCACCTCTACCACAAACCTAGATCACCACTAAAATTGCAGGTCAACGACTACTAAGGAGTTACTAAGGGTTGTCCCGAAGGTCCAGGGCCCGGCTCCCGCGCCGTGAACGTGAGGAGCCGTGGATCGCGAACCTTCTACGGTGTGGCGATGGAATGGATGACCTTGGCCAGCACCATCGTCGGTGGCGGTATCGCGACGGTCTCTGCCGGATTCCACGAGCGAAGACGATGGACGAGGGACCGGGGCAATCAGTTCGCCTCCTGGCAGTCAGGTGGCGCGGATCCCGTGCTCCTCGAAGACCTCGCGCACGACGCCGACGGCATTGAGGACCCGGGGAAACCCCGCGTAGGGGACGGCCTGGATGACCGTCTCGATCACCTGCCTCGGCGAGAGTCCCACCCTGAGCGCGGCGTTGAGGTGCACCTTCTGCTGGGGTGCGGTGTCGCCGAAGGCGATCAGTCCGCCCAGCGTGACGAGTTGCCGCTGCCGCATGTCCAGCCCCGGTCGTGCGTAGATGTCCCCGAAGGAGAACTCGACGATGTACCGGCCGAGATCCGGTGCCACGTCGTTGAGCGACTCGACCACCTCGATGCCGTGCTCGCCGTCGACCTCACGGAGTTTGTCCTCGCCCCGCGCATAGCGGTCCCCGCCGGGCTCCACCCGGATCGGCTCGACCCGCACCCCACGCTCCTCGAACACGGTGCGCGCGACGGCCACCGCGTTGAGCACGCGCGGGAGCCCCGCGAAAGGCACCAGGTGGATCAGCGCCTCCACCACCTGCGCCGCGTCCAGTCCGACATGCAGGGCCGCGCCGATGTGGAACCGCAACTGCGGGGCGGTGTCCCCGGCGGCGGTCAGTGCGCCGATGGTGACCAACTGCCGCTGGCGCACGTCGAGTCCGGGCCGTGCGTGTACATCCCCGTAGCCGAACTCGACCACAAAGCGTCCGAGATCCGGGGCAATGTCGTCCAGCGCCTCGACCGTGGCGAGGGCATCCTTCCCAGCGATCTCCTTCATGCGGGCAACGCCCCGTGCGTACCGCCTGGATTGCCCACGGTCCGCGCTGTCGGCCACCGCTACGCCCGTCCCTGCCAGCGAGGTCGCCACCGCACCGGCCCCTCCTAAGACTCCGTACCGCAACAGGGCGCGCCTGCCACTGCCTTCCACTTCGTCCCGCTGTCCCGCATGGCCCTCACGCCTCTCGTCCGCTTTCCCCATCCCGTTCCTCCACCAGTCGCTCGTAGTGCACGATCTTGTTGTCGATGGCATCGAGGCTGCGTATGACGGCCTCGTACTGTCTCCTGACGTGTGCCTGGTGCCGCCGCAACAGTTCCAGCCGCTCCCGCACGGTGGCGTCCCCGCCCCGGCGCAACTCCGCGAACTCGACCATCCCCTGGATGGGCATACCGGTTGTCCGCAGCCGCAGCAGAAACTGCATCCAGGCCAGATCCGATGCCCGGTAACGGCGTCGCCCGTCGGGCCCACGCCGGACGCCGTCGATCAGCCCGATGCGTTCGTAGTAACGGAGCGTGGAGCGGCTCAACCCGGTCAGCTCGGACGTCTCGGCAATGGTCAGAGTCTTGTCGATCCGTTCGGTCGCCACACCACGACCGTAGGAGTTGAAGCGCGCTTCAACGCAAGGGACAGGGCTGAGAAAGCATTGGTTGGTCGGCGGGGCACGCTCGGGGTAGGTCGGCACCTGTCAGGTCTCGTTGACGAGGGCGTGCAGCAGGCCGCACAGGACGCCCGCCGGGTGGCGGTGAGGGTGCCCAGCGAGGAGTCGGCATTCAGGCGCTTCAGCGCGTCGGCGCGGCGATGGTGACCCTGCGGGGTGAGCACGATCTGCTTGGCGTGCCGGTACGCCGGCTTCACCGCCGCTCGTGCCCACCGCGTGCGCCTCAGCGCGGCCACCTGCGGTCAACGGCCGTGCGTCGCCAGGCTTGAAGCACCCATCCCGAAGCGCATATCAGCAGCATCGATTCCCGAGCTGAGAGCCCGAGTTCGATTCTCACGACTCGCTCAGTACTGCTTGCAGGACCACGCAGAGTTGAGTGAAGGATCTATGTACTCCCGCAACGGATGCGCAGCCTCACACGTGCCCGTCCTGCCCGCGAAGAGGCTCGAGTACAGGGAGATCTCAGCCGCGCCGACCGAGGTGCACGGGGCGTAGGCTCCCGAAAGGCGCCTTGCAGCAGAAGACCTGCACAGGCGCATCTGTGGAGTAGCTGCCGCGTCAGTTGCCGCGCACGATCCCCAGTGCGGCGTTGCGGGCGACGCCGACGCCATCGCTTGCACCGGTCGCCGTGGTGAGCACGCCGAGCACGTCGCCGTCCTCGTTGACCAAGGGCCCGCCCGCGCTGGCTGTGGGCACTTCCGCGTCGATGCGGATCGCCTCCAGTTCGCCGCCGCCGTCCACCGCCACTGGGTTACCCAGCGTGCGGATCGAGCCGACGGTCACCGCGCCGGAAGCGCCGATGGCAAGCGCCCGGTCCCCGGTGCGCGCCTCGGACAGCCCGGAACCGGAGTGCAGCGGCGGCAGCCCGGAGTCGTCCGCGACGCGCAACGTGGCGATGTCGACACCGCGTTCCCGGCCGAGCACTCGCGCCGTCAGCCGACTGCCGTCCGGCAGTACGACGGTGACCTCGCGCGCGTTCGCGACCAGTTGGGCGCTGGTCACCAGGATGCCGGGCAAGGCGACGCGGAACGCCGAACCGGTGCCGCCCGGCCCCTCCAACGCGACCACGCTGTCTTTATCCAGCTCAATTGAGGGTGGGCTGGGTTGGTAGAGGCGCCGCCGGTCGCGGATCAGGGCCTAGAGGACGTTGACTCTGCGGTGGGCGAGGGCGATTACGGCCTGGTTATGCCGGTAGGTCAGGCATGGCTGCTGGCCTGCCTTGCAGCAGCCCAAGGCGCCAGCGGCGACTTTTCCGTCGCCGCCGCCGGCGGCGACGGACATCTGGCGCGATGTGCGGCCGCGGACCCTGATCACCGGCGTGCCTGCCTCACGCAACCAGAGCCTGGGACGGGTCAGGCTTCCAGGGCGCCCAGTTGCCGCAGCAGGCCGAGGTCGTCCCAGTTCCACCAGCTCTCGGCGATCTTTCCGCCCTGGCAGCGGAATGTGGCGTGCCCGGTTCCGGCCACGTCCCGGTTCGTGGGCTCCAGCCCCTGGTAGGTACCGGCGTGCCGACCCTGGAACGTGATCCGGCACGTCACCAGGTCACCCTCGGCAATCATGCTCTCCACGGTGAGCCGGGGATTGAAGGCGTCCAGGATCTCGCCGTTCTCCCGCTTGGCCTGGGCGAGGTCCACGTCGTAGGAGGAGAGGGCGGGGTCGTGCTCCCGGTAGTTGCCGGTGCACAGCTCGTCGGCGAGGTCGAGGTTCTTGGCGTTGATGACCTCGTCGAAGAAGCGGCGGACGACGAGCTTGTTGAGCTGCTCGTCCCGTACGACGTCGAGGTCCGTGAAGGTGGGCGTCTCCTCGCAGGCGGCGACGAGTTCCTCGAAGATGCGGTTGGTCTCGGGGAGGTTGGAGTTCCTCATCGCCTCCTCGTACGACGGGAACTCCACGATCTCGACGACATGGGCGGAGTCCGCGCGGTCCCGCCCGACGATGGAGTGCGTGGCGGTCCGCTTGCCCTGGGTCGCCTCGACCCAGTTGTCCATCAGCCGGTTGAGTTGATCGACATTGCTGGTCTTGCAGTCGATGAGCTGGACGAAGGTCATGAGCCTCTCCCACGTGATGAGTGACGCACATCAATCAATCGGCAAAATTCAGGCTATACCCGACTCTTTGCCCTTGCCTCTCTTCGCCACAGCCCGCATGCCCGCAGGGTCGTCCTTCAACTCGTCGCCGAGCACCGGTTGCGCCTCGACGACACCGTGCAGAGCCTGCTGCCCGAGCAGGTCCGTGCAGGAAACGCGCTCTCCGGCGTGCCGATCACCGTACGCCACCTGCTCAACCACACCAGCGGGCTGTACGACTACCTCGACGGGCTGGTGCCCCACTTCCGCGCCATCGACCAGTGCCGGCCCCGCGACCAGCTGCTGGGCATCGGCCTCGCCGCCCGGTACTCCCCGGCCCTCGGCACCCGGTTCTGCCACTGCAACACCAACTACCTGCTGCTCGACCTGATCGTCGAGCGGATCATCGACCGCGACCTGCGCACCAACCTCGAACGCCGCATCCTCGCCCCCCTCGGCCTGCGCGATACCACCTACCCGCTGGCGTCGACCACCATCGACGGAGCCCACGCACACGGCCACACGGCCCGTCCCTCCTGCCGAACGTGCTGGACCCCACCCGGTTCGACGTCACGGCGTTCAGCCCTCCGCGTCCGGCGCGTCGGGCGCCCTCGTCACGACCCCGGCCGAGCTCACCCGCTTCTACCGGGCCCTGCTGCAAGGACGCCTGCTGCCCCCGGACCTGCTGCGCCGAATGCTCACCCGACGACAGCCGGTGAGTCCTCCAGAACTCCGGAGGGTTCCGGTGCCGGATTTCGCCCCAGGGTGGGAGCCGTTGCACGGAGTCCTACCGCCTGGCCCACACGAGGGCCCAGGCCGAACGCGCCGCGGCCGACTGGCATCCGGGCAGACTCCGGGCATGTCGGTGCGTGATGCCTGGAGCCGCCCAGCCGGCCGGCTCACCGGAGAGGAGGCAGCCCACGTCGGCGCGGTCACGTAATCCATCTCGCCGCTGACCCTCGCGACCAGACAGCGGCCGACGACGGTCGTCTCAACCGACGGATCAACCAGATCGCTCTCCCAACCCTCTCGCCGGGAGACCGCGGCGGAACCTCGGCAAGAGCTACGCACCCCCCCCCCGTCCCGCCCAAGACGTCCTATTCAGCCTTTCACCGCTGGGGGACACGCTCGCGCCCATGTGCGGGGGGCGCCAGGCGGCGTACTCTGCCCCTCACCTCGGTCCGGGTCAGGCGGCCGAGCGCCGCGGTGAGGAAGGGTGCTGCGTCGAGGAGGCGGCCGATGAGTACCAGGCGTCTATGACGGCCTCCGAGCGGGGATGCTGTTGAAACACGAACCACCTGAGTGAAGGTATGCCGCTGTCCACCTCTCAGCGCTCATCACGCTCCTCTCCGGTTGTCCCGGCCGGGCCGGACGCCGCCAGCATCCGGCGCAGGTCTTCCACGCTGGGTGCGCCGTCCGTGGTGCCGTCGGCGTGGCGGTGGAGGCGGCACGACAGGCTGGGGCCGGTGTCCGGGACGGCGATCGGATCGACGCCGTCCAGGAGAAGGGTCGGCGAGCCCGCCATGCGCCACCGTGCGGCCGTGGCCTCTTCGGACACCTCGACGAACTCCACCGCCACGGCGCGACCGTCGAGAACGGCCGTGATCCGCTCACGCACGACCGGCGCGTTCGGGCAGTCCGGAACCGCCAGCACAGTGAGCCGTACTCCGTCGTCCCTCACGTTCATCGCAACACCTCCTGGCTCCTCAAAGCGACCGTAAACCTTCCAGCGCACTGGAAGGTCAAGGGCCAGCCTGAGGGCATGCGCATCGGCGACCTCGCCGCCACCAGCGGGCTGACCACGAAGACCATCCGCTTCTACGAACAGGCCGGGCTGCTGTCGGAGCCACCCCGTACCCCGGGCGGCTACCGCGACTACCCAGAGCGGACCGCACAGCGGCTGGCGTTCATCCGCGACGCCCAGGGCGCCAGGCTCATCCTCGTCGAGATCCGCGCCGTCCTGGCGCTGCGCGACGACGGATCCTCCCCCTGCGCACACGTCACGGCGCTCATCGACCGGCACCTCGCCGACATCGACCGGCGCCTGGCCGAACTGCGCAAGACCCGCACCGCGTTGCGCGCACTCGCCGAACGGGCGGCCGCAACCGACCCGGCCGAGTGCACGGACGTCGACATCTGCCGCATCCTGATCGGGACGAACAGTGAGCGCTCTACCGAACAGCGCCCTCAGCCGTGCGTAACGTGCCAGAGATGAGGAACCGGCCCGCATGACGAGGAGCCCAGCCATGTTGCGCGCGGTATGGAACGGCAAGGTGATCGCGGAAGCCCCGCGCACCGTGATCGTCGAGGGCAATCACTACTTCCCGCCCGAGGCGCTGCACCGCGAGTACTTCACCGAGACCCGCAGCCGGTCACTGTGCTTCTGGAAGGGACTCGCCCGCTACTACACCGTCACGGTCGACGGTCGGACCAACCGGAACGCGGCCTGGTACTACCCGCACCCGAGCCCGCTCGCCCGCCGGATCAAGAACCACGTCGCGTTCTGGCAGGGCGTGACGGTCGAGGGCGCCCCGGAGGGTACGTCATGAGCAGCCGCCGTGTGGTCCGGACGGCAGCCTGGACGGTGACCGCGTCGGACATGGCCGCGGATACTCCGGGCTGGTGAGCGGGACGCTATCGGTCGACCTGGGCGTGGTCCGACGCGTCGGACCGCTCAGGCCACAGACCATAGACATTGCGGGCACTCACCGTACGGCGGCCCTGTAGGCCGCCGCCCGGTCGCCGATCGAGGCGATGATCTCCTCATGCACGTCGTCCGGTACGTCGGACGTCACGTCAGCCGCCGGTTGGGGGGACCAGTTCGGTCTTCATTTCGGCTCCATGGGCGGTAAGGACGCCCTGTTGGCGGGGTGATGCTCTCCGCAGCGCATATGGACGACTACCGGCGCGCAAGGCGGACTCCTGAACGTCGGGATCGGCAGTGACTGTAAAGCCGACGGCCACGCGGGAGCGTGCCGGCGGGCTCACAGCGCGGTGACGTCAGCCCGCGGCGTCCTTGAGCCGGGCGCTTTCGACGACGGTGATGCGGCCGCGGGCGAGGCGGAGCAACCCCTGGTCGGCGTAGTCGCGCAGTATGGATGTGTGAGCACTGTGCTCGCCCTGCATGAACGCAGGTGGGAGGGGAGCACAGTCCGCGAAATATTTGGATTGAGATGACTGACCATGACCCTTCGCACGATCGCCCACCACCTCGGTCTGCCCGTCCGGCGCGACCCGCAGGAGATAGCAGAGATCATCGAGGGACTCCGCCCCACCCTGGACGAGCTTCCTGACGACAGGCGGG
This sequence comes from Streptomyces sp. NPDC050211, assembly GCF_040656035.1. NCBI lineage: Bacteria > Bacillati > Actinomycetota > Actinomycetes > Kitasatosporales > Streptomycetaceae > Streptomyces > Streptomyces sp. NPDC050211. The sequence goes on from NZ_JBFALC010000073.1 coordinate 11,012, forward strand.
AGCGGCTCGCCGCCGAGTGGACCAAGGTCCTCAGTGAACGCCACTGGCACCGGCCCTACCTCCGGGACTGAGCGCCCTGTTGCCACCCTCTGGACAGCAGTAGGGCCAGTACTTATCCCGTGTCCTGGCAGTTCGGCCCACTCAACCTCCAACCCCACTCCAGGCGCCAATGGGCCAAGGACGGCGGGCGCCGCGTGCACTATGCGGACGAGCCGTTCACCGCCATGTGGCACACGTGCAGAGGTGCCTGTGGCCACCGACTGTCGGTTCCGAACTCGGACACCTGGGCCTCCATCTGAACGGCCTTCGGCCCGGGCTCCGCCCAGCGTGCCCGGGCCGAACGCCGACGGATCAGATGCGGTCGGCGGCGATCAGGAGGTAGTGGAAGCTGCCCTCCTTGTAGGCGGTGAGGAAGGGGTCCTCGACGCCGGTGGCCACCGAGGACTTCGCGCGCAGTTCCCAGTACGGGATCGTGTCGGGGGTCAGGTCGACGACCTGGATGGGGACGAGGTTGTTGGCCGCGAGCGCCTTGAAGTACTCGCTGCGGGGGTGGATGTTGCAGGTGTAGTGCTCGTCGATCCTGCTGACGGCCTTGGAGCGCATGCCGGTGACGTCGTTGGAGCAGCCGGTGATGCAGACGTAGCGGCCGCCGGGTTCCAGCAGGCGGGAGAACTCGGCGAACAGCTCGAGGAGATCGACGTACATCGTCGTCTCGTTGGTCCAGATCGCGCGCCTCGAGCCTGTCTCCAGGCGGGTGTCGAGCATGTTCCGGAAGTGGAAGCGGACCTTGTCGGCCACGCCCCGCTTCGCGGCCTGCTCGCTCGCGAAGGCGACCTGCTGTTCGGAGATGCTCACGCCGTCCACGTGGCAGCCGAAGCGGGCGTTCGCCATGAAGCTGGTGCCGCCGCGGCCGGAGCCGGCGTCCAACAGGCGGTCATCGGGGGCGATGTCGCCGAGGTGGTCGAGGAGCACCTCGGCCTGGGCGGTCTCCAGGCGGTGCATCTCCTCGATGACGCGCTGCTCGCGGGTCTCGGGATCTCCCTCCAGCACGGACGGGTCGTAGTCGCCGAGGCCGTAGTGGTGGTGGTAGAGGCCGTCGACCTCGCCCAGCCGGATGTTGACCGGGTCCTTCTCTGCGTTCCAGTAGGCGGCCACGGACTTCTGGTAGTCGGTGCGCAGGACGTCGCCCATGGCGATGTCCTCCATCTGTGTCGAGATACGAGGCATGGGTGAGGAACCTTCTTGCTTGTGCTGCTTGCTTGTGGGGGAACGGGCGTGGGCTCAGGCGGCGTTCGCGTCCTCGCCGTGGTAGCGGCCGCTGGTCGCGTGCCATTCGCGGCTGCCGCCGACCCAGGCCCAGGTACTCGCGAAGAACCGGCGCAGCTCGGGGGAGCCGGTCAGACTGAGGGCGGCGGCCTCAGCCTCGAAGGTCTGCATGAGCTCGTTGTGGATGTCGACGGTGCGGTCGACGGCCTCCTCCAAGGAGCAGCCGTCCTCGGCGGCGATCAGCCGGGGCAGGCTGAAGTCCGTCGGGTCCTCCTTGCCCATGGAGTACAGGTCGTTGACGATCACCGTCGCCGAGCCCGCCAAAGTGAACGCACGGCGGACCCGCGGGTCGGCGAACTCGCCCTGCGGCACCTCGTATCCGGCGATCGCGTCGACGAGCACCATGCACGGGATGAAGCTGTTCTCGTGCCGGTGCATCAGGAACTCCCAGACGGGCGGTGTCTGTCCGGTGTTCTGCCAGACGCCTTCCTGGTTGTAGGCGACGAACATGATGCCGAGCTCGTGGCGGAGCCGGCGCACCTGCGTGGTGGTGGCGAACCGGGCGAGGTTGTCCAGGCCGGAGCGCAGGGCCCGCATGACGGGGTCGGCGCCTACGACCTCCTCCAGCTGGGGCGCGTACGCCCGCGGGAGGTGGGCCTGGTCGATCACCGAGTGGGCGATCGCGAGACGCTGCCCGAGCAGCTCGGGGCGTGCCTCCTCCACCTCGCCGTCCATGTAGTGGTCGTCGACCGACCACTCGGACAGCCCGCACTTGGCCGCCGCCAGCAGCCGGTCGGGGTCGTCCGTCTCGGGGTGGGCGAGCATCATGAGGCGGCCGAAGCCGGCCTTGCGGACCATGTCGAGCTTGCCGGGATAGATCCCGACCTCCTCGGCCCACTCGACCAGCCGCTCGTTGACGGTCTCGCCGAGCGCGGGGTCGTCCCGTACGGCGGGCGGGCAGTGCAGCCTGCGGTCCAGGTCGGACGATGCCGAGGGCCGCGCCGGTTCCTGACGGGGAGCAGGCGGCTGTGGCCGGGCGGCCGCCGTGCCGAGGCCGGTCGGGCCGGTGGGCAGTACGGGAGCGGGCGGCCGTACGACGTCCGGCGCGGCGGGCGGGAGCGGGCGCAGGGGAATCCGGGCCGCTGACGTACCCAGTCCCGTGGGAGCGGACGGCAGCCGGGGGACGCGCGCCGCCACCGGTGCGGCCGGCAACCGGGGCGGCGCCGATGGCTGCGCCGAGAGCAGGGCCCGTACCAGCCCCGCCACGTCGTGGTCCGCCGCGGGCGCGAAGGCCCGGGAGATCAACGACACGGCTGTCAGTTCCCGTTCGTGCGGGTCACCTGGACGTTCTCCAGGACACCGAGCGCGTCCGGCACCAGCACCGCCGCCGAGTAGTAGTTGCTGACCAGGTACGAGATGATCGCCTTCTCGTCGATGCCCATGAAACGCACGTTCAGGCCCGGCTCGACCTCGTCCGGGATTCCCGTCTGGTACAGGCCGATCACACCCTGGTCGTCCTCGCCGGTGCGCATCGCGATGATCGACGACGTGCCCTGCTTGCTGATCGGGATCTTGCCGCACGGCAGCAGCGGCACCCCGCGCCAGGCGGGCAGATGGTTGCCGTGCAGCTCCACGCCGCCGAAGTAGATGCCCCGCTTGTTGCACTCGCGTCCGAACGCGGCGATCGCCTTGGGGTGGGCGAGGAAACAGCGGGTCTTGCGCCGCATGCTCAGCAGCTCGTCCAGGTCGTCCGGGGTCGGCGGGCCGGAGAAGGTGGAGATGCGCTGGTCGAAGTCGGCGTTGTGCAGCATGCCGAACTCCTTGTTGTTGACCAGCTCGTACTCCTGCCGCTCGCGCAGCGCCTCGATGGTCAGCCGCAACTGCTGCTGCGTCTGGTTCATCGGCTCGTTGTAGAGATCGGCGACCCGGCTGTGCACCCGCAGCACCGTCTGCGCCACGCTCAACTCGTACTCGCGCGGGGCGAGTTCGTAGTCGGCAAACGTCTGCGTCAGAGCGGCCTCGCCGGTGTGGCCCGAGCTCAGCGCGATCTCCGCCTCGCCGGACCTGTTCATCTTCTGGTGGCCGTTGGAGCTGATCATCCGCACATGCGCGCGCAGCCCGTCGTGCCGCTCGGCGATCGCCTTATACGCCGTCAGCGGCAGCGCGAGGACCGTCGTGGGGGTCACCGTACGCGCCGTGAACTCCCACTTCTTGCTGCCGGCCTCGGCCAGCACCTGCCCGCCGAAGGTGTCCCCGTCGGCCAGCAGCCCGACGACCTGCTCGTCGCCGTAGGGGCCCTCGACGATCTTCTCCACCTTGCCGTGCGCGACCAGGTACACGTGATCGGCCTTCCGGCCGGCCTGCACGACGACCTGGCCCGGCTCGAACTCCTTCTGCACGAACTTGTCGGCCAGCGCGCCGAGCGCGTCGTCGTCGGTGAAGCCGCGCAGCGACGGCAGTTCACCAAGCTCGGCCGGTACGACCTGGACCTTCGCGCCGGTCTTGACGAAGGACACCCGTCCGTCGCCCAGGGTGTACGACAGCCGGCGGTTGACCCGGTAGGTCGCGCCCGGCACGTTCAACCACGGCAACATACGGGTCAGCCAACGCGAGCTGATCCCCTGCATCTGAGGTTCGGACTTGGTGGTCGTGGCCAGATTGCGCGCTGCCGCGGTGCTGAGGCTCTGCTGCTCCTGTTGCTGCGTCGCCTCGGCCCCTGACGCCTGCGCTGTCGCGGTCTCGAGCGGCATCACGTACCTCTTTCCTGTGCGCATGAGTGGTCGACGTGACGACACACACTCGACGTCACGTTCCGTAAACAATTAGCAGCAATCAATTACTTTCAGTGACGAAACGGAACGGCGCGTGGGGCCCGGATCCCGCCGGACGCACCCCTTCACGCCCCCACCCGGAATGAACCCCCTGACCAGGAGGAGTGCCCGTCAGGCCGATGGTGACGCCGCCGCGTCAACGCAGCGCGCCCGCCCTGCACGTTGACTGGGCAGGGCGGGGCGGGGGCCGCGGCCCTACGGCGCGGGTTCGTAGGTCACGGTCGTGCCGGGGCACGCTTCAGCGAGTTGGGTGAGTGCTTCGAGTTCGGCGGCGTCGGCGGTCAGGCCCCAGCGGAGTTTGGTCGCGATCCACTCCGAGGCGTACCGGCACGTGACCTCGACGGTCGACGGCAGCCACTCGGCCGGGTCCTGGTCGGACTTGCTGCGGTTCGAGGCCGCCGAGACGGCGACCAGGGAGGGGTGGACGGCCAGGTCGTTGGCGTACGCCTCACGCCGCTCGGCGGTCCACTGGGACGCTCCGGAGTCCCAGGCCTCGGCGAGCGGCACCATGTGGTCGACGTCCAGGGCGGACGCCGAGGTGAGCCACTTGGAGTCGTAGTACGACCACCAGCGCCCGCCCGAGAGTTTGCAGCCGGGGAGGATCTGAGGCCGGTCGACCGCCTCGGCGAGCAGCACCTCCGCTCGGGTGTTGCAGCCGTCGGTGGGGTTCTGGCCAGCGTTCCAGTGCTTGAAGCTCGTGCGCTGATAGCCGTCCCGCACCTCCGCGGCGGGCGGGAGGAGGTGGACCGAGGTCGCCATAGGGAGCGTGTAGATCTCGACGGAACGATCCTGCGCTTGGGCCGGAGTGGGTGTCGCGAAGGACGCGAGGACGAGTGCGGCCGCGATCGCGGCTCGCCTGATGTTATTGATCACATATCGGACAATTGACTGCTCGCACCTCGTTCGAGGGATTTGACTCGAACGAATGAGCCAGATGGGTGCGTGAGTTCACCGGACAGATGTGCTGCCATCGGCCACCCGATGGGGGGTCAGCCGGTCCAATGGCCCGATGTGAACGCCACCGCGAGCACCACCGTCAGCGGAGCCGCCGCGCTGACATACGCCTCCTTCACCCACCCGCGCCGCAGGCTCCAGGCCGGTCCACAGCGGCCACCAGAGCAAGCTCGTGCGTGGGATGGACAGGTGCCAGTACGAGGCCCCCAGGGCCCAGAGACCGATCCCGACGTAGACGGCCTCCGGCCAGCGGCGGTGGAACAGCAGCAGGAGGAGCGGCAGGATCCCGACCGCCATAGCGACCAGCTCCAGCTGGAACTCGCCAGCACCTGAGCTGATACCCCTGTCGTCCGCGTCGCGTTCTCGTGCAGTCCGATGCGGAGTACGCCTCACGCAGCACGGGCTGCCTCGACAGATCGACCACGGGTCGACAAGCACGCGAAGCTCCTGGCAGAGACAGGCGACCTTGGTCAAGAACCCGTTACTGCCAGGAGCTTTGCCTTTTCATACAGCCTGAATCCGCCAACAACCAACCACACCATCAGGTTGGAGAGGGCTCACCGGCGGGAGTTACGGCTGTGGATCAGAGGGAGGCGTGGAAGCTGACGTGGTTGTACTGGCCGGCGGAGCCCAGGACCTCGTTCTTGACGGCGCCGAGCTGGGCCAGGACATCGGCGTCGCTGACCGCCGTGGGGCCGACGACGAGGCCGGCGTGCGGGTTCAGGCCGCCGGAGACGTTGTCGAGGTCGGCGTCGGAGATCTCGACGGTCTCAACCTGGGGAGCGGAGTTCATGAGGAAACTTCCCTTCGTATGGATGATCCACAAGGGGGGCGGCCCCGCTGGGGACAGATACGCGGGCCTCTGCCGCGGAGGTGCGTGCGGCCCCCGTTTCCGGAGACTTTCGTGCAGGCCCCGCAGCGCAATGGATCAAAGCACGGAGCGCGTCGGGCATCCAACCAACCGACACACGCACCCGGGAAGTTGAACGAACAGGTGACGCATCCGTGCAGGCGCGCACACGGCTTGGGGGCAGCCTCTCCACATAGCACGCGACACCGGCACCCCGCCCGGTATTGCCACCACGTCCTCGAACGGGACACTCCGCACCAACAGAGCATCACGCGGCAGGCGCTTGTGCAGATCCATCGTGTGCTGCGCCGCGGTTGCGCATGCGAGGTGCAGATTCACCGAAGCCGTGACGACCTGGTCAGAACACACAGCAGAGACAGACGGAGTCGGTCTGCACGCCGGGTACTCACCCTCGCACGCTGCCGTCACGACTTGCACGCTGGCGCAGGCGTTCCCCCCGTTACCTTTTTCGTGGCTCCGCAATGGGGCCTCCGACCTTCGGGTCCGGCATGACTTCCCCCTCCTGTTGTTGATGATCCGGGAGGGTGGTGTCACCGGGTCCGAAGGCATCGACGGACCCGGTGATAAGGGGCTTGAGCACCGGCTCCAACCCGGGCCGGAGGAGCTCTCCGTAACGTGGATGTGGCAGCTCGATGCCCTGGCAAGGCCGGACGAAAGCGTGATGGAGGGGCCTGCACGTGATCGACACCGGCGACATCGACATCTTCCTCGGCCTGGACGTCGGCAAGGGCGAACACCATGCCACCGCCGTCACCCCGGCCGGGAAGAAAGCGTTCGACAAGCGCCTGCCCAACACCGAACCCAAGCTCCGCGAACTGTTCGCGAAACTCCAGGCCAAGCACGGGACGGTGCTGGTCGTGGTCGATCAGCCAGCTTCGATCGGAGCCTTGCCGCTGGCGGTCGCGCGGGACATGGGCTGTCCGGTCGCCTACCTGCCGGGGCTGACGATGCGGCGGTCGCCTACCTCTACCCGGGTGAGGCGAAGACGGACGCGGGGGACGCTTTCATCATCGCGGATGCGGCCCGCGCGATGCCCCACACGCTGCGGGCGCTCGACGGGGAGGACGAGACGATCGCCGAGCTGGAGATGATCGTCGGGTTCGATGACGACCTGGCCGGCGAAGCCACCAGGGTCGCGAACCGGCTGCACGGCCTGCTGACCCAGATCCACCCCTCGCTGGAACGTGTGCTCGGGCCGCGGCTGCAGCATCAGGCTGTCCTTGCCCTGCTGGAACGCTTCGGTTCACCCGCCCAGATCCGCAAGGCGGGCAGGCGCCGGCTGGTCACGCTGTTACGGCCGAAGGCCCCCAGAATGGCCGAGCGACTGGTCGACGAGATCTTCGCTGCCCTCGACGAGCAGACCGTGACCGTTCCCGGCACCGAGGCGGCCTCGCTGATCGTCCCGAGCCTCGCCGCTTCGCTGACGGCGGTGCTCGACCAGCGGATACTGCTGGCCGGGCGGATCGAGGAACTGCTGGCGGCACACCCTCTTTCCAAGGTCCTGACGTCGATGCCGGGAGCCGGCGTCAGGACCGGAGCACGCGTCCTGATCGAGGTCGGCGACGGCAGCACCTTCCCGACCGCCGGCCACCTGGCCGCCCACGCGGGTCTCGCCCCGGCGACCCGGAGCTCGAGCTCATCGATCCGCGGCGAACAGCCTTCCCGGAGAGGGAACAAGCAGCTCAAGCGGGCCTTCTTCCTCTCGGCGTTCGCGGCGCTCGGCGACCCGGCCTCCCGGGCCTACTACGACAAGAAGATCGCCCAGGGCAAGCACCACACCCAGGCCCTGCTCTGCCTCGCCAGACGCCGAGCCGACGTCCTCTTCGCCATGCTCCGCGACGGCACCTTCTACGAACTGCGGCCGTCAGCGCCAGTCACCTGACCTGCGGGTCTGCAAGGAGAACGACTCGATCAGCCTCGACGTCGAAGCCGAGCACCGCGTGGCCGTACTCGCCCTCCGGGTCCATGAGTACCGGCTTGCCCAACCGCCGCCCGATCTCCCGAAGGAAGCCGCAGAGCACATCAAGTCGGTCCTGGCCCTGCAACTCCCGCAGGTCGACGTCGAAGTCGACTTCGTCGTCGGCGTGGAAACGGAAGATCGCCAACACATCGGCGGTCGGCCAGACCCGCAGGTCCGGGCACTCGGCATCCGCCGGACGGGACAGCACGGCCTCCGCCCGGGGCACCGGAAGCACCGTCTCTCCCTCGGAGTACTGGCACTTCCAGCCCCTCTCCGCGACAAGGTCGAGGACCGCCTGCCAGTCCTCCACCGAGGCATTCGGGACACGCACGTCCGGCAACGACCCCATCAAGTCCAGGTCGAAGAAGCACTTCACGTCATCCCACAGCAGGTCGCTCACCCCGCCATGCTGCCCGGGTCGCCGACCCAACGCACCCCCGTTTCCCTTGACCAAGGACATAGGGGCACCCCCCGGCCAGGGCAGAGGCGACGGCACACACGGAACGCCCGGCGTCCAGCGGCTCTGCATGCCGACCACCTGCATGCGAAGCCGGGTGCCCTGCAAACCGGCAAACTGAGTCATTCCGAAGACACGCGAAACTCGAATTCGGGACGGTCCCACGGCACGGCGGGCGGGTTCGCGAGCGCGGTCCCGATCCGCACTGCGCCTGCACGGTGGTAGAAGTCCTCGGCGGGAAGATGCGACACGACCTTGACACGGTCGAGCCCAGCGGCACGGGCCTCGGACCGCATGTGCGCGACGAGCAGCCGTCCGATACCCCGTCCTTGCGCTTCGTCGGCGACGAACAGCAGGTCGAGCTCCGGCGGAGCGAGGACGAGCGAGTAGAACCCGAGGACCCGGCCTCCATGCTCATCGGCGCCGACGGCCACAAAGGCCCGGTGGGCCTCGATGTAATCAGGCCCGACCCGGTAGCCCGCGACTGCGGCTGCGTACTTACCCGCGTAGGCGCCTGAGCCACGCACGAGCCGCGTGAGCCGTTTGGCATCCCGCGCAACGGCCCTCCGTATGATCGGCTGGCTGATCGGGGAAGTGCGTGAACTCATCGGGAGAGTATTTCGCACCGGGGCGTGCCGCCGTGCGGCGGGTCGGCTGCGCGGGCAGGATTCCTGCACCGCTCCCGGGAACCGCCTGCACAGGCCCCGATCGACCAAGTCACTTCCGCCGCATCGACCGCCCGCCGACAGCAACTGGGACGCCCGAACACCGCTGCGGAGGAGCCGGAGAACGGGGTGGTCAACCGCTGCTTCCCCTGGGCCTGCCGCAGCGAGGGCCAGCCTGTGCAGGACGACTTCAGGCTGGCCTCGTGAGCCGCATCAGGAGACGCTGGATTTTGCGCCAGCAAGCGGATGTGTCCTGGTTGATCGCACCAAGTCCCTGGATCGCGTGTTGCGCATCGGCCGTATAACGCGTGCCGTCGCTGTGTCCTTGCTCCGGGTGGCTCCCATGAGGACAACCGAGTGCAACGGCGCCCGCGCCGGCGTTGTAACCCACCTGTTCGGAAGCCCTGCCAGGCCGCCCCCGCGGGGCTTCTCATCGAGTGCCGCTCTCACAAGCCTATCACCAACTGCATCGACTCCCCCGGACCGGGCGCCTCTGACCTGGCATTACGCGCCCGTTTTGGACTGCCCGGACGCCCATGGACGGCACTTAAATCTGTGCCATGTAGTACCGCGGGAAGCACCACATACCAAGATCTGGACCAAGAGCGGACCAACTCGGCATCGCGTCAGGCGAATCCCCCCGTTATGCAGGTCAGAAGCAGCTGAGATCGTGTACTGCAAGCAGACCAAGAACCTGCTGGGTACCCGATGGCGGCCCAGCGTTCCCGAGCCGCCGCCCTTGGCGCACGGCCAAGGGAAACGCGCTGGTCGCGGCAGGCATGGCGGGCGTGGTGGTCGCGCGTGGTCGCACGAGAATGGAGGTGTCGGCCTTCCTCCGCCTCTTGGAGGCGATCCCCATGCGTACCACCGCCGGCCGCGGCCGCGTCTACCGCAGGCGCGGCTGCTGCGACGCCCACCGCCGCCAGCTCGGAGCGCACTGCCCACGCCTGCTCACCGACGGTCACCACGGGACGTGGACCTTCACCGTCGACATCCCCGCCCCACACCACCGCACCACCGTCCGACGCGGCGGCTTCACCAGCCACGACACCGCCGAGGCCGCCCTGCGGACATTCCTGGAAGGTGAGGCCGGCGGGTTCAACGTCGACCCGAACCAGACCGTCGCCGACTACCTGAACTCACCTTGAGGTCGACCACCTCCCCGGTCTGCTGTGTCGACGGCGTGGGCGCTGTCCGTCGTGGCCTGGGCTGCTCCGGATGCGGCTGCACGTTGCGGCACCACCGCGACCGGGCAATCGGCGTGATGGAGCGCGGCGTGCGCCACGCGGCCCAGGGGCAATGCGAGGGGCCCGTGGTGTCGAGGGGCGCCGAGGACGAGCAGGTCGGCCGTGGCCGAGTGCGTGAGCAGGACGTGCCGGGCCGGGCCCTCGGCGGGGATGCGGTGCACGGGTACGTCAGGGTGTTCGTGCTCCGGGGTGCGCAGGGCGTCGTCGAGCAGGGCTGTTGCCTGTTCCTCGGAGTGGTGGGCGGGATCCCCGGCGAGGAGCGGATGTGCCAGGGGTTTGTGGGTGGGGCGGCGCCAGGCGTGTATGGCGTCCAGCGTGCAGTGCCGTGCTTCGGCCTCGCGGAACGCGAACGTTATCGCCGCGGTGCTGGTCGCGGCGTCACCCACGCCGACCACGATGCGGCCATTGGCTCCATGCCGGTTGTGCGGGGTGCCCCGGACGATGACAACGGGGCTGGAGGCATGCGTCGCCAGGGAACGGCTGACCGATCCCAGCAGCGCGCCCCTGATCGGTCCCCTGCGCCGGCACCCGGTGACGACGGCGGCGGCGAGGTGCGCCTCGCGCAGCAGCGCCGCCTCGGCGTCGTCGGGAACGATGTCGACCGTGATCTCCACGTCCGGGTTGCGCTGCCGAGCCCGTTCGGCGGCGCGGTCGACGATGTCCTGCGCGAGGGCGTGCTCGACGGGAAACTCCGCGGACTGCGCGAAGACGGGGCCCTCGTAGCGTTCCCACAGGCAGGCGTGCACGATACGCAGCGGCAAGCCGTGCAGGGCCGCCTCGTCCGTGGCCCAGTCGGTCGCCCAGAGGGCCGGCCTCCGAACCGTCGACGCCCACGACCACGGGCAGCGCCATCGATCCCACCGCCTTCAGCACGCGCCGGGATGAACGCTCGTGGCGGTCTTGGTCATCTGTGGCCTTTCTGGGTGATGAGCAGGTACCACTCCGAACCGATGTCCCCGGCATCGGTTCGCGGTCGCGCGAGCAGCCCAAGCACATCGGCGCTTTCCGGAGTCGGAGCGCACACCGGAGCGGACGGAATCGGAGCTCGACCCCGCCCTGCCGTGCCTTCCGCCCGAACCGCAACACCGTCGCACGCCATCGGAGAGCAACAGCGTGCGCCATCACATCAGTGGAAGCTCCGCCGTCGGGTGGTCCGGAGTTCAGGATGGGGTGACGGCGAGGACACGGTTGAGCGCGCTGTCGGCGCGGCTGGTGAGTTCGTCCCACGTGCCTTCCTCCGTGATGCGGCCGGCTTCGAGGACGGCGATGCGGTCGGCGCGGCGGATGGTGGCGGGGCGGTGGGCGATGACGATCGTGGTGCGGGCTTCCTTGCCGAGAGCGATGCCGAGTTGGGCGTCGCTGGCGTTGTCCAGGTGGGCGGTGGTCTCGTCGAGCACGAGGACTCTCGGCTCGGCCAGTAGCGCGCGGGCGAGAGCTATGCGGGCGCGCTGGCCGCCGGAAAGGGTGGAGCCGCGTTCGCCGACGCGTGCGTACATGAGGGCGATTTGGTCGACGCCGCACAGCCGGGCCGTTTCGGCGAGGAGGTCGTCGTCCGCGTCGGGTGCGGCGAGGCGCAGGTTGTCGGCGAGGGTGCCGTGGAAGAGGGGGGTGTCCTGGCCCACCACGGCGACGGCTCGTCGGAGTTCGGCGTCGCTCACGTCACGCACGTCGACCGGATCGCCGTCGCCGGTCACCAGGTGGACCGCGCCCTCTGTCGGGTCCCAGAAGCGGGCCAGCAGGTGGGCGCAGGTCGACTTGCCGGCCCCCGAGGCGCCGACCAGTGCGAGGGTCTGCCCTGCGCGGACCGTCAGCTCGACTCCGTCCAGTACGGGTTGACCGCCGTAGTCGAAGCTCACCTGGTGCAGCCGGACGCCCAGCGGGCCGGAGGGGAGCGGGCGGGGTGAGGACGGCGGCGGGGCGAGAGCGGGGGCCTTCAGGGCCGCGTCGACCCGGGCGGCTGCGGCGCGCAGTCCCACTGCCTGGCTCAGTGCCCTGGCCGACTCGGCGACGGGGCCCAGCACCGACAGGGCCAGCGCCATCGCCGCCGGGGCCCACGCGCCGTGCAGCCGCCCCGCAGTCACGGACTGCGCCACGGCAGCCACCACACCCAGGACCGCGAGCACGATGAGGAGGTCGCGGACCGCGGCGGCCATGGCCTCCCAGGTGGCCTCGGCGCGTTGGGCCTCGCCCACCTGCCGGCCCTGGTCGGCGAGACGGCGGCGCCGCTCGGCCAGCCGACCGAAGGCAAGCAGCTCACGCAGCCCGTCGACGGTCTCCACGGTGTCGGCCGACAGTTTCGCGGCGGCCGCCCGGGTGCGGGCCCCACGCGCCGCACGTCCGCGCGCGTCGGCGAAGGGCGCCACGGCGAGCAGCGCGGCGACCGGCAGCACGGCCGCCAGCAGCCATGGCTCCACCGTGGCCAGAACAGCGGATCCGCCGGTGAATACCACCCCTGATGCGAGGAGTTGGGCGGTGGTGTGGGCGTAGAAGAACTCCAGTGCCTCGACGTCGGCCATGGCGGTGGCGGCGAGGTCCCCGCTGCGCCGGCCGGCGACACGGGCGGGCGCGCTGCGGGCGAGCCCGTCGAAGACGCGCACGCGCAGTTCGGCCAGCACCCGGTAGGCCAGGTCGTGACTGAGGTCCATCTCGCGCCAGGTCATCAGGGCGCGGACGAGGACGAGGACGAGGAGCGCGCCGACCGTACGCGCCGAGGGAGCGCGGTCCTCGATGACGGCGGTTCCGACGGTGTGCGCGGCCAGCGTCAGCAACGTGACGAGCGAGCCCTGTTCGACGAGTGCGGCGGCACAGGTGCGGGCCACCATGATCCGGTGCCCGGCGAGGGCCGGGAGCAGGGCGCGCAGTGAGCCGCGCGCGGGCACGTCGGCGGTACCGCGGTCGGTCGTGGTGATGCTGCTCATGCGGCGAGCCCTCCCTGGTGAGCGTGGCCCGCCTTGACGAGTTCCGCGTAGACGCCCCCGGCTTCGACGAGGGTGGTGTGCTCGCCGACGGCGTCCACGCGTCCGCCGTCGAGGACGACGATGCGGTCGGCGTGCCGGACGGCGGCGAGCCGGTGGGCGACCACCAGGACGGTCCGGCCGCCTGCGGCGTCCATCAGTTCACGGACGATGTCCGCCTCACGGCGTTCGTCGACCGCGCTGGTGGCCTCGTCGAGGACGAGCACCGGGGCGTCGGCCAGCAGGGCTCGGGCAAGGGCGAGCCGCTGCCGCTGACCACCGGACAGGGTGGCGCCCCGCTCGCCGAGGACGGTGGCGTAGCCGTCAGGGAGGGCGGCGATCTCGTCGTGGATGCCGGCCGTCCGCGTCGCGCGTATCAGGTCGTCGTCCGTCGCGTCCGGCCGGGCCAGGCGCAGGTTGTCGGCGATGGTGGCGTGGAAGAGGTACGTCTCCTGGGAGACGACGGCGACGCCCCGTCGCAGCGAGTCGAGCGCGTACGTGGTCACGTCGCGCCCGTCGAGGGTGATCCGGCCGCCTTGCGGGTCGTGGTGGCGCAGGAGCAGGGCGAGGAGCGTGGACTTGCCGGCGCCGGACGGGCCGACGATCGCGGTCGTACGTCCCGCCTCGGCGGTGAAGGTGACGTCGCGGAGCGCGGGCGTCTCGGCGCCGTCGTAGGTGAACCCGACGTCCATGAAACGCAGTTCGGGCGGGCCTGACCAGTGTGCCGGTGCCGTTTCCGTGTCGGGGACGGCGGGTTCGGCGGTGCGCAGCGCCGCGAGCCCGTCGGCGGCCGACACGCCCAGGTACCCGGCGTGCCATTCGCGGGCCAGGTCACGGACCGGCCCGAAGCACTCGGAGGCGAGGAGCAGCACCAGGTAGGTGCCGGTCGCCGTGGTTGATCCGGTGACGGCCGACCAGCAGGCGAGGAGCGCGGCGGCTGCGGTGCCGCCCTGGATGGCCAGGTCGGTGATGCCGGTGTCGACGAGGGACACGCGCAGTTTCGCGACGGTCGCCCGGTGCAGCGCCGCCGACCGCTTCTCCAGTCGCTCCCGGGTGCGCCCGACGGCGCCGGCGGCCCGCAGGGCGGGCATGCCCTGCAGGGCTTCGAGGTAGTCGGCGCCCAGTTCCTCGTAGGTGTCCCAGTGTTCCTTGCCGCGCTGGGCCAGCAGCCGGTCCCAGGCGCGCGGCCCGATGAGGGCGAGCAGCAGGGCGGGGACGAGGGCGAGGAGGGCGGCCGGTTCGATGACTGCCAAGGCTGCGAGCAGCAGGGGTGGCACGGTGAGGGTGATCAGGAGCTGGGGCAGGTAGCGGGAGACGTAGGCGTCGACGCCCTCCACGCCGTCGACGAGGGTGGTGCGGACGGCCCCGGCGCGTGCGGTGGTCAGGTGGGCGGGCCCCAATCGTCCGAGGTGGGCGAGGAGTTCGTCCCGCAGAGCCACCCTGACCCTTGCCCCGGCGCGGGTGGCGGTGCGCCGTTGCCAGTTGCCGAGTCCGGCGCGGGCGGCGACGACGCCGAGCACCGCGCCGAGGAGCAGCGGGAGCCGGTCCGTGTCCCCGCGGGCCAGGTCGGCGAGGGCGACGGCCAGTAGTACGGCCTGCGCGAGGTGGGTGAGGGTGACGGCCGCCTGTAGGAGGGTGGCCGCGAGCAGGGGGCGCCGTGCGTGCCGTGCGGCGCGGAGCAGCTCGGGGTGGACGATCACGAGGTCTTCTCCTGGTCGGAGTGGGTGGTGCCGAGGGCCAGGCCGTGGACGATCCAGTCCCGTCCCGGTGCGGCGCCGAGCGCGGCACCCAGGTCCGCCTGCTGCCAGGAGCCGACGGGGCGGGCGGCCAACCCGTGTCGTACGGCGGCCAGGTGGGCGAGGTGGACGGCGAAGCCGGCCCGTAGGTGCGCTCGGCGGATCCGCGGGGCGTCGGCGTCCGCCGGGCACCCGTACGCGAGCAGTACGGCGCCCGCGTCCGCGATCCATGCCTGGCCGGCGGCCCATACGGCGAGCGTCGGCCGGGCCTCCCCCGCTGCGAGCCGCCGCAGTGTGCCGCCGGGGGCCAACTCGACAAGTTCGGGCTGCGGTTCGCCGACGGCCGCGCACCAGGCGAGCTCACCGGCGCTCGCCTGGACGACAGTGGCGAACACCGCACGCAGAACGTCCCGGGGCGGGGTGCCTGTGAGCGGTGGCGGGGCGCTGCGGCGGGCCAGCAGCTCGCGGGGAGCGGGCACGTCCATGGGCGGGTGTGCCCCCTGGGACTGAGAAACCCGGCCTCCCTGCTCAGGCAGGGCGAAGTGCAGGGTGGCCAGAGGGTGTTCGGTCAGCCCGTCCAAGCGGAGTACAGGCTCTTCGATGCCCAATGCGCGAGCCGCGAGCCACAGCGCCGCGGCGACGTGCCCGGTGTCCAGCAGCATCAGCGGCCAGGCGCGGTGGCCGTAGTGGGAGACCGTGCGCTGCGGGGTGACGGACAGTTCGACGGTTGCCCCGGGCAGCGTGCCGTCGGGTTCCCGGCCCAGGCGGTGCACGCGGTGGCGCAGCGGGTCGTAGCCGTAGCGTCCGGGCGGCAGCGGGCAGCCGGTGCCCACGACGAGTTCGGCGTCCACCGGGTGCAGCGCGCCCGCGGAAGGGGCGGGCCGCAACCGCCCGGAGCCGTCAGAGGCCGCAAGGGAGGGACCGAGCAGGGTCCGCAGGTCCAGCTCACCGGGACCGGCATCCGGGATGAGGCACGGCGACCCCGGCCAGACACGGACGGCGGGACCGGCGGGTGTGTCGGGGCCGGGCTCCTCCAGAGTGCGGGCGCGGGCGAGCGCGGTGACGAGGTCCACCGGACAGTACTCATCTGCGTGCCCCACGGCGCGTGCTTCATCCAGGTGTTCCACGGGGCGGGCCTCCGAGGCGGGTTTCACGGGATCGGCCCTCACATGTGCGGCGGAGGAGCCAGCGTGAAGTCCTCCGGTCCGCTCGGTGCGGTCGTGCGCCAGCCGCGGGCGACGGCGGCGTCGGCGAGTCGGGGGCAGCCGAAGTAGCCGAAGGCGGCGGGGGCGTTGGGGAGGAGCCCGGAGACGAGGACCCGGGCGACGCGCAGGGACGTCTCGGCCACGTCCTCGGTGGTGAGGTCGAACGTCATGATGCGGTGGCCGCCCTTGTGGAGGGCCCGTTCCAGCCGGTCCCGGCTGCCGGGCTCGACCGCGTCGATGGAGACGGTCCCGTGCGCGGGGTCGGTGAACCGCCGGGCTTCGGGCGCCATCCGCTCGTCCAGCCACACCTGGACGTGCGCGCCCAGGTCCCGTACGTGCTCGAACTGTTCGCCGCACACGTCGAGATAGCGGCCGTCGGCGCGGTGGTCCAGGTACAGTCCGCGGGCGAGCAGCCCGGCCTCGACGGCCTGGAACACCCAGCCGTCGGGGTCGGTGAGACCTTGGGTGAAGACCCAGGTGTGGACGGCTTCGAGGACGGCCTTGCGGGCGGCCTCGGCCGGGTCGTACTTGCAGGCGAACCCGGCGGCGTACAGGCCGAGCCGGGGGTCGTGGACGAGCGCGGCCATGCAGGGGGCGAACTCCGAGGGCATCTCGACGAGATGGACGTCGAGCGCGGATCCGGCGAGGTCGTCGGCGAGGCCGGGCACGCCGGCCGGGTCGATGCCGCGGGTCGGGCCGTCGAGGTGCCACCACAGTTCGAGCGCGTCGCGTTCGACGATCTCCAGCAGGCCGCGCTCGACGGCGTCGTCGAGGCCCTGCCCGGTGGCGATCCCGGCGTAGTTGAGGTGGTGGGTGCGCGGCAGCGAACGCAGCTCGCCCTGGCGCCAGTTGAGGTGGGTGAGCGCGACGGGCGCCCAGACCTCGGCGGTGCCGCCGCCGTGCAGCCGTTCCGTGCCGCGCGTCCACAGTGACGGCGTGTCGGCGGTGAGGGGGCGGTAGGGGAACTTCTCCCGGGCGTACTGCCAGTCGGCGTAGGCCGGCAGTTCGTCCGGGCCGTACAGCCGCAGGCCCTTCTCGGCCAGGTCGGTGGCCGTGGCGCGCAGGGGGGCGTCGGGGTGGCCGGGCGGCGGCACGCGGTTGCCACAATACCGCTCGATCCCCTCCGCTATGGCGGCTGTTCGGGCACCCTCGAGGTCACCGAAGGTGGTGCCGAGCGACACCCGGTCGGCGGGCCACAGACCGAGCCGGCGGGCGTCGGCGATCTCCGCGGTGAGCGCGGTGTAGCGGGGCGGTGCGCCCGCAGGATGTTCGACGGGCTTGACCGCGCGGACGATACCGCAGACGGGGTCGACGAGAGTTTCCAGTGGCAGCGCCGTCATCGCAGGATCTCCTCTGCGGGGTCGGTGGGGGTGGGACGGGACAGGAGCACGGGCAGCCGGAGAGCCACGCTCCCGGCGTCGACCTCGCGCCGGGAGCGGAGCAGCCGGCTGGCGGTGACCGGGTCGTCGCCTGTGTGAGGGTTGCGGGCGTGGGCCGGGAAGTGGTGCCCGGCGATCTCCAGGCGGAACCGGGTGCCCGCGGGCAGTCGCCGCGCGAGCCGGCCAAGTCCTACGGTGAACTCGGCTTCCCTTCCTGGTGGTTCCTCGCGTCGGACGACGCCAACACAGAGCCGCTGGGCCACCCCTGCCGTCGTGATGGCGACGAGCCGGACGGCCCAGTCGGCGGACGGAGAGTCGGCGGTGGCCCGCAGCCGCACCTCGACGGGGCCGACCACGTCCAGCGGACGCGGCAGTGGCGGGGTGACCAGCAGACAGCGGTCGGGATGACCGTCCGTGGGGACGGCCAAGTCCTCGGAGGACACAGGGCGTTCGGGATCGGCCGTGAAGGAGGAGCCGTGCAGCAGCCGTACGTTCTGCGTGCGCGGCTCTCCTTCGGTGTCGGCGGGTATCCACAGGAGGCTGCCGCCCAGGCCCACCGCTCCACGGTGCCCGGGGCCGAGGTCCCCGGCGAGGGCGCGGCGGGCCCAGCGCACGTAGAGCTCGCCGAGGCTCACCCGATGCGCGGGCTCCGCATCGGGGCCGGGTTCGGCGACGAGGCCGTGCCCCCAGGGGCCCAGCAGCAGCCGCGCCGACGGACCGCCCCAGCGACGCCACAGCGCGACGGTGTCCTCGGTGAAGTGGTCGTGGTGGCCGCCCACCGCAAGCAGGGGCATCCCGGCGTGCTCCGCCGCCGAGAGGAGCCGGCCGCTTTCGCGGTGCCGCCACAGGCCTGGCCAGGAGGGCAGGCTCCGGCCGAGCCGCTCGGGGAGGCCGGTCAGCGGCAGATGGGTGAGCAGACCGGGGTCCGCGGCGAGGGCCTTGCCCAGGGCGCTCTCGTCGGAGTCCGGCCGGTCGCCGTGGGCGGCCCACCATCCGGCGCGGGCCAGCAGCCGTTCCACGCCGGAGGGTTCGCGGGCCGTCTCGGCGGGGCCCAGGGCGGGCACGGCGGCGATGACGGCGTCGGGCCGGGCGTCCGTGGGTGCGTCGAGCGCGAGGGCGAGGGCGCAGTGGGCGGCGTAGGAGGCGCCGACGGCGACCAATTGCCCGTTACTCCAGGGCTGTCGGCGGATCCAGCGGGCAGTCGCCGCTCCGTCGGCGGCCTCGTTCTCGTACGGGTGCCACTCCCCCGGCGACGCGTGCCGGCCCCGTACGTCCTGGACCAGCGCGGCGAAC
This sequence comes from Streptomyces sp. NPDC050211, assembly GCF_040656035.1. Lineage (NCBI taxonomy): Bacteria > Bacillati > Actinomycetota > Actinomycetes > Kitasatosporales > Streptomycetaceae > Streptomyces > Streptomyces sp. NPDC050211. The sequence goes on from NZ_JBFALC010000073.1 coordinate 29,830, forward strand.
CCGCGGTGGGCCCAGCCGCGCAGCTCGGCGCGGTGCCGTCTGCGGTCGTAGGGCGTGCGGATGAGGACGGCCGGGACGGGGCCGTCGCCGTCCGGGAGATGGACGTCGGTGGCGAGTCCCTCGACAGCCACGGTGAACGGCGTCATCCGGCCTTCTTCGGTATCTGGGCGACGTCGGGCACGGGCAGCACGGGGTGCTCGGTGACGGTCAGCGTGCGCAGGTCGACGCACCGGAGCCGGCGTCGCGCGGGCAGGTCGCCGGTGTCGGGCTCACCGGTGGCCCACCGACTCAGGTCGTCGGCGAGCAGGGCGGCCAGCAGCCCCGCAGCGGGGGCGGTGAGGTGAACGGGCGCGCCGGACGTACGGGGCCCGCTCCAGTAGGCGGCCAGCTCCCGATGTGCGGGGGTGGCGGCGAGCCGGCGGGCCCGGACGTGTGCCGAGGTGACGTCGCCGGGAGTGGCGGCGAGGGGCTCGACGTACGCCTGCCAGCCCTCGCGGTGGCAGCGCAGCCAGGCGATGCCGCGGTCGGGCAGCCGGTCGGCGGCGTCCCACAGCCCGTCGGGCACGGGCCCGTCGAGGCACCACACGATGGCGGCGGGTTCGTCGGCGGACAGATCGTCAGCCGTGCCGTCGGGGGCCGGCGTTGTGGGCTCGGCGCCCAGCGCGCGCAGGAGCGCGGCCAGTGGTCCGGTCAGTACCGGGTCGCCCAGCAGCCGGATGTCCCGTCGATCGGCGGGCCATCGCGGACGCCGCGGTCCGTCCGCCAGGTACCCGGCGCTCTCGAAGGCCCGGACGATGCGGTCGAGTTCGTCGTCCGGCTCGCCTGCGGCCGTACCGGAGAGGCGGGAGAGCAGGGCGTCCTCCTCCGCGTCCCCTGTCCTGACGCTGAGGAACTCCCCTTCGGCCGTACGGACGGCGAGACCCCGGCCGGGTACGGCGACGACCTCGACACCGGGGGCAAGCTGGCTGCGGGACACGTCGATCCTCCTGGGGGAAGGGCCTGGAACGGCGTGGGCCCGCCCGCAAGGTGACGGGCGGGCCCACGGTGGAGGGAGCTGGACCCTCGCTTACTCCTCGGTGTCCTCGAAGGGGTTCTCGACGAGCGCGTTGGAGTGGGAGGCCGAGGCGTGGGCCAGCTGGCCCTGGTCGGCGATCGGGGTGAAGATCTGCTCGTTGTCCATGAACTCTCCTTGTTCGTCAGGGGAGACACGGCGGTCGGGTGAGCGCCGTCGTCGCCGACTCTAATGAATATGATTTTCATATTCCAGGGCTGGGAGAGGGTGATCTGGGTAACACACGGGCCAGCCTCCTTCGGGGTCCTGGCCGACCCGGCCGGCCACCCGGAGAACGTCCGCCAGCAGCCCGGGTGTGACGACCTCCTTGGGCGTCCCGTCGGCCACCACGCGGCCGTCGCGCAGGGCGACGATCCGCTCGGCGAACCGGGCGGCGTGGGCCAGGTCGTGCAGCACCATCACGACGGTGAGGCCGCGTTCCTCGCGCAGGCGGACCACGGTCTGCAGCACGTCGAGCTGGTGGTGCAGGTCCAGGTAGGTGGTCGGCTCGTCCAGCAGCAGGACGCGGGTGTCCTGGGCGAGCGCCATCGCGAGCCGTACCCGTTGCCGCTCGCCCCCGGACAGCGCGTCGACGTCACGCTCGGCCCACTGCTCCACGCCGACGTCCCGCAGTGCGCGGCGTACGACGGGGTCGTCGCCCTCGCGCAGCATGCCGAGCGGGCCGCGCGCCGCGTATCGTCCCTGGCGGACGAGGTGACGCACCGTCATACCGGGCACGGCCGGGGCCGCCTGGTGCAGCAGTGCGACCCGTCGTGCGGTGGCGCGCCGGGACAGCCGGGCGAGGTCGTCCCCGCCGAGCAGCACGCGCCCCTCGTCCGGCCGTAGCAGCCCGGCTGCCAGCCGCAACAGGGTCGACTTCCCACAGCCGTTGAGGCCGATGAGGGCGGTCAGCTCACCCGGCTCGACGGTCATGTCGACGCCCCGCAACACGGGTTGTCCGGGGTAGCCGAAGTGGATCCCCTCGACGCGGATCCCCACGGACTCGGTCATGCTCTGTCCTTAAGTCGACATCAGAACGTACGGCTCGGCGCGCGGCGCACGACGACCAGCAGCAGCGCGGCCCCAAGGCAGGCGGTGAGCGCCCCGACCGGCAGCGTGAGCCGACCGGAGTCCAGCACGTCCGCCAGCAGCCGCGAGGACAGCTGTGCCGCCGCGTCCGCCCCGCACACCACGGCCGCGCCCACCAGGGCGGCGCCGGGCAGGGTCACCCGCAGGTCGGCGCCGAAGACGGCCACGGCGAGGTGCGGTACGAGCAGCCCGACGAACCCCAGCGCCCCTACGGCGGCCACCGCGCCCGCCGTCAGCGCCACCGCGCACAGCAGGGCGAGGGTCCGGGCCCGCCGTACGGAGAGCCCTGCGGCGAGGGCGAGTTCGTCCCCGCAGCGCAGCAGGGTCAGCGGCCCGGTCAGCAGCCACGCTGCCACTCCCCAGGCCAGCGCCCACGGCCACAGCAAGTGCCAGTGCTGCCACACCCGGCCCTCCGTCGTGCCGACGAGCCACTGCACGACGCTGCCGAGCTCGCCCGGATCGACGAGCAGCACCATGGCCGTGAGGCCGCCGAGCACCGCCGACACCAGCACCCCGTGCACGGCCGTCTGCGCAGGGTCGCTCCGGCCCCGCCCGGCGAGCAGCCACAGCAGCGCGGCCCCGGCACAGCCGCCCACACACGCGGCGACGACCACGGCGAGGGGCGATTCCCACCCCGCGAGTCCAAGGCTGGTCGCGACGACGGCCCCGAGCACCGCCCCCGGCGTCACACCCGTCACCTCGGGCCCGGCCAGCGGGTTGCGCAGCGCCGACTGCAGGACCAGACCCGCCACGCCGAGGCACGCCCCCGCACCGAGGGCCACCAGCAGCCGGGGCAGCCGGAGCTGGAGCAGGATGTGCCGTTCCGTCATATCGCCGCCCCCGCCCAGGACGTCCCAGACCACGGACGGGGACATGCCCCGCCCGGCCACCAGCTCCACGCAGGCACATACAGCGACGAGAGCGGCGAGCACCGCGAAGCGCCGGCTCACCGGACCCCCTCCGTTCCTGTCGCCTCACCGTGTGAGGCGGAAGCTCCGGAAGAACCGTCGCTCCCCGGATCCTCTCGACTGACTCGCTCTCGAGTCCCTGTGGAGGGCTCCTCCTCCGAAGGGCCGGAGGGCACGGCTTCGGCAGCCTGCGGCGAGCCGGCGACAACGGACCCCGCCGCTCGGCGCCGGGCTTCCGGGCCGCGTCCGCCCGACCGGAGCAGGGCGACCCCAGCGGGCACGCCGAGCAGGGCCGTCCAGGCACCGACCGGTGTCTCCACGGGCGCCAGCGCGAGCCGGGCCGGCACGTCGGCGACGGCCACGACGACGGCCCCCCAGGCCGCCGACCAGGGCAGCCAACGCACCGCACCCGCCGCGGGGTCGAACCACCGCGCCACGTGCGGCGCGAGGAACCCGACCCACGCCACCGGCCCGCACACGGCCGTCACGGGCGCGATCAGCACGACGGCGATGGCCAGCGCGGCCAGCCGGGCCCGCTGGGCTCGCACGCCCAGCGCCTCGGCGTCCTCGTCCCCCAGCCGCAGCACCGACAGCACCGGCGCGCACAGCACGAGCGCCGGCACCGCGACGAGCAGCCACGGCCACAGCCCGGTGACGTCGTCCCAGGTACGGGCGGAGAGGGAACCGAGCAGGTACCGGTAGATCAGCTGGAGGTCGAGCTGGTCGGCCATCACCATCAGCACGAGCAGCGCGGCCTGCAGGGCAGCAGCGACCGCGGCCCCGGTGAGCAGCACGGCGGACGGGCTGCGCCCCAACCCGGCGGCGAGCAGCGTGAGTCCCCCGCCGAGCGCGGCCCCGCCGACGGCCAGCAGGGGCTGGACAGCGGCGGGCAGAGACACCGCCAGTACCAGCGGCGCGGCCACCCCGAGCGCCGCCCCGGACGACACACCCAGCATCTCGGGGACGGCCAGGGGGTTGCGCAGCGCCTCCTGGAGCACGAGCCCCGCCGCACCCAGACAGGCCCCGGCGATCAGCGCCAGCAGCAGCCGGGGCACGCGGAGCTCGGTGACGACGATCCCGGCGAGTGTGCTGTCCGCGTCCAGCAGCGCTCCGGGCAGTCGGTGCAGCGGGACGTAGGGGGTGCCCAGGCTCAGGGCGCAGGCCGACGCGGCGACCAACAAGACGGCCACGACGGGCAGTTGCCACGCTCCTGAGAGGCGCACCGACCGCCGTTCGCCCGATGCGGTGTCATCTGGCGTGATGTGCGTCGCGGTGGGCGCGCTCACCGCAGGGCGGCCGTGGCCTCATCGAGGATGATGCCCAGCGAACGGGTACCGCGCCCCTTGGCCCACACCTCGGAGTTCACCTCGTGGACGTCCCCGTTCTTCACGGCCGGGATCTTGCTCCACAGGGGGTTCTTCGCCAGCTTCTCCGACAGCTTGCCGTCCGCCTCGCCGAAGCTCAAAGTCTCGACGAATAGCACGTCGACGTCCGCCGCGAGGATCTCTTCGAGGCTGTAGCTCCCCTGCACGCCACGGGACTTCCAGGGGTAGTCGGCGAGCTTCGGGAACAGGCTGGCGCCCACGTCCGTCTCCGGGGTGGCGACGCCGAAGTTCTCGTCACTGCCGTAGATGATGAGCGCGGTCTTGTCGCTCCTGGCCTTCTCGGCCTCGGCGAGCTTGGTGCGGAAGGTCTTCTCGGCCTTCTCGCCCTCGCCGGTGCGCCCGGTGAGCGCGGCGACATCGCGCAGGTAACCCACGCTGTCCTCCCACGTCTCAGGCTGCATGGGCCAGAAGGTGGTGGCGTCCTTCAGCGCCGGGGCGAGCTTGCCGTGGGTGTCCTCCAGGCCGATCACGAGGTCAGGCTTGTGGGAGAGGATCGCCTCCACCTCGGGCGCGATGAACCCGCCGGGGATGACGTCGACCTCCTTCGCCTTCCCCTCCCCCAGGAAGTCGGGGTGGGCGAGGAGCGCGCTGTTGGTGGCCGTGGGGACGATGCCCAGCTCGGTCAGGATGTCGTCGCAGAGCGCGAACAGGCAGACGATGCGCTCGGGCTCCTTCCCCAGGGAGACCTTGGCACCGTTCGTGTCGGTCAACTCCCGTGTCGCCTTGATGGGTTCGACGGTGACGTCCGTCTTCGTGCCGGCCGCGGCGGCCTTCTCGCTCGCCGGTTCGGTGGACGAGCCGCACCCGACCAGCACCGAACCCACCAGGGCTGCGGTGATCCAGCTTCGGACGAATCTCGACGGTGAGCGCAGCATCGATGCCCTCGCTTCTTCTCAGGGACCCCGGAACGCCCCGAAGATACATGATAATCGTTTTCAATATCACCCTGTTTTGCCTGGAGGCATCGATGACCGCCGCCCCTGCCCTGCTGCTTGTCTCCGACCACGTCGCCGGATCCGTTCACGCACTGACCGTGCCGGACGGCACCGAGACGGGCCGCCTCACCGACCGTCACCTCTCCGAGCACGCCGGGTTCCTGGCGTTGCCGGGCGGGCGAGCGGCCTGCGTCGACGACCGCAGGGGCGAGCTGCTGGTACTCGACCCCTTCGGCGACGAACTGGTGGAAACCGCGATCCCGGTCGCCGCGCCGGCCGAGCACCTCGCGTGCGATCCGTCCGGCCGGTGGGTCACCGTCACAACCGGCCTGGGCGAGAACGCCGAGCCGTGGTCGGACCTGCTGACGGTCGTCGACCTCACCACGGGCGGCGCGGCCCGGGTCCGCACGCGCGTCGGCGAACCGGGTGTGACGGTCCTGGGCCACGGCGATCCGCTGGTCGTACTGCGACACCGGAAGCCCGGCGCACTGGCCGTCCACCGGTTCGCCGAACTCCTCGGGGCACCGCCCGGCTGCCCTCCGGTCAGGCCCCACGCCCACCTTTCACTGCCGGACGACGGACATGGCGACGCCCAAGACCCGTACTCCGGCCACGTGTTCGCAGCCACGGGTGAGGGAGTGCACCGGGCGGGCCGGGAGGGCGACGCACTCGTGCCGGAGAAAGCGATCCCCTGGGGTTCGCCTGCCCGCGGGTGGTACCTGCGGCTCGATCCCCGGCGACGGGCGCTGTGGTCGACGCTGCGAGGCGGACCCGCGGACCCGCTGCGGTGGCCGGAGTGGACCAACCAGGCATGGCGTCACGACCTGGAGACGAACCGCACGACTTTGACCGAACTCGGCCCCGGCCTGGTCTTCCGGCTGGCCCTCGCCCGACACCACACCGCCTTCACCCGCATCCACCCGGACGGCGACGAACTGATCCTCCTGGACGCCGACGACACCGCCCGCCACGTCCCCCTGCCCGCCATGGACGGCGCACCCCGCCGCGGCGGCACCCCCTGGGAGGGCGTCCAACGCCGTGCGGTGGCCGCCTCACCGGGGGCGGACTGGATAGCCGTCACCCGCGGCGGCCACGGCGAAGTCCACGTCGTCGACGCCAGAACAGGCAGCGAAGCAGCCCGATTGATGCTGGACACACCCTTGGACCACGGCGGCCACGCGATGCTGCGCACCCAGACCGACGGCGCCGAAGGCGATCCCGTGGGCCGTTGACAGCCGGGCGCCACACCTCGCGGCCGGCACGGAGCAGACGGCCTCGACCCGCAGCTCGATCGCGTCGGGCAGGTCGAAGTCGAACCAACATGCCCGGCCGTTGTCGACACGCGACCCACCGGTCGAACAGGCTCGTGCGCAGGCGGGTGCCGAGCTCCACCACGGTGCCGGTGGGATGGGTGGCGAGGAAGCCCGGACGGTGCCGACCGGGCTGGGCAGGTTGTCGAAGCGAGTGAAAGCGAGTGAAGTCGTAGGCGATCAACGTCGCGATCTCCTCGACCCGAGGGTCGCGCAGGGCGGCGTCCTGCTTGCGGTTCTCGACCACCCGGACGCGCCGGACGATGATCACCTCATCGGTGACCGACGGGACCTGGACGGAGACTGTGGCCGCGCAGGCCGAGGGCCCGTACTTCTTCGCCGCCGATGCCGTTCTGCCCTTCCTGAAGGAGCGACACAGACGTACGGCACGCCGTGGACCTTCTCGCGGACCGCTTCCCCGGCTCCCTGCTCGCCCTGGAAACCGCCGGCCCAGGAATCATCGACACCCAGGACCAGCACAACGCGCTCAGCAAGGTCGACGCCCGCATGCGGTGGACCTGCGCCGACCCGGCCGAGATCACCTCATGGCACGCCGGGACACAACTGCTCGCCTCCCACACCCTCACCAGCCTGCCCCCGAAGACGCACGCCGAACTCCCCACTCACTACCAGGAGATGCTCGCGGACCTCGCCACACAGCAGCTCGCACAAGTCGAGGAGTATCGGCTCAACCTGGTCCGGCTGCCCTGACAAGCCCCTGAGCCAGCCGCCGTATCGACGTCGAGGGCCGTCAGTTGAGGTGGGCTACGTGCTGCGGCGCGGGGTCCGCTCGCAGCCGGTCGGGCAGCGTGCCGTCATCCGGCATGCCCAACCGCAGCCACACCCCGACCGCCTCGGCATCGGCCTCGGTGACAAGCGGACCGAGGCGCACGACGGCCGCGCTGGGCCTGCGGTCTGCCGTGCACGGCTGCACGACGGCGTACAGCCCGCGCCGCCGACGGCAGTGCAGGACCTTCTCCAGACACCCGGCGGAGACCATGACCCCGTGGCGGCAGCCCCGGACCGCCTGACGCAACCCGTCCAGCACCCGATCGACGGGGGTATCACAGGAAGCGCAGACCACGAGGGTAAAGGGACGCTCACGACGGCCGCGCCCGACGTCACTCATGTCCGCATCCTCCCGAGAGTTATCGAAAATGGTTCCCATTTTTACACTACAGGCATGGCGGCTCGGAGTCAGCGGAGCGCGACGAGATCAGCCTGTCACCGCACTGCCAGATCGGGCCGACCTGCCCGGAGCCCCCCTCAGCAGGTGTGCGTGCGGCCCAGGCCAGGCGGGCACCCCTGTCAGTTCCGCCGCCTGCAGGCGGCGTCCGCGTTCGGCTGGGAGGCTGGACAGTCCGGAGCCCTCGAGATGGCCGCCCACCAGGCGGACCAGTCGTCCTAATGGTCAGCCGGACTCAGCAGCGGTCCGTGCGGTTCCCCACTGCCGGGTCCGGTAGCTGCCCACCAGTCGGCAGGCCACATAGATCATGAACGAGGTGGTGGTGACGTAGGGGCTGATGGGAATGCTGCCGCCCAGTGCCAGCAGGATCCCGCCCTCGATGGAGGCCACCGCGAAGAACACGCTAAGCACGGGCAGCAGCACCGGTGAGGCCGCGATCCGGGCCGCGGCGGCCGCCGGGGTGACGACGAGGGTGAGGACCAGCAGCCGACGATCTGCACGGACAGCGCGACAGCCAGCCCCAGCACGATCATGAAGGCGAACGACAGAGCACGGACCAGCGATTTCGCCCGTAACGCCCACAGCACACATAATGCGCACGAATAAAACCGCAGGTCAGGAGCCCTTAGCGACCGGTTCAAGGATCGCGACACACTCCACATGATGAGTCATCGGGAACAGATCAAGGCCTCGTCCACGTCGCGGCACGCAGGAACTGAGCAGTCATCCGACCACGTACGGCGGCGAGGCATCCACTCGCGATCGATCCGAGCGGCAGAGAGTGAAGAGAGCTCCGCCGCGGAATCAGACAGTCCCAAGCTGTCTCCCTTGGCGCCCGGCCAAGGGAAACGCGCTGGCCACGGCAGGCAGGGCGCGCGTGGTGATCGCATGTGGTCGCACGAGACTGGAGGTGTCGGCTCTTCCTCCGCCTCCGGGAGGCGATCTTCATGCGCACCACCGCCGACCGCGGCCGCATCTACCGACGGTGCGGATGCCGCGACAGCCACCGCCGCCAGCTCGGAGCACACTGCCCCCGCCTGCTCGCCGACGGTCACCACGGGACGTGGACCTTCGCGGTCGACGTTCCCGCCCCGGACCGCCACCGGGCCACCGTCCGGAGAGGCGGCTTCACCAGCCACGACGTTGCGGAGGTCGCATTGCCAAAGTTCCTGGAGGGCGAGGCCGGCGGGTTCAACGCTGACCCAAACCAGACCGTCGCCGACTACCTGAACACCTGGCTGGTGGCCAAGGCGCTGGTGCTCAAGCCGACAACCATGGCCCGCTACCGCGACTACGTGCACAACGATCTCGTCCCCGCCTTCGGCAGCCTGAAGCTGGACGAGCTTAGGCACCGGCACATCAGCGCCTTCGTCACCAGCCAGCTCACCGCCGGCCGCGGCCGCACCACCCTCTACCGGTGCCTGGCCACGCTCTCCAGCGCGCTGGGAGACGCCGTCCGCCAGCAGCGCCTCGCCCACAACCCCGCCAGCCCACCGGCCCTGCGTCGACCGCCTTCGCCAGAGCGCCGAATCTGGACCGACGAGGAAGCGGTCCGCTTCCTCCAGTACTGCCACAAGACCGACCCGGACATGGCCGACTTGTTCGAGTTCCTCATCGGCACCGGCCTGCGCAAGGGCGAGGCCCTCGGCCTGCACTGGGACGACGTCCACCTCACCGAAGGTGTGTTGTATGTGCGGTGCACGCTCTCCGCCATCGACAACAACCATCTTGTGATCACCGCGCCCAAGACCCGCTCCAGCAAGAACTGTGGCCATCTCACCCCGCGTCGCCGCCGCCCTCCAGCACCGAGCCCACAGCAGCTCCCGCACCCACAGCTGCCCAGGCGATCCGTTCGCCGGACTCGTCTTCTGCCGACCCGACGGCCGGCCGCTGCGGCCCAGCGTCATTCTGGACCGGCTCCGGCAACTGTCCGACGAAGCGGGTGTTCCCCGGGTGACGGTGCACGACCTGCGGCACCTGGCCGCCACCCTCACCATCACCGCCGGCGTCCCCCTGACGGTGGTCTCCAAGACCCTGCGCCACTCCACCCTGTCGACCACGGCCAACATCTACAGCCACCTCACCCGGCAGGCCGCCCGCGAAGCCGTCGACACCATCGAGCGCACCCTCGCCCGGGCCGAACAGAGAGCCGACCGGCAGGCCCGGTTGAGGCGACCGCGACCACCACGCGACCACATCCAACGGCTGCGCGAGGCCCTCCACCGGCTCCGCTCCCCTGGCCCACCGGGCTTCTCCGCCACCGCGAGCTTTCCCCAGATCCGGCCTGCGACCACATTGCGACCACCAGCCCACCGGGAACGCGAAAGGCCGCCCTCCCGTAAACGAGAGAACGGCCTCCGACCTGCATCAAAGCTGGTCGGGACGACAGGATTTGAACCTGCGACCCCTTGACCCCCAGTCAAGTGCGCTACCAAGCTGCGCCACGTCCCGGTGCGCTGTCTCGCGGTGATCCGCGTGAGCGCGCGAGACAGAACTTTACCGCACGTCGGGGACGGCGCCGAAAGGGGATGGGGCGGGGCAGAATCGAGGTATGGGCACTACATCTTCGGGAGGACCGGTCGGGGCGCGGGATCGGGATCGTGAGGGGCGGGCACGCAATGCCCGGCCGCGGGACGGGCTCGGGCGGCCGTTGCCGTACGGCGCAGAAGGGGTGGCGCGGCAGCCGGAGGGGGTCGTGCGCAGGCCGGAGCAGACCGTGGCCGAGGCGCAGGAGCTGCTGGATGGGGGGAAGCCGTTCCACGCGCACGAGGTCTTCGAGGACGCCTGGAAATCGGGTCCCGCGTCGGAGCGCGCGCTGTGGCGGGGGCTGGCCCAGCTCGCCGTCGGGCTCACCCACGCGGCCCGCGGGAACCTCACGGGCGGGGTCCGGCTGCTGCGGCGTGGGGCCGGGGCCGTCGAGGAGTGGGCGTCGGCCTCCGGGGAGCCGCGGCCGTACGGGATGGATCTCACCGGAGTCGCGGCCTGGGCGCGGCGGTTGGCGGGCGACGTGGAGCGGGACGGGGTGGCCGTCGACGCGGGGGCGCGGGCGCCTCGGCTGCGCGGGGGCTCGTAGGAGGTGCCGCATGCGTTGTCAGTGGCGTGCGGCAGACTCAGGGGCGTGCGAAAGATTCATGTCATCGGTATCGGCGCTGGCGACCCCGACCAGCTGACCCTGCAGGCGGTCAAAGCCCTGCGGAGCACGGACGTGTTCTTCGTCCTGGACAAGGGCGAGGTGAAGTCCGATCTGGTCCAGCTCCGCCGGGACATACTCGACGCACATGTGCCCGAGGGGACGTATCGCGTGGTGGCGGCGCGCGACCCGGAGCGGGACCGGTCGGCGGGCGGGTCGGCGTACTCCCCCGCCGTCGGTGACTGGCGCAGCGCCCGCGCCGACATCTACGAGCGGATGATCGTCGAGGACCTGGGCGAGGACGAGAGCGGCGCGTTCCTGGTGTGGGGCGACCCCGCCCTGTACGACAGCACGCTCGGGATTCTCGAGGAGGTGCTGGAGCGGGGCGCGGTGGCCTTCGAGTACGACGTCGTGCCGGGCATCAGCAGCGTCTCGGCGCTCGTCGCGCGGCACCGGACGGGGCTGAACCGGGTGGCGCGGCCTGTGCAGATCACCACCGGGAGGCGGCTCGCCGAGGGTTTCCCGGACGGCGTGGACGACGTGGTCGTGATGCTCGACGCCCACCAGGCCTTCCGGCAGTACGCCGACCAGGACATGGACATCTACTGGGGCGCCTACATCGGCACACCCGACGAGATCCTCGCCTCCGGCCCGATCGCCGAGGCTGCCCCCCGCATCGAGCGGCTCCGTGCCGAGGCCAGGGAGCGCAAGGGCTGGATCATGGACACGTATCTGCTGCGGCGCCGGAAGCCGAACGAGTCGTAGGGCGAACGGTGATCGGCAAACGCCGAGCGGCGGCCTGACCGATCGGCCCGCGGAACCAGAACGAGAAGCAGAATCAGAACTGGAGCACAGCGCGCTGAGAAGGCGTGGCCCCCCACGCCATCGACCGTCTCCGGACCTCCGTCACCCCCCGCCGAGACCCAACCGCTCCAAAACCCCCACCACATCGGGCACCGCGGCCACCCCCCGCGGCAACGCCGGGCGTCGTACGACCACGACCGGCAGGGCGAGTTCGCGGGCGGCCGTGAGTTTCGCCGCGGTGGCCTGGCCGCCGCTGTCCTTGGTGACGAGGACGTCGATGCGGTGGGCGTGCAGCAGGGCTTTCTCGTCGGGGACCGTGAACGGGCCGCGGGACAGCAGGACTTCGGTGTCCGGGGGCATGGGCGGCTCGGGCGGGTCCACCGACCGTACGACGAAGTGCAGGTCGGTGAGGTGGGCGAAGGCGGCCAGGCCGAGTCGGCCGGTGGTGAGGAAGACGCGGTGGCCGAGTCGGGGCAGCAGGTCGGCCGCCGCGTCCAGCGAGGTGACCGGGTGCCAGCGGTCCTCGGGTCCCTGCTGCCAGCCGGGGCGGCGCAGGACGAGCAGCGGCAGCCCGGTCGCCGTTGCCGCCTCCGCCGCGTTCGCCGTGATCGACTCGGCGAACGGGTGCGTGGCGTCGACGAGGGCGTCCACGTGGTGTGCGCGCAGCCAGTCGGCAAGGCCGGCCGCGCCGCCGAAACCCCCGATGCGTACGTCCCCTTCGACCGCCCCCGGCTTCGACACCCGCCCCGCGAGCGACGTGGTGACGCGGACGCCGGGCCGTGCCGCCAGGTCGGCGGCCAGGCGGCGGGCCTCGGTCGTACCACCGAGGACGAGGATGTGCGGGGACACGGGGCGAGCGTACGGCCGAGGCCGCGGTTCCCCGTAACTCCCCTCGCAACTCCCCTTCCTGTGCGAGCTTGTGCGAACACTATGAACAGAACCGACCGGACCGTTCTCCTGCTCCCTTCCCCTTCCTAGCATCTCGGCGCACGGCGCGACGATGCGCCGGCTAGGACAAGGAGCCGTGCCTTGTACAGGTCGAGAACGTGCAACCGCTGGTCCTGTGTATGGGCGGGACTCACCGCCTGTCTGGCGCTGGTCGCCGCCGGCACGCTCACCGCGGCCCCGTCCGCCCAGGCGGGCCCGCCCCGGCCGACCTCCGTCGCCTGCCCGGCCGACCTCGCCGACCGGGCGCGTTGCTACACCGGCCAGGACGCCCAAGGCGCCTACTACGCCATCGCCGTCCCCGACGACTGGAACGGCTCGCTCGTCGTCCACTCCCACGGCGGCCCGGACCTCGACACCGGCTCCGACCCCGCCCGCAGCCTCGACGACCTGGGCCGCTGGTCGGTGCTGGTCGACGAGGGGTACGCGTGGGCGGGGTCGTCGTACCGCCGCGGCGGTTACGGCACCCGGATGGCCGCCGCCGACACCGAGAACGTACGGCGGCTGTTCGTCGAGGAGTTCGGCGAGCCGCGGCGGACGTATGTGCATGGCCAGTCGTGGGGCGGGAACGTCGCCGCCAAGGTGGTGGAGACATACGGCACCCGGCGCGGGCCGTACGACGGTGCGCTGCTGACCAACGGCGTCCTCGCGGGCGGCTCCCGCGGCTACGACTACCGCGTCGACCTGCGCGTGGTCTACCAGTACTACTGCCGCAACCATCCGCGCCCGAGCGAACCCCCGTATCCGCTGTGGCAGGGGCTGCGCGCCGACTCGACCATGACGGCCGCGGGGCTGCGGGCGCGGTTGCAGGAGTGCACCGGCTACGCCTCCGCCCCGCCGGACCGGACCCCGGCGCAGCAGCGCAATCTCGACGACATCCTGGCCGTCACGAAGATCCCGGAGCGCACCCTGGAGTCGCATCTGCGGTTCGCGACCTTCACCTTCCGAGACATCGTGCACGAACGTCTCGGCGGCCGGAACCCGTTCGGCAACCAGGGGGTGCGGTACTCCGGGTCGCACGACGACGCGGCGCTGAACGCCGGAGTCGAGCGGTTCGGCGCCGACCCGTCCGCCGTACGCGATCTGTCGTACGACAGCGATCTCACCGGCAAGGTCACGATCCCCGTGCTGACGCTGCACGCGATCGACGACCCGACGGCGTTCGTCGAGCACGAGGCGGCGTACCGGGCGACGCTTCAGGGCGCCCACCGGGACCGCTATCTGGTGCAGACGTTCACACGGGAGCAGGAGCACAGCGCGCTGAGTGATGCCGAATACGTCAACTCCCTTGCGGCGCTGGACAGTTGGGTGCGTACAGGGCGGAAGCCGAGCCCGGAGTCGGTGTCGGCGGCGTGCGCCGCGTTCGACCGGACGTATGGCACCGGCTGTTTCTACGATCCGGACTTCCGCCCTTCGTCGTACGCCTCACGGGTCGAGCCCCGGCCCGGCGGGCTGCGCTGGCCCGCCATGACGGCCGCGCGGGAGAAGTCCTGGAGCAGGGTCGAGGGTGTCGGGATCGCTCCCTGAGGTGCGCCCGGTGGCTCGATCGCTATCGTCACGGACATGGCATCCGTACGCGCCGTGCTCATCGACATCGACGGAGTCCTCACCGTCTCCTGGCAGCCGCTGCCGGGCACGGTCGAGGCGCTGCGGGAGATCCGCGCGGCGGGTCTCCCGGTCGCGCTGGTCACCAATACGACGTCCAGGACCCGGGCGTCGATCGCGGGGACGCTGGCGGAGGCCGGATTTCCGGTGTCCGCCGACGACATCCTGACCGCGCCCGCGGTCACCGCCGCGTATCTCGCCGAGCACTGTCCGGGGGCCCGGTGCGCGCTGCTGAACAGCGGGGACATCCGGGAGGACCTCGGCGGTGTGGAGGTGCTGGACGAGGCGGACACGGACACCGTCCCGGATGTCGTCATCGTCGGCGGCGCCGGTCCCGAGTTCGGCTATGCGGCGCTGAACCGGGCCTTCGGGTACGTCCAGCGCGGGGCGCGGCTGGTCGCCATGCACCGCAATCTGTACTGGCGCACCGAGGGCGGGCTGCAGCTGGACACGGGGGCCTTTCTGGTCGGCCTGGAGAAGGCGGCGCGGGTCGAGGCCGAGGTGACCGGGAAGCCGTCGGCCGCGTTCTTCACGTCGGCGCTGGCAGGGCTGGGGGCGGGTGTGGACGAGGCGCTGATGATCGGCGACGACATCGAGTCCGACGTACTGGCGGCGCAGCGGGCCGGGCTCACGGGGGTGCTGGTGAAGACCGGCAAGTATCTGCCTCAGACGCACCGGGCGGCGAGTGGCGAGCCGGACCATGTGATCGACTCGTTCGCGGACCTTCCGGCGCTGCTGGGCGCTCCGCTGGAAGAACGGTGACAAATCCGCGGGCCGGTGGGGGCTGGTCGCGCAGTTGAGAGCGCCCCCAGGCGGGGGCGCGGGACAGGAC
>NZ_JBFALC010000074.1:0-43834 GCF_040656035.1 Streptomyces sp. NPDC050211
GGGGTCCAGGGGGCGGAGCCCCCTGGCGGGGTTGAAGGGGCGGAGCCCCTGGGGGATGGGACGGGTAGGGGCGGCGGGGGCGAGGAAAGGCGTGGGCCGCAGGCGCGTCCGGCGCTCGTAGAATCGGTGGGTGAATGTCCCCGTGCGCCCGGCCGAGATCCTGCGTGACGCCCTCGCTGCTCTTCTGGCAGGCCTTCCGCCGCGCCAGGCCGGGCAGGCCGTCGACCGGCTGATCGCCAACTATCGCGGCGCGACGCCGACCGACACCCCGATCCTCCGGGACCGAGCCGACGTGGCGGCCTACGCGGCGTACCGCATGCCGGCGACCTTCGAGGCGACCCACTCCGCGCTGGAGGCGTTCGCGCAGGCGGTGCCGGAGTGGACACCCGGCAGCCACATCGACGTCGGCGGCGGGACCGGCGCGGCGACGTGGGCCGTCACCGCGACCTGGCCCGGCGAGCGCAGCGTCACCGTGCTGGACTGGGCCGAGCCCGCGCTCGCCCTCGGCAGGGAGATCGCCGCCGCCAACCCGGCGCTGCGGGACGTACGCTGGCAGCGCTCTCGTATCGGAGCGGCGCTCAAAATCGAGAGCACTGATCTCGTCACGGTCTCCTACGTCCTCAACGAACTCACCGCCCCCGACCGTGCCACCCTCATTGACGCCGCCGCCACCGCCGCCCAGGCCGTAGTGATCGTCGAACCCGGCACCCCCGACGGCTACACCCGCGTCATCGAGGCCCGCGACCGCCTCATCACCGCCGGATTCCACATCGCCGCCCCCTGCCCGCACAGCGCGGCCTGCCCCATCGTCCCCGGCACGGACTGGTGCCACTTCTCGGCACGGGTCAGCCGGTCCTCACTCCACCGCCAGGTCAAGGGCGGCTCCCTCGCCTACGAGGACGAGAAGTTCGCCTACGTCGCCGCCACCCGCCTCCCAGTCACCCCGGCCCCCTCCCGCGTCGTACGCAAACCACAGATCCGCAAGGGCCAGGTCCTCCTCGACCTCTGCGAGACCGACCCCGAACCCGCCCTCCGCCGGACCACGGTCACCAAGCGCCACGGGGACAAGTACAAGGCCGCCCGCGACGCCGACTGGGGTGACCCGTGGCCCCCGGACACCCAGGACTAGGACGGACTAGGACACGTCTGCCCAGCGGCGCAGGGTCGCGACGGCCGCCGCGTGGTCGGCGGGGGACAAGTCCTCCAGCCTGACGTGGTGGTTCGTGTCGGGCGCCCACAGGACGCATGAGTCGTGTGCGCCGGGACTGAAGGGCTCGGCGACCGCCGGGTCCATCGCGCCGTTGACGAACAGCAGCCGGCTCCCGCGTCGGCGGACCCAGCGGTCGATGTCCGGCATGGCGTCGGAGTCGAAGCGCAGTGGAATGTCACATGGCACGAAACTGCGGGGCTCGATGGCCCGCGGATAGCGCAGCAACCCGGCCAGGTGGGCGGTGGGGACGCTCAAGTACCCCATCTGCGTGCCGAGTTGGTACCAGTAGGGGATGTAGTGCGTCGCGATCTCGTCGGCGTACACGGGCAGCGCGGCGGTGCGCTCCAGCCACGCGTACAGCTCGTCGGTCGTGGCGGCCGGGCCGGGGATGGTGCTGCCGTCCCCCGTGCCGTTCTGCCAGAACATGAACAGCACGCGCAGGACGGCGATTTCGAGCGCCTTGTCCGCGCTGCCGACGATGCGGAAGCCGGTGCCGGTGGACGCCGCCCATGCCTCGTAGCGGGCGACCATGTCGGAACGGCGCAGCAGGATCTCCCGCTGGGCCGCCTTCAGCGCGTCGCGCGTCTCGGCGGAGCCGATGGTCTCCAGGAAGCGGAGATAGGCGGAGTCGTCCCGGTCGTCGACGTTGTTCGGCGCGGAGTAGGCGACGGTGCCGTCCACGTCGTACGGATGGAAGCGGCGGTGGTAGACGCTCGCGATGCCGCCCTTGCTGCCGCCGGTCGAGATCCACGCGCCGCCGTACAGGCGACGGAACAGGCGGACGACGCGGTGGTGGTCGTCAGCGGCCTGGCGGATCGTCAAGTGGGTGTAGTCGGGGGTCGGCGGGCGGGATGTGCCGAAGTAGCGGTGCTCGACCTGGAGTTGGTTGGCTTCGAGCAGGACGGTCGGCTCCGACCTGTATGGGGTGAGGGTCGCCTCGTAGCCCGTCGTGAACAGGACGGTCGGTCGGTCAGGCGAGGTGTGCAGCAGGGTGAGGCGCTGCTCGAAGGTACCGGCCTTGGGGTCCGTGTGGTCGACGGGCTGGCGCAGGCCGAGGACGAAGAAGCGGTACCCGGGCTCGGCGCCCGGCCGTTCCTCGATCACCCGCAGTCCGGGCAGGGCCCGTAAGGCGTCCAGTACGTCGTCGTTTCCGGCGCGGGTGCCGCCCGTTGCTGCCCGCGAGGGAACGGTGGTTGCGACGGCCAGGCCCGCTGCCGAGGCTGCCGAGGCCGTCGAGGTGAGCAGACGTCGTCTCGTCCACGTGCGCATCGTGATTCCTCCCCGGTGTCGCTGACCGCTTCAGTACAGCGGCTGGACACCGGGGGAGGATCCCGCGTGCAGGGGGGACGATCTCCCCCGGGCGGGGGAGCCGCGTTCACGACGAGGTGTCTGCGGTGCGTCCCTCCTCGCGTTTCTCCTGGAGCTTGCGCAGCAGCTCCCGCTTCTGAGCCTGGGGGTCGAGGGGACCGCCCACGCGGCGGCCCCGTGCGCCGCCGCGCAGCGCGTCGCGCCCGAGGTTCCTCCGCGTGCCGCCAACTCCGAGCATGCTTCCGGCTCCGCCTCGCGCCATGACGGGGGCCTCCCTTTCTCGATGACTCTTCGACGATTTCTCGACGACTGCATTGCACGATACGTCTCGTCTCGCTTCCAACATGGACCACTCTCCAACGAGACGTCTCGTCTTGTCAACCTGATAGATTCGATCCATGACCAAGAACTCCGCACTCGAGACGTCCGCCCCCGTCAAGTCCGCCCCCGACTCCACCCGCCGCAGCGAGAAGTCCCGTCGCGCCATCTACGACGCCGCGATCGAACTGGTCGCGGAGGTCGGCTACCCCAAGACCACCATCGAGGGCATCGCCGCCCGCGCCGGCGTCGGCAAGCAGACGATCTACCGGTGGTGGTCGTCGAAGGCGGACGTCCTGCTGGAGGCCTTCCTCGATCTGAGCGAGCAGGCGTCGCGGGAGGCGGGCGCGGAGGAGTCGTACGTCATTCCGGACACCGGCGACCTCGCCGCCGACCTCAAGACCGTGCTGCGGCTCACCGTCGACCAGCTCAAGGACCCCCGGTTCGAGGGCCCCTCCCGTGCCCTGGCCGCCGAAGGTGTGGTCGACGAGAAGCTGGGCCGGATCTTCATGGCCAAGCTCCTCGAACCGTCGCTCCAGCTGTACGTCGACCGGGTGCGGGCCGCCCAGGACGCCGGGCAGGTGCGTCAGGACGTCGACCCGCGCATCGCCCTCGAACTCTGGGTCTCCCCCCTCGCCCAGCGCTGGCTGCAGTACACGGGCCCGATCTCGTACGAGTACACGGACACCCTCGTCGACTACGCCCTGCACGGCATCGCGCCCCGGTAAATCCCCCCAAAGCAGTCGATGCCCCCCGATTCGGGAGCCGCACCCGCCTCGCCCCACCTACCCCGGATGTCAGCTCCGGCCCCCCGGAGCGCAGGATGGTGGGACCATAGGGCATGCTGTCCGCTACCACAGCGAGGCGAGGGGATAGATGAGCGCGGAGTTCGGCGGTCGTTCCGGCCGGCAGGGCAAACTCTCCCAGTGGCTGCGGGGACGCCGCCCGAAGGAGGCCGTCGGTGACGACGGCCGTGAGGCCCTGCTGCTCGCCGCCGCCGGGGCGGGCCTGCCGCTCGCGCCCGCCGCGTATCCGGCCGCCGGTTACGGCTGTTCCTGTGACCGCGTCGGCTGTCCCACCCCGGCCCGGCACCCGGTGTCGTTCGCGTGGCAGACGCAGTCCACGACCGACCGCGCACAGATCGAGCGCTGGGCCCGGCACCAGCCGCAGGCCAACTTCATCACCGCGACCGGCATGGTCCACGACGTCCTGGACGTCCCCCGGGAGGCGGGCCAGGAGGCCATGGAGCGGCTGCTGGCCTCCGGCATCGAGGTCGGCCCGGTCGCCGAGAGCGACGACGGCCGTCTGCTGTTCTTCACCCTCACCCGGGGCACCCCCGAGGAGGAGGACGAGTGGTGGCCCTGCGAGCTGGACTGCCACCCCGAGACGATGGACGAGCACCCCGGCCTGCGCTGGCACTGCCGCGGCTCGTACGTCCTGGTGCCGCCCGCCCGGCTCCCCGGCGACGACGGCCACACCGTCCACTGGCTGCGCGGCCCGGAGCATCCGCTCCCCGACCCGCTGAGCCTGCTGGAAGTCCTCACCGACGCCTGCGCCCGCTACGTCGGTGAAGACTCCAGCCACGTGACCGGGGCCGCCTGGCCCCTGCGCCACTGACCGGAGGGGCCGGAGGGGCCGGAGGGGCCGGAAGAGCTACTCGCCCTTCGCCGACGTAAGGCCCTGGATCCGCCCGAGGATCGTCACCTTGCCGGGCCCCTTCGGGTCCAGCGCCACCTCGTTGGAGACGAACTCCATCGTCAGCGACTGCTTGATCTCACCGGTCGTCAGCGCCAGCACGTCATCGCTCGGCGTCGGCACCGACGTACCTGCCGCGGCCGTCTCCTTCTCGTAGTGGCGGGTGGTGAAGAACACCAGCGCCCCGCCGTCCTTCGTGCGCACCGCCACCGGCGCGTAATCGCCGTCCGTCAGCGGCTCGTCGATGTACTGGGTGACCAGACCCGGCTTCTTGGCCTCCTGCTGCCGCTCCGTACGCCACCCGCTGGTGTGCGCGCCCGAAGCGAAGGCCGACTCCCCGCCGTTCTTGAGGTAGGTGGTGTACTCCTGGCCCAACTCGCCGGGCGCGGCGGCCAGTTCGGTGGAGTTCATGGGCACGGACTCGGCGAGACCGTCCTTGTCCTTCTTGAGCTCCGGTACGTCGCCGGGCGCGACCAGCGTCAGATAGGCCACCTCCCACGGCTCCTGGAGCCCGCCGCGGGTGAACACGAACAGCCAGCGCGCGCTGCCGCCCTTGTTTCCCGCCGCGTCGGCGATGAACCAGCGCGGCCAGCCCGCCTTCTTGACGATCGTGTACTTCACGTCCGACAGCTTCAGCGGCGCGTGGTTCGGATTGCCCTCGGGGCTGCGCGCCTGCCCGGCCTTGAGCCGTGCCGCGTCGATGTCACTGAGGGCGCCGGTCACATGGTCGGCGTCCAGGGAGCTGTCGTACGCCTTGTCGGCCGCGTTGTACGCGCTCGTGAACTGCTGGAGCGCCTTGGCGGCTTCGGCCCGGGTGGCGGCGGGGAGCACCTCGCGCTCCCCGTGCACCACCACGCACCCGCTCGCGGTCAGCGACAAAGCGGTCACGGAGGCTGCTAGCAGTGCGCTCCGGTCAATCCTGCGAAGACTGCGAAGGCTGAGCTGCCTTCGAAGGCCGCGATCCCTGCTCATCGGCTACCTTCACCTTCCCCTTCCCGGAGGCGAACCCTACCGGGGCGAAGAACAACGCGAGCGTCGGGATCAAGTACAGCAGCCACACCGTGACCTGGAGGACGGTGGGGTCCGGCTGGAAGTTGAAGACGCCCTTCAGGAGCGTGCCGTACCAGCTGTCCGGCGGGATCGTGCCGCTGATGTCGAAGGCCTTGCTGTTCAGGCCGGGCAGCCAGTCGGCCTCCTGGAGGTCGTGGAAGCCGTACGCCAGGACGCCCGCCGCCACGACGACCAGCATGGCGCCGGTCCAGGTGAAGAACTTGGCGAGGTTGATCCGCACCGCGCCCCGGTAGAACAGCCAGCCGAGCACGACCGCGGTGGCGATGCCCAGGGCCACGCCGACCAGCGGGCGCGGTGTGCCGTCGCCGGCCGCGCGCACCGACGCCCACACGAACAGGGCCGTTTCCAGGCCCTCACGGCCCACCGCCAGGAAGGCCGTCGCCACCAGCGCGCCCGTGCCCATCTGCAGGGCCGCGTCGAGCTTGCCGTGCAGGTCCGCCTTCAGATGCCGGGCGGTGCGCCGCATCCAGAAGACCATCCACGTCACCAGGCACACCGCGAGGATCGACAGCGAGCCGCCGAGCGCTTCCTGCGCCTCGAACGTCAGCTCCTGGGAGCCGAATTCGAGCGCGCAGCCGAAGCCGAGCGCGAGCGCCACCGCGACACCGATGCCGATCCAGATCGGCTTCAGCGCGTCCCTGCGGTCGGTCTTCACCAGGTAGGCGATGAGGATGCAGACGACGAGGCTGGCCTCCAGGCCCTCGCGCAGTCCGATCAGGTAGTTGGAGAACACGGGCTACGCCTCCTCGGAGAACAGCGCCCGGCCCCACCAGTCGTCCTTGTCACGGACGCCGGGCGGGATCGCGAAGATCGCCGAACCCACATGCTGGATGTACTCGTTGAGCGTGTCCGGCGCCAGGCTGCGCTGGATGGGGATGAAGCCCTTGCGGACGTCCCGCTGGTAGGCGAGGAAGAACAGGCCCGCGTCCAGGCGGCCCAGCCCGTCCGTGCCGTCGGTGAAGGAGTAGCCGCGGCGCAGGATCGTCGCCCCGTCGTTGGTGTCGGGGTGCGCGAGCCGGACATGCGCGTTGGGCAGCATCGCCTTCAGGAACGGCTCGTCGCGCTCCTTAGCCTTGCCGACCGGGGCGCCCTCGCCCTTGTCGCGGCCGATGATGTCCTCCTGCTCCTGCAGCGAGGTCCGGTCCCAGGTCTCGATGTGCATGCGGATACGCCGGGCGACGAGATACGAACCGCCGACCATCCACGCGGGACCGTCCGTGCCGGAGACCCACACGAACTTCTTCAGCCGGTCCGTCTCCGTCCCCGCGATGTTGCGGGTGCCGTCCTTGAAGCCCATGAGGTTGCGCGGGGTCTGCTCCTCGGGCGTCGTCGACGACGTCTTCCCGAAGCCGAGCTGGGACCACTTGATGACGACCTTGCCGAAGCCGATGCGGGCCAGGTTGCGGATGGCGTGCACGGCGACCTGCGGATCGTCCGCGCAGGCCTGGATGCACAGATCGCCGCCGCTGCGGTTCTTGTCGAGGTTGTCGCCGGAGAACTTCGGCAGATCGACGAGCGCCTCGGGACGGGCGTCCGCCAGCCCGAACTTCTCGAACAGGGAAGGCCCGAAGCCGATCGTCAGCGTCAGCCGCGACGGCTTGAGGCCCAGCGCCTCGCCGGTGTCGTCCGGCGGCGCCTCGGCCAGACCGCCGTACGCGCCCTCACCGACCGTCTGCCCGGCCGCCATCCGGCGCGCGGCGACCGTCCAGTCCTTCAGCATCTGGATGAACTGCGCGCGGTCGTCGGTCTTCACGTCGAACGCGGCGAAGTGCAGCCGGTCCTGCACCGGCGTGGCGATGCCCGCCTGGTGCGCGCCGTGAAAGGCGACCGCCGCGCCCGACGCGGCGCCGGCCGGGTCGACATCGTCGCCGGTGCGGGCCATCGCCACCGCACTCCCGGCCGCGGCGGCACCGAGCGCGAGCCCGGCACCGCCCCAGCCGATCAGCGCACGCCGGGACGGGGATCCCGAGGTCTCGGTCATGAGGGTGCCCCCTACTTCACGACGACTGCGGCGGCCAGCTTGGAGAGGGGCTCGGCGAGCGCGTTCACGGCGTCCGACAGCTCCTTGCGGTCGGCCTCGCCGACCTTGTCGTACGAGGTGAAGTCGTACGAGGTCTTGTCCGTCCGGTACTTGTCGAGCAGCCCGTTCAACGCGCTGAACTGCTTGTCGAGTTCGGTCACCAGGGCCGGGTTGTTCTCCTGGGCGACGGACTTCAGCAGTTCGTACGACTTCTCCGCGCCCTCCACGTTGGCCTTGAAGTCGACCAGGTCGGTGTGGGAGTAGCGCTCCTCCTCGCCGGTGACCTTGCCGGTGGCGACCTCGTCGAGGAGTTCCTTGGCGCCGTTGGCCATGGAGGTCGGGGTGATCTCGGCCTTGCCGACCCGCTTCTGCCAGTCCTTCAGGTCGGTGATGAGCTGGTCGGCGAGTGCGGAGTCGCGGGCGGTGAGCTTCTTGTCCTTCCAGAGCGAGCGCTCGATGCGGTGCCAGCCGGTCCAGTCCTTCTCCAGGTCCTGGCCCTCCTCCAGACCGTCCTCGCGCAGGTCGACCTTGGGGTCGATGTCGCCGAAGGACTCGGCGACCGGCTCGGTGCGCTCCCAGCCGATACGGGAGGGCGCGTAGGCCTTCTTCGCGGCCTCCATGTCGCCGTCCTTGACCGCCTTGGCGAACGTCTCGGCGAGCGGCACCGTCTCGTCGGCCTGGGTCTGCGCGTACTCGCGGTAGGCGGCTACGGCCTTGTCGAGACGCGGGTCGCGCTTGGCCGCCGTCCCGCCGGTGACCTTGATGTCCTGGCGGATGCCGTCGCCCTTCATGCCGGGCTTGCAGGCGATCTGGTAGTCGCCCGCCTTCACTTCGGCGGTGACGCGCTGCTTGGTGCCGGGGCCTATGTTCTCGCGCTCGGTCACCACCCGGTCGTCCGGGAAGAGGATGTAGACCTCGTTGACCTTGGAGCCCTTGTTCTCGATGGCGAGCTCGACATGCCCGGCCGGGACCTCGTTCTTCGACACCTCGCACTTGTCGTCCGTCGCGGTCACGTTGATCACGTTGTCGCCGCTGCCCGAACCGCCCTTCTCGGTGCAGCCGGTGAGAGCGGCCACCGCCGCCACGGTGGTGGCGGCGGTGATGACGGAGAGTCTGGCGGGGCGCATACAGGCTCCATGGGGGTGGCGAGAAATCGCTGACAGAGGGCACATAGCTTCGGCTAGGCTCGCCTAACTTAACCGAGCCTTACCTGCGTGATACCCGTCCGTACCGTGATTCAGCTCTCATGGACGGTGTATGAGCACGAGCCGATCACGGTGGCTCAAATCGGACCCCACGGAAGGGTCAAGGAAGCGTCAAAGGTCGCGCCTTGGGGTCACCAGGACCGCGCCCGTCCGGGGATGCGGCAGCACCTCGACCTCCTGGTCATAGACCTCCGAGAGCAGCCGGTCCGAGAACACCTCCCCGGGCGGCCCGTCCGCCACCACCTCCCCGGCACGCAGAATCGCCACCCGGTGCGCATACGCCGCCGCAAGCCCCAGATCGTGCAGCACGACCACCACCGCATCCCCGGCCCGCGCCCGCTCCCGGCACAGCCGCAGCACCAGCTCCTGATGCCTGAGATCCAGCGCCGCCGTCGGCTCGTCGAGCAGCAGCAGCGGCGCCCGCTGAGCAAGCACCCGAGCGAGCGCCACCCGAGCCCGCTCACCACCGCTGAGCGCGGAGAACGGCCGGGCGGCGAACGCGGTCACCTCGGCCCGCTCCATCGCCTCGGCCACGGCGGTGTCGTCGTCCTCGATCGCGGTTGCGGCCCAAGGTGCGCGCCCCATCCGCACCACCTCTTCGACCGTGAAGGGGAACGACAACGCCGCCGACTGCGGCAGCACGGCCCGACGCAGGGCAAGTTCAGGCGCGGACCACTCCGACGCCGGACGCCCCAGAATCCGTACGACCCCCTCCACGACCGGAAGATCAGCGGCGAGGGCACCCAACAGGGTGGACTTACCAGCCCCGTTGGGCCCGACGAGGGCAAGCACTTCACCGGCACGGGCGGCGACGGACACTCCGTGGAGGGCGACGCGAGAACCGAGCCGAACGTGGAGGGCCTGCGCTTCGGCGAGAACGTCGCCGGGCTGGGCGGGGGCGGGAGGGGCAGGACGGGGACGGAGGAGTCGCATAGGGAGGGGTCCTTATAGAGAAGGGTGACTGAAGAACGTTCAGGGGCGCGGGGAACTGCGCGACAAGCCCCCACACACCCGCAGACGGCATACGACCCCTAGGCCCAACCCCCTTGCCTGCGCCGCGTCCTGCGCAGTAGCCAGAAGAAGAACGGGCTGCCAAGAAGCGCAGTCAAGACCCCCAGCGGGAGCTCCGCGGGCGCGGCCAACGTCCGCGCAGCCAGATCCGCCCCCAGAAGCACCACCGCACCCCCCACCGCACTGCCCGGCACCAGGAAGTGGTGCCCGGGCCCCGCAGCCATCCTCAGCAGATGCGGCACGACCAGACCGACAAACCCGATGACCCCGGCGACACTCACCGCAGCCGCCGTCAACAACGCGACGACAAGGATCAACACGATCCGCAGCCGCTCCACCTCGACCCCCAGATGCCGCGCAGGCCGGTCGCCGAGCGCGAGCAGATCCAGCCGGCGCGAATACACCGGCGCCACCAGCAGCCCGATCGCCGCACACGGCAGTACCGCCAGCACCTTCGGCCAGGTCGCCTGGGAGAGGGAACCCAGCTGCCAGAAGGTGATCTGGTTCACCGCCGCGGTGTCGGCGAGAAAGATGAACAGCCCGACGAGCGCCCCGCAGAACGCGTTCACCGCGATCCCCGTGAGGATCAGCGTCACGACCTCCGTACGGCCGCCCGAGCGCGACATCCCGTACACCAGCAGCACGGTGCAGAGCCCGGCGACGAAGGCCATGGCCGGGAGCGTCCAGTTGCCGAAGAAGGACAGGCCGAGCGCGATCGAGGCCACCGCGCCGACCGCCGCGCCCAAGGAGACGCCGATCGTGCCCGGTTCGGCCAGCGGATTGCCGAACACGCCCTGCATCAGCGCGCCCGCACACCCCAGCGAGGCGCCGACGAGCAGCGCGAGCACGATCCGAGGGAAGCGGACGTTCCACAGCACCGACTCGGCGACCCGGTCCAACTCCCCGCCTCCGAGCCCGACTTTGTGCTGCACGGAGGCGAGAACGTCCCCCACCGGGATCGGGTACGCGCCGATCCCCGCGGCGACCGGAACGAGGACGAGGAGGCCGACGACCATGCCGACGGTCAGCAGCCAGCCGGTGGTGCGCCGTCTGCGGGGCGGCACGTCGGCCGCCACCTCCCGCTCCGCCTTCTCCAGTACGGTCATGCGGCTCTCCCTTTCAGTGATCGATGCTTAGGTTAGCCTTACCTCGCTCGCCACCGATGTGCTGCTTCAATGCCTCCGTGACTGATTACGACGTGCTGCGTGTCTTCTGCGGCGCCGCGGGCGGATACGGCAACGAGCTCGGCGTCGTTCGCGAGGGCTCGCTGATGCCGGAGCGGGATGAGCGGCAGGCGTTCGCGGCGAAGCTCGGGTTCAGCGAGACCGTGTTCGTGGATGACCCCGAGCGGGGAGTCATCGACATCTACACGCCCAGCACCCGGCTGCCCTTCGCCGGATATCCCTGCGTCGGTACGGCCTGGCTCCTCGACGTCCCCGAACTGGTCACGCCCGCCGGTGTCGTGGGCGCCCGGCTGGACGGGGAGTTCAGCTGGATCGAGGCGCGGGCGGAGTGGGTTCCGCCGCGCACTCTGCGCCAGTACGCCACGGCCGCCGAGGTCGACGCCCTGCCGGTGCCGTCGCCCGGCGAGTGGATCTACGCGTGGGCCTGGGAGGACGAGGCGGCGGGGCGGATCCGGGCCCGTGGCTTTCCCGGTCGCGGTGACGGTATCGAGGAGGACGAGGCGACCGGCGCGGCGGCCATGCTGCTCACGGACCGGCTGGGCAGGGCCCTCAACATCACGCAGGGGGCGGGGTCGCAGATCCTCACCGCTCCGCAGCCGGGCGGCTGGGTGGAGGTCGGAGGACGCGTGTTCCTCGAGCGCTGAACAGTCAGCGCTGATCGCTGAGTGCTACGCGCTCAGCGGAAACTCCTCGCCCAGTGCCCGGAACACCGCCGTGTTGAGTGTGAACGCCTTCTTGCACTCCGCGATGATGCGCTGCTTCTCCAGGTCGTCCGCGTGGACCCCGTCCAGCAGCTCCCGGTAACCCCGCTTGAACGCCGCCGGGTTGGCGATCTCCTCGAACACGTAGAAGCGGACGCCGTCGCCCTTCCTCGCGAAGCCCCAGGTCCGTTCCGCCTTGTCGCGGATGATCTGGCCGCCGGAGAGGTCGCCGAGGTAGCGGGTGTAGTGGTGGGCGATGTAGCCCGCCGGCCAGGTGTCGGCGCACTCGGCGATACGGCTCGCGTAGGCCTGGGTGGCCGGGAGTGCGGTGAGGGTGGCGCGCCAGTCGGGGCCGCGCAGGTGCTCCAGGTCCCGCTGCAGCGCGGGGAGCCGGAAGAGCTCGGGCTGGATGAAGGGGCCGGTCACCGGGTCCGACGCCAGCCGCTCGGTTCCGGTCTCCAGTGCCTCGTACACGAACCACAGTTGCTCGGTGTAGCGCGCGTACGCGTCGACGCCGAGCTTGCCGCCGAGCAGGTCGCTCATGAACGTCGAGGTCTCCGCCTCCACGTGCTGCTCGTGGGACGCGGTGCGGATGAGGGTCGAGAAGGAGTCCATGAGGCCTGATTTTCTATGGTTAGGCTTACCTAAGTCAACCACTTCCCGACCCCTTGTCGGGAAACTTGCCGACGTCCTGTCGGTAAAAGAGTACAAGAAAAGACCCGCCCCCAGCAGGGGACGGGTCGCGTGGGCGCTACGGCAGCGTCAGGATCTCCGCCCCCGTCTCCGTCACCACCAGCGTGTGCTCGAACTGGGCCGTCCGCCGGCGGTCCTTCGTGACGACCGTCCAGCCGTCGTCCCACATGTCGTACTCATGCGTGCCGAGCGTCAGCATCGGCTCGATCGTGAAGGTCATGCCGGGCTGCATGATCGTGGTGGCGTGCGGGCTGTCGTAGTGCGGGATGATCAGGCCCGAGTGGAAGGACGAGTTGATGCCGTGGCCCGTGAAGTCCCGGACGACTCCATAGCCGAAGCGTTTCGCGTACGACTCGATCACGCGGCCGATGACGTTGATCTGGCGGCCCGGCTTGACCGCCTTGATCGCGCGGTTCAGGGACTCGCGCGTGCGCTCCACCAGCAGGCGGCTCTCCTCGTCGACCTCGCCGACCAGGTACGTCGCGTTGTTGTCGCCGTGCACCCCGCCGATGTACGCCGTCACGTCGAGGTTGATGATGTCGCCGTCGCGCAGGACGGTGGAGTCGGGGATGCCGTGGCAGATGACCTCGTTGAGGGACGTGCACAGGGACTTGGGGAAGCCTCGGTAGCCGAGCGTCGACGGGTAGGCGCCGTGGTCGCACATGTAGTCGTGCGCCGCCTTGTCCAGCTCGTCCGTGGTCACCCCGGGGGCGATCAGCTTGGCCGCCTCCGCCATCGCCCGCGCGGCGATCCGCCCGGCGACGCGCATCGCCTCGATCGTCTCGGGCGTCTGCACCTCCGGGCCGGTGTACGGCGTCGGCGCGGGCTTGCCGACATACTCGGGGCGACGGATGTTTCCGGGCACGGGACGGGTGGGAGACAGCTCCCCTGGTACGAGCAGCGACTGGCCAGACATGCCAGCGAGTCTAGACGGCGGGCATGGGGGAACATGTCTGTGGTGAAAGGAGCCGGTCATGGCCCTGTTCAAGAAGCGGACCGTCGGAAAGCCGGGCGAGTGGTACTACTGCCTGGAGCACAAGAAGGTCGAGGAGGGCCCGGAGTGCCCCGCCAAGGACCGCTTCGGCCCGTACGCCAACCGCGCGGAGGCCGAGCAAGCGATGGCGACGGCACGCGAGCGCAACCTGGAGTGGGAGAACGACCCCAGGTGGCATGACACCCCAGCAGGCAAGACCGACGACGACTGACAAGCGCCCCGAAGGCTAGCGCCCCAAAGGGGCGCGGGGAACTGCGCGACCAGCCACGACGGCGCCGCAGCCGAACAACGGGCCTCAGGCCTCAGTCGGCGCAGCCAACCCCCGCTGCCGCACCGCGTGCTCGTTCGTGCGTTCGTCGTACGTCATCAGCTTCGGCAGACACAGCGCCAGGAGCCCCACCGCACCCACGCACAGCAGCCCGCCCGACCAGACCGACGCCCGTACGCCCCACAGCGCGGCGAAGCCGCCCGAACGGACCTGGCCGACGGTCGGGCCGACCGAGTACGACAGCAACTCGATCCCGGCGAGCCGACCCCGCAGCTCGTCCGGGATCGTCTGGTTCCACATGGCCGCCCGGAAGATCCCGCTGACCATGTCGCAGCCGCCCGCCACGGTCAGGAACAGCAGCACCAGCCATACGTCGCCGACGACTCCGGCGGCCGCGATCGCCAGGCCCCAGAGGGCCGCCGACACCACCACCATCCGGCCGTGGCGGTGGACCCGTGACGTCCAGCCGCTCGTCAGGCTCACCAGCATCGCGCCGAGCGGGACCGACGCGTACATCAGGCCCAGCGCCCACTCGGCGTCCAACTCGTCCGCGAGGAACGGCAGTACGGCCAGCGGCATCGCCAGGAACATCGCGGCGAGATCGACGGCATAGGTGCCCAGCAGCTCCTTGCGGCCCCACGCGTACCGGGCGCCCTCCGCGATGGCCTTCAGCGACGGCTTCGCCGCCTCGTGGGACGCGGGGGAGGACGCGATGCGGAGGGTCAGTACGACGGAGACGGCGAAGGTCGCGAGGTCGGCGCCGTACGCCCAGCCCAGGCCC
The DNA here is from genome assembly GCF_040656035.1 of Streptomyces sp. NPDC050211. NCBI lineage: Bacteria > Bacillati > Actinomycetota > Actinomycetes > Kitasatosporales > Streptomycetaceae > Streptomyces > Streptomyces sp. NPDC050211. Next base: position 14,460 of record NZ_JBFALC010000074.1, read on the forward strand.
GCATACGCGACGACCACGCCCGCCAGGGCCGGGCCCGCGACCCCGCCGAGCGTCCAGCGGAAGGCGTTCAGCGAGGCCGCCGCCGGCAGGTGCTCGTGGGCCACGATCCGGGGCCAGAGGGAGTCGAGGGCGGGCCGCTGCACGGAGAACAGGGCGGAGGACAGGGCTGCGACGACGTACAGCGGCCAGATGGCGGGGTGCGGGAGAAGCGCGTTGACCAGCAGGGCCGCGGTGAGCAGGCCTTGTCCGGCCTCGGTCCAGATGATCAGCTTGCGTTTGTCCCAGGCGTCCGCGAGCGCCCCGCCGTACAGCCCGAAGACCAGCAGCGGTATGAGTTCCACGGCCCCAATCGCGCCGACCGCCGCGGCCGATCCGGTCAGTTCCTTCAGCTGCACCGGCAGCGCTACGAAGGTGAGGAAGCTGCCGAAGTTCGAGATCAGCCCCGAGAACCACAGCCGCCGGAAGTCACGGGAGGCCCGCCAGGGTGCGAGGTCGGGTAACACTGCGCGAAGGCCGGAAGGGCGGTCGGGGGCGTCATCGGTCACGGAGGCTCATGGTTGGGGACGCCCGGAGGCGGGGCAACCGAATTACCAGGGGGTGGGGGGTGGTGCGGTCAGCTCGTCCGCCAGCCGCGACAGGCGGTCCCGAAGCCTCCGCCGTCCTCTCGGCACCGGCAGCGAACTCTCCCCGGCCGCCGCGCTGACCAGGTGCTGCACGGTGTCCAGGTCCAGCTCGGCCGACTCGGACACGGCCAGCCTCTCGTGCGCCATCGCCGCCAACTCGCCCTCGTCCGCGCCGAGCGCCAGCACCGTCGCCCCGGCCCGCCGTGCGTCGTGGACCCGCTCGAGGGTGGCGGGAGTGCAGGAGCCCGCCGGTGAGACCACCAGCAGCGTCTCGCCGCGCCGGGCCGCCGCGAGCCGGCCCAGACCCACGGCCAGGTGCGCCGGATCCGAGGGGCGCGCGTCATGTCGTACGAGAGTCGGTGACAGCTCCGGCGTGCCCGACCACGCGGCCTCGTCGACGAGATGGGCGGCGAGGTGCCAGGGCTCGTACTCCGGTGTGCCGACCAGCAGCAGGCCGCCGCCGTGCGACACGACCGAACCGCGCAGCACCCCCGCGAAGCGCCGCGTGGCGCCCAACCACTCGGTCCCGGCGAGCACTTCGCGCAGCAGCGCGACCCGTACGGCATCCATGCGACGGCATCCTGCCGCAACCCGCGACTTGTGATGTGGAGTTCACCACGAATTCGCCCATGATGGGCAGACGGCCGGATCGCCGCCGAACACGTCATGAGGAGTGCGCGCATGTCAGAGACCAGCGTCCCGTTCCGCGCGGGCGACGACGGCTACGCCAGCTACCGGATCCCGGCGGTCGTCGCCACCGCCTCCGGCACGCTGCTCGCCTTCTGTGAGGGCCGGGTCGACTCCGCGAGCGACTACGGGCACATCGACATCGTGCTGAAGCGGTCGACGGACGGCGGCCGCACCTGGGGGGCCTTGCAGGTCGCCGCCCGCAACGGCACCGACCTCGCGGGCAACCCCGCGCCCGTCGTCCTCGACACCGGCCGCGTGCTGCTCGTCCAGTGCCGTTCCGCCGCCGACGCGGCCGAGAGCGCGATCGCGCGCGGCGAGGTCAAGGACGAGGACGGGCGGCGGGTGTGGGTGCAGCACAGTGATGATGAGGGGGTGACCTGGTCGGCGGCCCGGGAGATCACCGGGCAGGTCAAGGAGGTCGGCTGGCGCTGGTACGCCACCGGGCCCGGCCACGCCCTCCAGCTGAGCACCGGCCGGGTCGTCGTCCCCGCCAACCACACCGTGCCGCCCACCGGCTCGGACGTCGGCAACGAGCCCCGGTACAACGGCGGCCACTGCCTGCTCAGCGACGACCGCGGCGAGACCTGGTACCTCGGCTATGTCGACGACAGCCCGACCGACTACCTCAACGCCAACGAGACCACCGCCGCCGAACTCCCCGACGGCCGCGTCTACTTCAACACCCGCACCGACTCCCGCTCGCCCGGCAACCGCGCCGACGCCCACTCCGAGGACGGCGGCCGGACCCTGGTGAAGCCGTTCCGCCCCCAGGCCGGACTGACCGCCCCCGTCTGCCAGGCGAGCCTCCTCCAGCTCCGCGACCCCGACCTGCTGCTGTACTCAGGGCCCGCCCACGGCCGCGCCCTGATGACCCTGCGCGCCTCCACCGACGGCGGCACCACCTGGCGCCCGGCGTTCACCGTCGACGGCCTCCCGGCCGGGTACTCCGACCTGGTCCGCGTCGACGCGTCCACCGTCGGACTGCTTTACGAGACGGGCGACTTCAACCCGTACGAGACGATCAGCTTCCGGCGCATCCCCGTGACGCAGCTCACCTGACCCGGTGAGGGTCGCGGGGGCGGACGTAAAGTCGGGCCATGACCTCTACCGACAGTGCTGCACAGAAGCCCGCGAAGGCCCCCGCCAAGGACCCCTGGGACCTGCCCGACGTCTCCGGTCTCGTCGTCGGCGTGCTCGGCGGGACCGGGCCGCAGGGCAAGGGCCTCGCCTACCGGCTCGCCCGGGCCGGCCAGAAGGTGATCATCGGCTCGCGGGCCGCCGAGCGCGCGCAGTCCGCCGCCGAGGAGCTGGGGTACGGCGTCGAGGGCGCCGACAACGCCGAGTGCGCGCGCCGCAGCGACATCGTGATCGTCGCCGTGCCCTGGGAGGGGCACGGCAAGACGCTCGAATCCTTGCGTGCCGAGCTGTCCGGCAAGCTCGTCGTCGACTGCGTCAACCCGCTCGGCTTCGACAAGAAGGGCGCGTACGCCCTGAAGCCGGAGGAGGGCAGCGCCGCCGAGCAGGCCGCCGCGCTGCTGCCGGACTCGCGGGTGACCGCAGCCTTCCACCATCTGTCGGCGGTGCTGCTGGAGGACCCGGAGGTCGAGGAGATCGACACCGATGTGATGGTGCTGGGGGAGGAGCGCGCCGATGTCGAGATCGTGCAGGCCCTCGCCGGCCGTATCCCCGGCATGCGCGGGATCTTCGCGGGGCGGCTGCGCAACGCCCACCAGGTCGAGTCGCTGGTGGCGAACCTGATCTCCGTGAACCGCCGCTACAAGGCACACGCGGGGCTCCGCATCACGGACGTATGAGGGGATGGGGGACACTGGAGGCCGCAATCCGCAGTGTCCCCCGACAGGAGCCGACCCCATGCCCCGCCTCGCCCTCTACGCCCTCACCGTCTGCGCCCTCGCCGTCGCCGCGGCCGTCGTCTCCTTCGTGCAGGGCAGCTGGCTGGGCGTCGTGTGGGTGCTGCTGGCGGGGCTGTCGTCGAACATGGCCTGGTACTACGTCAAGCGCGGCAAGGCCGGCCGAGAGGCCTGACGTCACTGGCCGATCTGGCAGTACTCGCTCGTGTCCTGCCAGAAGCGGTACAGGTCCTGACCGCAGTAGGTCTCCAGATCGGTGATCCCCATGGTGGACAGGATCGAGTCCACGGCGTCGAAGAACACGCCGTTGATCGACGGCACCCACAGCAGCGCGAACACGAACAGCAGGCCGAACGGCGCGAACGGCTCCACCTGCCGCTTCACGTTGTGCGACAGCCAGGGCTCGATGACCCCGTAGCCGTCCAGGCCCGGCACCGGCAGGAAGTTCAGGATCGCGGCCGTGACCTGGAGCAGTGCCAGGAACGCGAGCGCGTACTGGAAGTCGCGCGGCACTCCGTCCAGCGCGTCCAGCCAGAACGGCGCGGTGCACACGGCGGCGAAGAGGACGTTCGTCAGCGGGCCCGCCGCGGAGATCAGGCTGTGCCGCCAGCGGCCCCGGATCCGCCCCCGCTCGATGAAGACGGCACCGCCGGGCAGGCCGATCCCGCCCATGATCACGAAGAGCACGGGCAGGACGATGCTGAGCAGGGCGTGCGTGTACTTCAGCGGGTTGAGCGAGAGATAGCCCTTCGCGCCGACCGTGATGTCGCCGCTGTGCAGGGCCGTGCGCGCGTGCGCGTACTCATGCAGACACAGCGAGACGATCCACGCCGCCGTCACGAACAGGAACACGGCCACACCGGGCTGCTCCGCGAACCCGGTCCAGGTGGCCCATCCGGTGACCGCGGTGACGGCCATGATCCCGACGAAGACGGGACTGATCCGCCGGTCACTGTGGCGGGTGGTGGCGGTGGTCATCGGGCTCCCCTGGCTCATCTGCACTGCGCTGCGACTGCCCGACCGTACCGGGCCCAGGGGGAAAACGTCTCGCGGGCGGCTGTGGGTTCCGGCTGCGCACAGTTCATGCGCGGGTAAACCCGGAGGCAGCGTGGGGGCGGCAGCAGGGACAATGGGCCCGTGCGCTATCGCATCCTCGGCACGACTCAGGCCCTCCGCACCGACGGCACCACCGTCCCCGTCGGCGGGGCGCGGCTGCGTGCGCTGCTGACGGTGCTGGCCCTGCGGCCGGGACGGACCGTGCCGGTGAGTGTGCTGGTGGACGAGGTGTGGGACGGCGAGGCGCCCGCTGATGCGACGGGGGCGGTGCAGGCGCTGGTGGGGCGGCTGCGCCGGGCGCTGGGCGCGGAAGCCGTGGAGTCCGTGGAGGGCGGGTACCGGCTCGCCGCCTCGGGTGACGACATCGACCTGCATCGTTTCGAGCGGCTGGTCGGTGACGGGCTGCGCGCCCTCACCGACGGCGACCCCGCCAAGGCGGCCGTGGTCCTCGACGACGCCCTCGCGCTCTGGCGCGGCCCCGCCCTCGCCGACCTGCCCGACCGCACCGCGGACGCGGCCCGCTGCGAGACCCGGCGCCTCGACGCGCTCCGCGCCCGGCACGCCGCCGCCCTCGCGCTCGGCCAGGCCGAGCAGTCCCTGCCCGAGCTGACCGCCCTGTGCGACAGCCACCCCCTGGACGAGCCCCTCCAGGCCCTGCGTCTGCGCGCCCTGCGCGACACCGGGCGGGCCGCCGAGGCGCTGGCCGCCTACGACAACGTACGCCACCTGCTCGCGGACCGGCTCGGGTCCGATCCCGGGGCCGAACTACGGGCGCTGCACGGGGAGTTGCTCCGTCCGGCGGAGGCGCCGAGCCGGCCGGTCGGCAATCTCCGCGCCCGGCTCACCTCCTTCGTCGGCCGGGAGGCCGACATCGATGCCATCCGCGGGGACCTCGCCGCCGCCCGGCTGGTGACGCTGCTCGGGCCCGGCGGGGCGGGGAAGACGCGGCTGTCGCAGGAGGCCGCCGAGGCCGTGCGGGACGTGGCCCGGGACGGGGTGTGGCTGGCCGAGCTGGCACCCGTCGACGACCCGGCCGCCGTGCCGGAGGCCGTGCTCACGGCCGTGGGTGCGCGCGAGACCGTGCTCTACGGGGCCGGGGCGGAGGAGATACGGGCCGGGTTCGAGCGCCATGACGATCCCGTCGTACGGCTCGTCGAGCACTGCGGCCGGCGGCGGATGCTGATCGTGCTCGACAACTGCGAGCATGTCGTCGAGGGCGCCGCCCGCCTCGTGGAGCAGCTGCTGGAGCGGTGTCCCGGGCTCACCGTCCTGGCCACCAGCCGTGAACCCCTCGGTGTGCCGGGGGAGTTGGTGCGGCCCGTGGAGCCGCTGCCGGAGCCGGTCGCGCTGCGGCTCCTCGCGGACCGGGGTGCCGCCGCCAGGCCGGGCTTCCGTATCGAGGACGATCCCGAGGCCGCCGCCGAGATCTGCCTGCGGCTCGACGGACTGCCCCTCGCCATCGAGCTCGCGGCGGCCCGGCTACGGATGTTGACGCCCCGTCAGATCGCGGACCGGCTCGACGACCGCTTCCGGCTGCTCACCTCCGGCAGCCGTACCGTGCTGCCCCGCCAGCAGACCCTGCGGGCCGTCGTCGACTGGTCCTGGGACCTGCTCGACACCGACGAACGCGACGTCCTGCGCCGGCTGTCGGTGTTCGCGGGCGGCTGCGACCTCGCCGCCGCCGAGGCCGTCTGCGGACCGGCCGCCCTCGACGCGCTCGGCTCTCTCGTCGACAAGTCCCTTGTCGTGGCGGCCCCTTCGGGGGAGGGCGGCGAGATGCGCTACCGGCTCCTGGAGACCGTCGCCGAGTACGCGGGCGAACGGCTCGACGAGTCCGGCGGGCGCCCCGCCGCCGAGCGCGCGCATCTGACGTACTACCGCGAACTCGCCCGCACCACCGACCCGTTGCTGCGCGGCCCGCGGCAGCGTGCCGCCATCGAACGCCTGGAGCGCGAGTACGAGAATCTGCGCACCGCCCTGCGCCGCGCCGTCGCCCTCCGCGACGAGCAGGAAGCGCTGTGCCTGGTGCTGTCGCTGTCCTGGTACTGGCAGATGCGCGACCTGCGGATCGAGGCCCGCAACTGGTGCCGCGAGGTCAAGGACCTGGGCCCCGACCCCTTCACGGCGCCGGCCCGAGTGGCCGATCCGCTGTGGGAGCGCTGCACGGACGCGCCGCCGCCCTGGACGGGCCTGGTCCTCGACGAGGCGCGGCGCGGGGTCCATCTGGCCCATCTCGCCTGTATGGACACCGAGTTGGACGCCTGGCAGACCGACGAGGCGCAGGAGAGGCTGCGGACCATCGCCGCGAGCTACGAGCCCGGTCTGCCGCAGACCTGCCGGACACCGGGGATGTTCTGGTTCTACGCCGTGATGCTGACCGGCGACATGGGCCGGCTGCGCACGATCATCGACGCCTCCGTCGCCACCTGCCGGGACACCCCCGGCTACGAGTGGGAGCTCGCCGCCGGCCTCCAGATGCGCGCCAACTTCCTCGCCAACCGCGGCGACTGGGCCGGCGACGCCACCCGCGACGCCGACGAGGCGCTGGAGATCTACCGGCGCCTCGGCGACGCCTGGGGCATCGCGGAGGCGCTGTCGGCCCGTGCCGAGAGCCGCGAGCGCACCGGCGACCACCGCCTCGCCGTCGTCGACTACGAGGCGGCCGTCGAGCACGCCGAACGGCTCGGCGCCCGCGCCCATACGTCCGTGCTCCGGGCCCGGCTCGGCAGCGCGCTGCTGGAGATGGGCGAGGTCGAGCGCGGCGAACGCCTCCTGCGCGACGTCATCGCCGAGCGCGACGGCTCCCACAACGAGGCCATGCCCGCGGCCCGGCTCTTCCTCGCCGGCTGGCTCGGCATGACCGATCGCGTCCCGGAGGGCCGCGAGCAGCTCCGGCTGCTGCGCGAGGAGTTCGCCATCGCCCACTTCGTCGTCTTCGACGCCTTCATCCTGGGGCTGGCTGCCTGGCTGGACGCGGTCGACGGCTGCCACGAGGAGGCTCTCGAGAAGCTCCGGCAGGCACTGGTACGCGCCAGGGACCCGCTGTCCGAGGCCTTCACACCGCAGATGCGCTCGACCTATCTGACCACCGCCGCCCTCGCACTCGCCGGCCTCGACGGCGGCCGCCGGGCCCGCGACGCCGCCCGCTGCCTCGGCGCCGCCGACGCCCTGCTGCCGCCCCGCCATGTCCTGTCGACTCTGGAGCGCACCTGCCGCGAACGGGCCGAGCAGCCGCTCCGGCAGCTGCTCGGCGACGAGGAGTACGAGACGGCGTACGCGGAGGGCGGCGGCCTCTCCCCGGAGGAGGCCACCGCCCTGGTGTGAGCCGCACCTACTGCGAACCTCAGTTCTTGGTGCGGAACTTGTGGATCGCGTAGGGCGCCGCCACCGCGGTGATCGCCACCGACCAGCCGAGCGTCACCCACAGGTCGTGCGCGACCGGGCCGCCCACCATCAGTCCGCGCGACGCGTCTGCGAGCGTGGAGAGCGGGTTCCAGTCGGTGAAGGCCTGCAGCCAGCCCGGCATCGACGCGGTCGGTGCGAAGATCGACGAGCCGAACTGCAGCGGGAACAGCACCAGGAAGCCCATCGCCTGCACGGACTGCGCGTTCTTCAGCATCACGCCCAGGGTGAGGAACACCCACATGATCGACGAGGCGAACAACGCGGACAGGCCGACGGCCGCGAACAGGCCGGGCCAGTTGGTGATGTCGAAACCGACCAGCACAGAGACGATCATCAGCACGGTCGTCGCGAACAGCATCCGCAGCAGCTCGACCGAGATCTTCGCGAACAGCACCGAGCCGCGCCCGATCGGCAGGGACCGGAAGCGGTCCATGACACCGGAGTTGAAGTCCTGGCTGAAGCCGGTGCCGACGCCCTGGGACATCGTCATGGCCATCATCGCCAGCATGCCGGGGATCACGTACTGCACGTACGCGTCCTGCCCGCCGCCCAGCGCCTGCCCGATGGAGCCGCCGAAGACGTACACGAACAGCAGGGTGAAGACGACCGGCATCAGCAGGGCGTCGAACATCGACTCGGGGTCCTGTCGGATCCACAGCAGGTTGCGGCGGACCAGGGCGCCGGTGTGGCGCAGATGGCCACGCAGCGGGATATGGGCGTCGTCCTTGACGGGATTGATGGTTGCGGCGCTCATACGGCGACCTCCTCGCGGTCATCGGCGGGCACGGCGTCCTGCGGGGCGCTCGCGCGGTGGCCGGTCAGGGACAGGAACACCTCGTCCAGGCTGGGCAGTTCGGTGGTGATGGAGCTGATCGTGATACCCCGGGCGACGACCGCGCCGGTCACGGCGGTGAGCTGCTCGTCGCTGAGGATCGGCACCAGGACGGTGCCGCCCTCGGTGTCGACGGTGGTGGTGGCGAGGCCGGTGATGCCCAGCTCGTCGAGGTCGCGGGCCAGCGGGCGCAGTTGGAGCGGGTCGGCCGGCTTGATCCGCAGGGTGCGGCCGCCGACCTTCGCCTTCAGCTGCTCGATCTCGCCGCCCGCGATGACCTTGCCGCGGTCCACGACGGTCAGCTCGGAGGCCAGTTGCTCGGCCTCCTCCATGTACTGGGTGGTCAGCAGGACGGTCACTCCGTCCCCGACCATCCGCTTGACCTCGTCCCACACCTCGTTGCGGGTGCGCGGGTCGAGCCCGGTGGTGGGTTCGTCGAGGAACAGCACCTGCGGGCGGCCGATCATCGAGGCGGCGAGGTCGAGCCGGCGCCGCATACCGCCGGAGTAGGTGTTCGCCGGGCGCTTGGCGGCGTCCGTCAGCGAGAAGCGCTCCAGGAGCGCGTCGGCGCGGGCGCGTGCTTCCTTGCGCGGCAGGTCGAGCAGCCGCCCGATCATGTACAGGTTCTCCCAGCCGGGGAGCTTCTCGTCCACGGAGGCGTACTGCCCCGTGAGCCCGATCACCCGGCGCAGCATCCGGGGCTGCCGTACGACGTCGTACCCGGCGACGGTGGCCTGTCCGGAGTCCGGGGTGATCAGCGTGGACAGAATCCGTACGAGGGTGGTCTTGCCGGCCCCGTTCGGCCCGAGCACACCCATCACGGTGCCCTCCCGCACATCCAGGTCGACGCCGTCCAGCGCCTTGGTCTCCCCGTAGTGCTTGACCAGCCCCCGCACGCTCACTGCGACTGTGGCGTTCTTGTCGATTCGCGTCATGCCAGCGACAGTGCCAGCCCCCACCGACAAACCACCGACAGGCCGCCGACAAGCCACCCAGCCTGCGGGCATGCGTGCCGCCTGGGGCGATGGGGGTCCCCCCGCTCGAGCGAAGCCGAGAGTGGGGGAGGGTGGGCGCAGGCGGCACCCCGTCAGCGCCGGGCCGCGCGACCCACCCCGCCTCAGCCACGACAGGGGGCAGCCCGCCGACGGGGGAAGATCGGCGGGCTGCCCGTGGTGCGACGGTGGCTCAGTGGACGGAGTGCTCCTCCAACGGGAACGTTCCGCCGACGACATCCTCGGCGAACGCCTTCGCCGCGTTGCCCATGACCTCACGCAGATTGGCGTACTGCTTCACGAACTTCGGCATCCGGCCGCCGGTCAGCCCCAGCATGTCGGTCCACACCAGCACCTGCGCGTCCGTCTCCGGCCCGGCCCCGATCCCCACAGTCGGGATGTGCAGCGTGCGCGTCACCTCGGCCGCCAGCTCCGCCGGCACCAGCTCCAGCACCACCGCGAACGCCCCGGCGTCCTGGACGGCCTTGGCGTCCCGCAGCAGCTGCTGCGCCGCCTCCTCGCCACGCCCCTGCACGCGGTACCCCATCGCGTTCACGGACTGCGGCGTCAGCCCGATGTGCGCCATCACCGGAATCCCGGACTCGACCAGCAGCTCGATCTGCCGGTGCGACCGCTCGCCGCCCTCCAGCTTGACCGCCCCGACCCCGGCCTCCTTCACCAGCCGGGTCGCCGAGCGCAGCGCCTGCACCGGACCCTCCTGGTAGGACCCGAAGGGCAGGTCGCCGACGATGAGGGCGCGGGAGGTGCCCCGTACGACGGCGGCGGACAGCATGGTCATCTCGTCGAGCGTGACGGGCACGGTCGTGTCGTACCCGAGGTGGCAGTTGCCCGCCGAGTCGCCGACGAGCATGACCGGGATCCCGGCCTCGTCGAAGACGGACGCGGTCATCGCGTCGTAGGCGGTCAGCATGGGCCACTTCTCGCCGCGCTCCTTGGCGGCGGCGATGTCGCGAACGGTGATGCGTCGCGTGCTCTTGCCCCCGTACAGCGCCTTGCTGCCGTCGGAAGGTTTCTGCTGCTGCGCGGTCTGGGCAGCCGGAAGCTGCGTCATGGCACGGCTCCTTACGTCATCTCGAGGCACCCTGACGGCGTCCCCGGATCCCCTCCATGGTGGCACCTCGTGCCAGAGGACGGCTAGAGGACCCTCGTCACGTAGGAGCGGGGCCTCACGTAAGAGGTGGGTAAAACATTTTCAATACGAGACGGTCTCGTATCGTAAAGGGATTACGCTCGGCGGCATGACTACGCCTGCCGTCCCCGACAGCCCCCGGATACCGGAAGCCGTGCACCGGCGCCGCTGGGCGATCCTCAGCGTCCTGATGCTGAGCCTGCTGATCGTGGTGCTCGACAACTCCATCCTGAACGTCGCCATCAAGACGATCTCGACCCCCGCGCCGACCGGTCTGGGCGCCACCCAGAGCGAGCTGGAGTGGGCGATCAACTCCTACACCCTGGTCTTCGCCGGCCTGCTGTTCACGGCAGGTCTCCTCGGCGACCGGCTGGGCCGCAAGAAGGTCCTGCTCGGCGGGCTCGTCCTGTTCGGCATCGGCTCCGCCCTCGCCGCCTGGTCCGGCTCGCCCACCGAGCTGATCACCTTCCGTGCGGTGATGGGCTTCGGTGCCGCGTTCGTCATGCCGGCCACCCTCGCCGTCCTCATGAACGTCTTCGAGCGCGAGGAGCAGCCGAAGGCCATCGGCATCTGGGCGGGCGGCGTCGGTCTCGCCATCGCCATCGGCCCGATCACCGGCGGTGTGCTGCTGGACCACTTCTGGTGGGGCTCGGTCTTCCTCATCAACGTGCCGATCGTGCTCCTCGCGGTCGTCCTGATGGTGTGGCTGGTGCCCGACTCCCGTGACCCGAAGCCCGGCCGGATCGACCCGGTCGGCGTGGTCCTGTCGGTGGTCGGCCTGGTCCTGCTCGTCTACGGCATCATCAAGGGCGGCCAGCTCGCCGACTTCACCGACCCGCAGGTGCTGGCGACGATCGGCGCGGGGCTTGCCGTACTCGTCGGATTCGTCGTCTTCGAGGCGCGCAGCGACCATCCGTCCATCGACGTCAGGTACTTCAAGAACAAGGTCTTCTCGGCCGCGATCGCCGCCATCGCGCTGGTCTTCTTCGCGCTGATGGGCGTGACCTTCTTCTCCGTCTTCTACACCCAGAGCGTGCGCGGCTACTCGCCGCTGCAGACCGGCCTGCTGATGCTGCCGCTGGCCGCCGCCCAGCTGATCTTCGCGCCGCGGGCCCGGCTGATGGTCGACCGGTTCGGGAACCGGGCGACGACCACGGCCGGGATGCTGATCATCGCCGCGATGCTGGCCGCCTTCGCCACGCTGGAGGCGGACACACCCATCTGGATCCTCGAAGTGATCTTCTTCCTGATGGGCACCGGCATGGCGCACATCATGACCCCGACCAGCGTCGTCATCATGCAGGCCCTGCCCCGCGAGAAGGCCGGTTCCGCCTCCGCCCTCAGCAACACCTTCCGCCAGGTCGGCGGCGCCCTGGGCATCGCGGTCCTCGGCTCGGTCCTGTCGGCGGCCTACCGCACCGGCATCGAGGACAAGCTGGGCGTGCTCCCCGCCGACGTACGCCACACCGCGGGCGAGTCCATCGAGGCCACGCTCGGCGTCGCCGCGAAGCTCGGCCCCCAGGGCCAGTCGCTCATCGCCCCGGCCCACGACGCCTTCCTGCACGCCATGCACCTCACCGCGCTGTGCGGGGCGGGGGTCGCGGTGATCGGCGCCGTGGTGGTGGGCCTGTTCCTGCCGGGGAGGATGACGGCACCCCAGGAGAGCAAGGACGAGGCGGAGTTGGTGTCGGCCGAGTAGGGGCCGTACCTGGGGGAGAATCACCTCAGGCCACAGAAGGGACGGACCGACGTGAGCAGCCTCGCCGGCAGCGAACCCAAGCAGGAGGGCCCCGCACGGGGCCGCCCCCGCAGCGAAGCCGCGGAGCGCGCGATTGTCGAGGGCGTGGTGAGGCTCCTGGAGGAGGGCGTGCCGCTCGCGGAACTGTCCATCGAGCGCATCGCCCGCACCGCCGGCGTCGGCAAGGCCACCATCTACCGCCGCTGGAGCGGCAAGGAGGAGCTCTTCGTCGACGTCGTCCGCACGGCCGAGCCGCCGGATCCCGAACTCCCCGGCACCTCGATGCGCGACGACCTCGTGGCCCTCCTCGAACAGCTGCGCAGGCGTGGGCAGATGACCCGTTCCTCCGCGCTGCTGCACAACGTCTACGCCCAGATGAAGAGCAGCCCGAAGATCTGGGCCGCGTACCACGCGACCGTCGTCGAGCCGCGGCGCCGGCGCCAGATCGAGATCCTGCGCCGGGGACAGGCGGGCGGCGAACTCCGCACGGACATCGACGTCGAGCTGATGAACGACATGTTCGTCGCGCCCATACTCGTCCGCACCCTGATGCGCCGGGACGCCGACCTGCCGGAGGGCATGTCGGAGCAGCTCGTCGACGCGGTCCTCGACGGACTACGCCCCGTCAGTTCGCCACCCGCGTAACCCGCATGTGCGGGGTATGTCACAGAGCGCGCTTTCCACGCCCGGCACCGGAACTGCCCGTCCCGACTTGTACGTCCTCGTGCCCGTACGGCCGTCAGAAGACGGCGGGAACGGAGCCGATCATCCCCTAGGGTCTGTAGAACACAGGGGGACGGACGGTGTGCACGGCAGGTAGTGAGGCGACGGTATGGCGCAGCAGGCATACGTGACGGAGACGGACAAGGACGGCTCGGGGCCCGAGTCGCAAAGCTCCCGGTTCCGGCGCCTGCTCGGCAGACTGACCACCGGCTGGCGCGGTGACCCCCGGATCTGGCGCCGCGGCCTCGTCGTCGCCGTCCTGGCCCTGCTGCTCGCCCTGGTGATGGTGCTGCACTCGCGCATCCCGAACGCGGTCGGCAACCTCGGCAGCCTCATCGAGACCTTCCTGCCCTGGCTGGGGCTGTCCATCCCGGTGCTGCTCGTGCTGGCGCTGGTCCGCAAATCGGCGACCGCGCTGATCGCGGTGCTGGTCCCGGCGATCGTATGGCTGAACATGTTCGGCGGCCTGGTCACCGACAAGACCGGCGCCGACGGCGACCTCACGGTGGCCACGCACAACGTCAACGCCGACAACGCCGACCCGTCCGGCACCGCCCGTGACGTGGCCGCCTCCGGTGCCGACGTGGTCGCCCTGGAGGAGTTGAAGGGGGCGGTGGTGCCGACGTACGAGGACGCGCTGGCGTCGACGTACAAGTACCACTCCGTGGAAGGCACCGTCGGAGTGTGGAGCAAGTACCCGCTCTCCGGTGTCCGGCCCGTCGACATCAAGCTGGGCTGGACGCGTGCCATGCGCGCCACCGTGACCACGCCCGCCGGGCAGGTCGCGGTGTACGTCGCCCACCTCCCGTCGGTGCGGGTGAAGCTGGAGGCCGGGTTCACCGCCCGGCAGCGCGACAAGAGCGCCAACGCCCTCGGTGAGGCGATCGCCGACGAGAAGCTGCCGAGGGTCGTGCTGCTCGGCGACCTCAACGGCACGATGAACGACCGCGCGCTGAACGCCGTCACCGCCCAGATGCGCTCCACGCAGGGCGCGGCGGGCAGCGGGTTCGGGTTCAGCTGGCCGGCGTCGTTCCCGATGGCGCGGATCGACCAGATCATGGTGAAGGGCATCGAGCCCGTGACGTCGTGGACGCTGCCACAGACCGGGAGCGACCATTTGCCGGTGGCTGCGCGTGTGAAGGTCGACACGTCCTCTTAACCGAGAGGAATACCGGGCCTGAGAGAGTTTGTTCCGCAGCTGAACATAGACTGGCCGCAGAACTCCGCTCTTGAAAGGCACAGGCTCCCTCATGCCCCTGGCCCTACTCGCCCTCGCCGTGGGCGCCTTCGGCATCGGCACCACCGAGTTCGTGATGATGGGCCTGCTGCCCGACGTTGCGGACGACCTGCACATCTCCCTCCCCGCCGCCGGCCACCTGGTCTCCGCCTACGCCCTCGGCGTCGTCATCGGCGCCCCGCTGCTCGCCGCGGTCACCGCGCGCATGCCCCGGCGCGCGGTGCTGATCGGGCTGATGGCCCTGTTCGTGGCGGGCAACGCGCTCTCCGCCTTCGCCCCCGACTACGACTGGCTGCTCGCCGCCCGCTTCCTCAGCGGGCTGCCGCACGGCGCCTTCTTCGGCGTCGGCGCGGTCGTCGCGACGAACATGGCCGCTCCCGAGCGCAAGGCACGCGCGGTGTCGCTGATGTTCCTCGGCCTGACCGTCGCCAACATCGCCGGCGTGCCCGTGGCCACGCTCATGGGCCAGTCCCTGGGCTGGCGTTCGACCTTCCTCGGCGTCAGCGTCATCGGCGTCCTGGCCGTCGTCTCCCTGGCACTCCTCGTCCCCCGCGACGGCACGCACGCACCCAGCGCCGGACTGCGCGGCGAACTCGCGGCGCTGAAGTCACTGCCCGTGTGGCTCGCCCTCGGCACCACGGTCGCGGGCTTCGGCGCGCTGTTCGCCGCGTACAGCTACATCACGCCGATGCTCACCGACTCCGCCGGGTACGCCGACTCCAGCGTGACCCTGCTGCTCGCCCTGTTCGGCGTCGGCGCGACGGCCGGCAACCTGCTCGGCGGACGCCTCGCGGACCGCTCGATGCGGGCCACGCTCTTCGGCGGGCTGATCTCGCTGGCGGCGGTCCTGGCGCTGTTCCCGATCCTCATGCGCACGGCGTGGAGCGCACCCATCGCCGTCGTCCTGCTCGGCACGGCCGCCTTCGTCACCAGCTCCCCGCTCCTGCTGATGGTCATGGAGAAGGCGTCCTCGGCCCCGTCGCTGGCGTCCTCCGCCAACCAGGCGGCGTTCAACCTCGCCAACGCCGGGGGAGCGTGGATCGGCGGCCTGGCCCTTGCCGCGGGCTTCGGCGTGACGTCTCCGGCGCTCGCGGGCGCGCTGCTTGCCGTGCTGGGGCTGGGAGTTGCCGGGGTGGCGTACGGCGTGGACCGGCGGCGCGCTCCCCAGGCCGGGCGGGAACGGCTGGTCGCGGGGAACGTGCCGCGGCAGTCGGAGACGGTGCGTTCCTGACCGGGGCTTGCCTCGCTTTCAGGAGCCGGCGGGCTCGATCGGCTCGAGCTCCGGGAGCTCCGGCAGAGGGATGTCGGGATACCCCGGGTAGCTGCTCTCGGTCACGACGTAGGTGCAGTTGGTGTACGTGTATCCGGGATCGATGCGCATGCCGTCGGCCTGGTTCGTTACGTCCCCCGCGTCCGCGTCGGCGTACTTGACGAGCGTGTGGTAGTTGCCGGCGGGCAGGTTGAGCCAGCTGGTCGGGTAGTCGATGCCGCTGTTCTTGCAGGCCACGGTCTCGGCGGTCGACTCGCTGGAGTACTTGGTGCAGCCGGCGCACGCCGGGAGGTAGACGCTGCCGGTGACGGGGCCGGTGTAGAGGAACTCGACCGCGGTCGGGGCGTCGTTGCTGATCTCCATGGGCATCCGGGAGCCGCCCGGGTTGCGGGACGGCGGCAGCGTCCGGCCTGCCTGGGGCCGTTCCTCGGCGATCTCCGCGGCGATGGCGATCTGCCGGGCACGCTTGGCGTTCTTGTTGTCCTTGTACTTGTCGGCGAAGTCGCCCAGCGTCACGGCCGCGGCACCGAACTTGTCGTCCTCGAACTCGTCCACCCCGCAGGCGTAGGCGGCGGACTCCACCGCGCCCGCGGCTTTCGTGCGCAACCCGTCACCGGGGCTGCCGGCGGGCAGATCGACCACGGTCTGGCTGATGGCCTGCAACTGTTCGCCGGCCGGGCAGGGGTCGTTGCCCTTCAGGGCCTTGGACCGTTTCGCGATCTCCGCGCTCACGGCCGGTTCGACCTTGGCGGCCTGCGCCGACTCGGGGAACGTACGCAGGAGGTCGGCCAGTGCGCCGCCGCCGCTCGCGTCCGCTTCGGTCGCGGCGCTGGAGCCGAGGTTCGTGATGCCGCACTCGTAGAGCGAGGTGGCCAGGGGCTCCTCGGGCCAGTCGGCGAGGGAGCCGAGCCGCTTGCTGCCCATCGTGTCGGGCAGCTTCCACAGATACCGCAGCGGCTCCAGGGCCTCGCAGTACTCCTTCTCGCGGTACGGCGCGGCGACGGTGTCGTAGAACCGGCCCAGACGGTCGGGAACGCGCTGGGCCGCCCGGCTGCCGGGGTGGTCGTCGCCGAGCGCGCGGTAGGCCTTGAGCGCCCGCTGGTAGTCGTCCTTGCCCTCGGCGAAACTGGCTTGCCGCGAGGCGGTGGTGACCAGCCGGTCCGTCTCGGCGAGCCGGTCGAGGAGCATCTGCTGGTACGCCTCTTCCCGCGCCGCCTCGTACCCCACCGCCCCACCGGCCGGCACGACGAGCAGCACCAGGCCGAGCCCGGCCGCGACCGTCGACCGCCACGGCAACGTCAGCCGCGCACCGCGCGCCAGCCACGCCCCGTGCACCGCGGCGAGCACCAGCACGAGGCCGTACGCCCACACCACCCCGCCCGGCAGCCCGTCGGGGTCCGCGGGCAGCGCCGCCACCAGCAGCATGCCGGACGCGATCCAGCACAGGGCGGCCTGCGGCCAGCGCTGCAGCAGCACATACCCGAGCCCGAGCCCACTGAGATTGAACAACCCGGCCGCCGCGACCCGCCAAGGGTCCGCGGGCACGGGGTCCTCGGGCTCCTCCGGCAGCGTGTAGGTCAACCACGCGGAGGTCGGCGGACCATCAGGCAGCGGAGGGAAGGGCGGGGGAGGGGGCGACGACGGAGGAGGGGGCGACGATGGGGGCAGGGGCGACGACAGGGGCTCGGGCGGCGTGAACTCGCTTCCGCCCGACGGCGCTTCGGATCCACCCATACCGACTCACTCCCCCAACTGCCGTACGGACAGGACACCTTGCGCCTAATACAGGCCTGTCTCCATATTGCGGTAGGTGGGTGGGGAGGGGTCCCGACCGTACGGAAGAAAAGGCAAGAGGACCACGCCGGCGAGCGGGGTTGTCGCACTTCCGAGTTGCTTCAGAGGTCCGTCACCAGTAGTCGATAGCCGACATCGAGGGTGTCGAGTGCGATCAGGTCGGCGTGACGGTCGTGCCAGTGGCCGGTCGCGAGGTCGTCGGTGAGTTGTGCCAGGCCGGGAGCGAGGGCGTCTTCTCCGGTCTGGGCGAGCATGGAGATTCCGGCGCGTACCTGTGGGTCGAGGTAGGCGCGGGGGCGGCGCCAATACGCTGCGCCGAACCCGTCCGTGCAGTCGTGCGGGACATGGACGGGCTCCTGATGCGCCCCGCCGAGCAGCGTGGCCAGCCGGTCGGTCGGGATGGCACGGGTGTCGTCGAAGGCGGCGGCCTGCGGGAGGTACTCACGCACGAGCCAGAACCGCTCACGGAAGATCTGCTGGTCCCAGGTCAGGATGACGATGCGGCGGCGCGCGACCCGGCGGAGCTCGGCAATGCCGGCCGCAAGGTCACTCCAGTGATGGACGGTCAGCAGTGCCATGACGGCGTCGGCAGCGTCGTCACGCACCGGAAGATGCTCGGCGACCGCGCACACGGCGGGCGCGGAGCGGGGCGGACGCTGGGCGAGCATGATCTGGCTGGGCTCGACGGCGAGCACCGTCTGCGGTGGCTCGTAGGAGCCGGTGCCCGCTCCTACGTTGATCACGTCCGCGGCGTCGCCGAGCGCGGCGTGAATCTGAGCGGCGATCCGCGGATCCGGCTGCCGCGTCCGGCCGTACGTCGCGCCGAGGGTGTCGTAGATGGCCATGCATCTCAGTATGCGAAGAAGCCGCCATGCGGAACGTCCCGGCCGTGTGATCGATGCCGACGACTTCGGGAGCCGGATCGCGCCCGCTGGGTCAGGTCCAGTCGAGAATCCGCCGCACAACGCCGGTGACTGCCCGTCTGATCCAACCGAACAGTCCTGCCGCAACGGCCACATCGGCGCCCGACGCGGCCACGTCGGCCCGGGCCGACCCGGCGCTGCATCCGGGGCAGGAACGGGGCCAACGGCGCTTTCGCACGCCGCACTTCTTGCATATCGCCATGATCCGATTCTCCTCGAACGTCGCCGGTCTGATCAACGTCAGCTTGGTGGCTCGCGCGGGTGACCGCCCATCGCCGCCCGACTGCACCGCTTGAAGGGCAAACAAACCAAGGTCGAGCTCGCCGCCTCCATGATCCGGGTCCTGGCCGCCTGCCATGGGAGCCGGCGTATCGATGTGGTCGCCGACGCCGCCTACCACGGCCGTGCACTGCGTGACCGCTCTGCGCGCTCGCTCCGCCGCCGACCGGACGGCGCGGGCGGCCCTGCCTGAAGGACGGGCGGCTCGACACGCCGGCCGTGCCGGGCCCGGAAGGCTGTGGACAGCCTTCATCAGGGCACCGATCCGGCGCCGGACAGCTCAGAGACGGCCCACGAGTAGTGAGACACGGTGGGGCCGACGGTCCACCACCGTCGGCCCCACCGGCTGAATCAGCGAGAAACCCGCTTTGACCTGCGCTACAGAACCGGCAGGCTCTTCCGCAGCTCGAACGCCGTCACCTCGGAGCGGTACTCCTCCCACTCCTGCCGCTTGTTGCGCAGGAAGTGACGACGGCCCCGAGCGACCTCGCGCGATCGACGTCGGCGCAGCGCTGACCTGTGGTCAAACGGCCGTCATTGGTCGTTGTCGGTCGCTGTGGGCCACCCTTCGACGGCCCACAGACGGCCCGAAGGCGGCCTCGTTGCACGATGCCCGGCAGATTGCCTGCTGAGCGGGTTTCCCAAACGGCGGTGGGCAAGGGTGGACGCTCGCGGAACGCACAGCGACTGAGACCGCAAATGAAACCCGAGCCGCATCACGTGCGCGCGGACGCCCGCTCCTTGTAGAGGCCGAAGCCGTATTCGACCATCTGCACCGCTAGCGTGGTGACCCAGACCATGATCTTGTAGTCGGTGGAAAGCCTGGCGAGCGCGATGTTCCCTACCCGGCCCATCACTTCCCGCTCCAGGAAAGCCATGCTGTGGACGTCTCCATGAGCGAGGGCACTGCACGCACTCCAGACGGCCTCGGCCTGCTCTCCTCCCACGCCCGCTAGGTGATCACCAGCAGTGCAGACCATCTTCTTGTAGCCGAAGGCCAGTTCCTTCTTCACATCGCTCAGTGGGATCCCAGCACCAACGGCCAGATCCGTGATCTCCTTCGTACGTTCAATCTTGGTACGCCTCGGGGTCTTACTGAGCAGTTGGTGCATACGGTCCGAGTGGCCGTTGCTGTCCACCTGTAGAGCGAGCCGGCGCTGAATGCGTGTCAGCCGCTTGCC
This sequence comes from Streptomyces sp. NPDC050211, assembly GCF_040656035.1. Taxonomy (NCBI): domain Bacteria; kingdom Bacillati; phylum Actinomycetota; class Actinomycetes; order Kitasatosporales; family Streptomycetaceae; genus Streptomyces; species Streptomyces sp. NPDC050211. The sequence goes on from NZ_JBFALC010000074.1 coordinate 34,224, forward strand.
CGGCGCGAGCAACCAGACCGCCCGAGCACCGTTCTCGAACGCCCCGCGCAACAGTGTCGCCTGGGCATAGGTGTGCAACGTGACAGTGATCTCGTCGCCCCGCTGGTCGCCGACCAAGCTGCGGCGGAGACAGTGCAAGTGATCGCTTGCGACGGTGAGCGCCTGCCACGCCAGGTGAGATACCTGGTACGGGTTGGTTTTGGCGTCATCGCCCGCCAAGTCGCTGGCCGGCTGTACGTCCCAGGCTGACGAGGGCGTAGAGGTGAGCTCCTCGTAAGGCTTCGTCTGCTCCAGCTTCGCCAAGATCGCACGAAGGTACTGCTGCTCGTCGTCGCTCGTTGTCACGGGATGAGGCTATTGGCCGGCCCCGCCTACACACGAACGGTTTTCAAGAGCGTCGCGATGTCAAAGGTGACACCTGCCCTGCCCTGCACCGATGCTTCCATTGGCCGCGCTTACCGGTGCGTGGGCTCACACATGGCCCACGCCCGCGCTAATGGGGCCCACAGCTCAGCGCCCTACTGCCTTCACACGGCTGCTGTCTTTCGCTGCTCTGCACACGGCTCCGGAGGGCTTGCGCCGTTGCCGAGACGAAGGCCGTCTGACCTGCGGGTATCCCAAGTGGAGCCGAGCGCAGTCGCTGGACCACTCCCTGCTCACTCGCTTCGTCTCAGTCACGCTCTTGAAGCGGATCCGGAGGAGTGGACAATGAAGCAGCTCCGAACCACGCGCAGTGGGAACTACGCAGGTCGGACACGCGTGTTCTGAGGAGCAGACGCGAAGTCGCCAGAGGAAGGGCGTGGAGGATGAGGGTCTCGTCGAGACGGGCAAGGATCGCGCTTTGGGTGGGTGCGACTCTGGCTGCTGGCCTCGCGGTGACCCTTGCATGCGTGGCGTTTTGGGCTGACCTGGATACAGCCGACAAGGCGGCCAGTCTGGTTGGAGCAGTGCTGGCTGGCGCTGGGCTGGTGCTTTCCGGCTACGCCCTACTCGCGAGCCCCACAGGGCCACACGTGACAGGCGAGCGATCAGTCCAAGCTGGAGGCAGCGTTGGGCGTGCCGTCACGGGCGACAGGAATCGTATCGGTGGCGTAGCCCCGCGGCTAATTCCGCGAACTGAGGACGGGACAGCGCCCGTACTTCCTGCACTAGGTGACAGAGGAGTGTCTGCCGGGGGCCATCTCGGTGAAGGAATTACTGGGGACGGGAACCAGGTGCCGTGAGGTTCCGGAGAAAAAAGACGAGGCTGACCAGTTCTCAGGGAATTGAGAAGGTCGATCAATCCGAGCCAGTCATTGCAGACGCTGAGTTAGGTAACGGGACGTCCGGCGCCCAAAAAACCGCAGAGCATCCGCGTGCTCCAAGTCGATCGAAGCCAGCGCCAGAGGTGGAACGCCAAGACGTCGGCGTGACCGGAGGCGCAGAGCGATCCATGACCGCGGCGGGTAGCCTGGGCCTAGCCATCTCTGGGGATAGAAATCGGGTCAACGTCCACGGAGACATGCTTGTCGGATCCGCTCAGTCACGAATACCGAGATCGGGCTACATGCTCGAAGTGCAGGAGCTGAGCGCGCAAAGGTTCGAAGGGCGTGAAGCTGAACTGGCGGCGATGGCCGCATTCAGTTCTGCTCCGAGTGCTGCGACTACCAATTATTGGAGATGGCTAGCTCCGGCCTGGGCTGGCAAAACTGCCCTGATGGCTCACTTTGTCCTGCACCCGCCGCCGAACACAGATGTGTTGGCTTTCTTCGTTACAGCTCGCATGGCAGGTCGCGCCGACCGGACAGCTTTTCTGTCCGCCCTGGAAAGCCAGCTGGGCGAGTACCTCGATGATGGAGATGTGCGATGCCCGACCCAAGGGGCTTTCTTGGAGTCCTTGCAGCGCGCGGCAAATAAGGCGCGAAGTTCCGACCGGCAACTTCTTCTCGTTGTAGACGGTCTAGACGAAGACGCAGGTCTGGTAACCGCCAGCACCGGGTACAGCATCACCGCACTACTGCCACGCACCCCACCTTCCGGGCTCAGGTTGATTGTCGCTAGTCGCACTCATCCGCCGCTGCCTGGAGACGTTCCACGTAGTCATCCTCTCCGCGACCCAGCAAATAGTCATGAACTGCTGCCTGCGCCGGCGGCTTGGGCGGTGAAAGAGGACGCCGAACGAAATCTGGACGCCTTGATCGCCGCAGGGGGCCTGGGAGAGGAGCTTGTCGGTCTCACGGCGGCGGGCGGAGGCCTCGCTGCAGCCGACTTTGCCGAACTGACCGGGCAATCTCAGCGACGCATCGAATTGGTCTTGGGAGGCAGTATCGGGCGCGCGTTCCAGATCCGCCCGACCCGTTATGTGACTGATAGCGATGGAGTGCCGGTTTCGGTCTATTCCTTTGCGCACCAGGAGCTTCTCAGCAGCGCTCGCCAATTACTTTCGCCATCAGCCTTGGAACGGTATCGGGACCGACTGCATGCCTGGGTGGAGCGTGCCCGCGAAGCAGGATGGCCTCCAGAGACACCCGAGTGGGCCCTAACCGGGTATCCCCGAACTTTGGTTGAGTTGCAGGATGTAGACAGGCTTATCGCACTAGCTACCGATTCCAAGCGGCACGAGCGAATGTGGCAAATTACTGGTGCCGACCTCGACGCCTTGGCCGAGATAGCCGACGCTTTCAACGTCCACGGCACCCGTGTTCGTCCTGATCTTTCTGCCTGCGTCCGCTTGGCACATCAGCGTGAGTACCTCGTTGAAAAGACCAGAAACGCCCCCGACGGTCTTATTTATGTTTGGGCACGTATGGGCCACTTGCAACGGGCAGCAGCGCTTGCCATCCACGGCGCCGGCTCAAGGCGGCGCCTGAATTTTGCCAGCGACATGATAAGGGCAGCCGGCTCGACGCCTGAGGCCCTGGAGGCAGCAGCAGAGATAATCAAATCTCTTGACCCCTATGACAAGCCGTTCGCTCTTGCGTATCTAGGAGAGGCGCTTACAGATGCAGGAGATGCAGAGAAGGCGGCGGAAATAGCCAGCCAAGCTCGGCAGTGGGCTCTGGATATTCCCAATGCGTCTCGGCGAGACGAGGCAGCGATGGCTTGTGCGAATTTGATGGCACGATCCGGCAGGGAGGAGGAAGGTGCAGAACTAGCACGCAACTTGGTGGATGAAGGAATGCAAGGGGAGGCTCTTGGCAGTGTCGCGGAGGAATTGGCGCGTGTAGGGAAACATTCCGATGCTATCAACCTTGCACGCGAGGCCATCCTACGGGCTGATGCCTTCTCAGGGCCAGATCGGGCTGGGTATGCGCTCTGCCTGGCGAGTCGGGCTTTGGCTCGGGCGGGTCGGCATGATGAAGCTGCCGATATTGCCCGCCAGGCTGTCGACTTGGCTGCGAACCTTGAGAGCGACGAAGCCGAGTGGCTCTATCGAGGCGCATCAATGGCCCTAGCGCAGGCAGGGCATGCGTCAGGTGCCATGGATCTGATTCGGACATTTGATAGCGACTGGGAGAGGGTGCATGCTCTCGGTGCTGTCGCAGAAGAACTTGCCCAAACCGGAAAATTGCGGGAAGCAGCGCATTTCGCGCAAGAAGCGGAACGGGTAATTTTTGTCGCCAATAATACAGAAGATCACCAAGAAGCACTGATAGCCGTAGCTGGAAAAGCTTTAGCAATCTCGGGAAATGTACGACGCGCTTATGAAATCGGCCGGTCCCTCACCAGCTCTAGCGCGATTATTGCTATCGCTGATGCGTTAGCTGGTTGTAGCCAGTGCGATGAGGCAGTCGAACTCGCGCAACACGCAGTCGACGTTTCTGCCGCCATGCCGGACATCTATCGCCGGACCAAGGTCCTGGGACAAGTCTCTGCACTCCTGGCACGCTGCGGTCGAATGCAAGAGTCTTCTGAACTCGCTCAATATGTTGCGGACATCGCTCGCACGAAAACGAATCCGACTAATCATGCGGCAAGGCTTGTTGAAGTCTCAGATGCGCTTTCCTCTTGTGGGCAGGTTGGCGACGCTGTCAATCTCGCTGAGCAGGCTGTTAAAGTTGCTGACGCCATTGAGGACTCAATGGACAGGTGCGAGATTCTTGCCCGTTCGGCCCTGCTGCTTAGTCGGCTGGGAAGGGGCCTTGAGGCGACTGGCATAGCCAAAGACGTCATTCATTTGGCTGCCGCGAATCACAAAAGCGTCAGGTTGCCATCTCTGCTAGATGCTTTTGAGGTACTGACCGAAACCGAAGGCTTCGAGGAAGTAGCCGGTAATATCAAGACCCTAATTGATCCCCCCCAAAGAGCAGCGATCGATCTTGAGCTTTCGGTTCGATTGATTCGGAGGGGGAGGGTCGAGGAGGCGGCAGGGCTGGCTCGCGCAGCTGCTCGTTCCGTTCCGGAGCCTTCTCTGCCTTTCACAGCTATTGAATCACACCGGAGGATCGCTAGAGCGCTTGCTGAAGCTGGTCAGCTGAACGAGGCGACGACCTTCATTGAAGAGTTGCGCGAGGGCAACGGATACATCGAGCTAATGTCCCTCGCCAAACACCTCAAAAGCATTGGATGTGCAGACGACGCCATCAGCTGCGTTAGGATTGCAGTCAGCCGCGCCCGGGAAAGCAGCCGCAGCCTGCGAATTATCGGAGCCACCTACTCGGAAGATCAAACGCTAGTTGAGGCTGCAGAATTTCTTGCCAATTTTGGAGATTTTTACGAAGCAGTCGATTGCGCTTATGCCATATCTTCACCGAGATATCGGATTGCTGGACTTCTAGCGGTTGCGGATGCAGGCGTGGGTGCCGATCAGGTGAAGCGGTCGATCAATCTAATCAAGACCTCAACGTCTCTTGCCCTGGATATAGACGATGAGTACGTGAAGTGTCGCTCATTGCGATCCATTGTTGGGACAAAAGCGCGATGTGGACTTGCAGAGGAAGCCATTATTCTTGCGGATAAGATAAATGATTCTTGTCAACGGTCGCGAGGCATCAGTGCAGTTGCTTTAGCGTTGGCTGAAATGGGTCATGCGGAAAGGGCGACTGTCCTGGCCCGACAATCTATCGATCTTGTTTCCGGTGTTCATGATCCGGTTAAGCGCGCAAAAGCGATCCGTGATGCATGTCAAGTTCTAGCTCTGACTGTGGCGCCGAAAGAAGTTATTGATACTGCCCTATCCATAGAAGTACACGACCAGCGATGCGAAGCGCTGGTTGGCATCGCAAAATCGCTCGCTCGCTCCGAGAAGGCGCAAGGCGCGATTGATGCAGTCCTGCTTATTCCTGATGATGATGAGCAGGTTTTGACTTTCAGTGAAGTCGCGAAAATTCTTATCGCCAAAGGTAGAGTATCGGAACTTCTCCACTGCGCGAGAAAGTGCGCTGACCAGTTTTGGCTGGAGAGTACCTTGCCTCTTGCCGCTGAGTCTCTCCGGGGTTTGCCGGATGGGGACGTACTGCTAGCTGAAGCCTTGATGGTCAAATCTCCTACATCTCTGCTTTCGCTCATCTCTTCCTTTGATATCCAAGCCGTAAAAACATTTGCTGGCTGTCTAATGTCGTCGATGAAACCCGCTGCGCGGTAGTAGGTAGGTCTGGCACTGAATGCAGTTCGAAGAATTCCTCCTCAGCCATAGAGGGTGTCTCCCGCCTCACGTCCGGCAGCTCGCCAGCGCGCTGCCCGGGCACGGGCAGCCGGGGCGGAGACAGGGGCAGGCCGCGCCGCAGAGGCAGCTGCGCCCGCGCTGTGCGCAGGCCTTGATGAGGCAGGGCAAGTTTTACCGCGCTCGGACAGGGACGGTCCTCAAGAGCGTCGCGTGTACGGGTCCCGCACATGGGCTGATCTGGGAAAACACTGCACCAGCACGCTTTTCAACTTCCGTTGGCCCACGCATGGCCCACGAGCACCTGATCCGTAGGCGCGGGCCCATCAGGCACGTTCGGCCGTCTCCGGTACGAGTCGACTCGTAAACCCGTGATCGCGCAGACGCTCGTATGCGCCCTCGATGTCGCCGGGAATCTCTTGTTCGATCATGAAACCCTGTTGCGGGTAGATCATGAGGCGCTGCTGCGCGCCGACCAACATGTCGACCACAAGGCGCGCATCCCCGATCGAGTCGACGTAGTCGGCAAGCGTCATGGGGGTAGACGCGCACACCCACTCGACGTCAGGCCACAGCTTGCGGGCCGTCGCGTACGAGCGCCGTTCCTCGTAGGGTTTGCTGACCAGGAGCACAGACGAGACGGGCGTATTCCGCTCTTCGAGGAGGGCGCGCGAGAAGCGGATGTTCTCGCCGGTGTTCCGCGCGTTCGGCTCAACAAGGATGGCGCGCTCGGGAACCCCCAGCTCCATTGCGCGCTCGCGGTAGTGCTCAGCTTCACCGCGCGGCATCCGCTCATGCGTCGTGCGGCTGGTAGCCCCAGTGAAGACGATCAACGGAGCCATGCCCTGGTGGTAGAGGTCTGCCGTGGTGTCGGCCACCCCCAAGTCATGACTGCCGAGGCCGACTGCCACGGAGCACGGACGCGGCTCATGGCCCATTTGCTGGAAGTCCCAGAGCCGCTGAACGTCCGTCCACGCCTGAGCCGAGATCACTCGTTCTCACCCTCCGTCTTCGCCGAGTCGGGAACCTTGAAGTCGTATGACCATGCGAACCGCGTCGCCGCGTGCACGCCGATAGCGAACTCCACCACTGTGCCATCTGCCGTGTACGTGGTGCGGTGCAGCTCCACCACCCACTCACCCGGCGCGAGCTGGAGTAGCTGAGCCTCTTCCGTTGTGGGCACGCGCGCGAACAGTTCCTCCGTCATGTGGTCGATTTCATATCCGGCGTCGTACAGGACACGGAATCCGCCGCCCCGGCCAGCGGGGCCCGGAGTCGGGTCGACGATGCGGGTTCCTTCGACGTGTTCGGGCCGGTAGTAGCTGGTCAGGGTGTGGGTCGGCTGCGTGCCTTCTTTCACCACACGCGCCCGCGCGTACACGTCGGCCCCCTCCGGCAACCCATGGGCTGCGGCCACGGCCGGCGACGCTTTCACTCGGCTGACTGTCTGGGTCTGCTCGTTCCTGCGGTATGCGCGGCCAGACGCCACCCGGTCCGCGATGAACGCGACTTCGTCGCTGTCCCGCCACTTGGCCTTGTCGTACCGCCCGATGCCGAGCCGTTTGAGCGGCTGTTGCTGGCGCACAACAGTGCCGTGGCCGCGCGAGGACGTCACCAGCCCCTGGGCTTCCAGCTCCTTGTACGCCTTGTGAACGGTGTCCTTCGACCCCTCACCAGCCTTCACCAGGTCTCTGATCTGGGGCAACTGGGCGCCCGGCGCGTACTCACCGTTCCTGATCTGCTCCGCGAATCTGTCCGCCAGTTCGCGCCACTTCGGTGCCACGCAGACCCTCCTCTCGACATGTCCCAGTGAAGCACAGTCCCAGGACTGTTGACAGTCCTAGGACTGCGAGGCATGCTCATCTCAGGCCGCTCGCAGTCCTAGGACAGCGAACGGAAGGACCCCTCTTTGGGGCTGCTTCATCGCCATGCCGGTTTGGGATAGCTCGCTCCCACACGGAGCCCCTCGCTGGTCGTTGCTTCACAACTCCATAGGTGGGCCCCGTCTCCCCGAGTCGAAAAGACGGCCGCGCGGCTGTGATCGCGCATCTATCTCCGTTTCCGCAGCTCGACTGCTGCGGCCGGTTGCCTCCTCCGTCCGTCTGACCGCGCTTCGCGCGCTGGTCGTACGGGCGGGGTGGCAGGGAGCCGGATGTTCCGACTTCAACGGCGCGCGGCTCCCGGGGTGCCTCCCGGGAGCCGCTGTTCGGGCCGTTCACCTCTGGAAGGAACACGACCCTATGACCCCCATCGTCACTGTTCAGGACGCTGTTACTGCGTTCGCCGACTGGATCGAACCGACGAACGCAGAGCTGGACGCGGTCGAGCGGGAGATGCCCGCGATCCTCGCGGACGTCGACCTGATCGACGCGCAGATCATCACCCTCGACCGCACGCCGACCGAGCTGGACGCCCGGCGCATCCGCCGCGCCCGGCGCCGGGTGCTCGCCGAGCGGCGGGCCCTGGCCAACCGCACCTCCGGCGCCACCGGGGGTGCCGCGTGAGCACCCGCGAGCAGAACCTGACGGCCGCGCACGCCGAGGTGAAGACGGAGATCGCGCGGACCGACACCAAGACCGCCCTGCTGCTGGCATTCGTCGGCGCCGTCCTCGCCGGTACCTGGACGATCGCCCGTGACCTGCCGCTGTCCTGGCCCGCCCTGCTGGCCGGCTGCACCGGCATGGCCCTGATCGTCACGGCGGCCGGACTGCTGCTGCGGTCCGTGCGCCCCAACCTGAGCGGGCGGCACGGCTTCCCGCTGTGGGCCACCCTCACCCCCGACCAGATCACCGACACCGTCTCGCGTGACCTGGCCGCCGACATCGCCGGACTGTCCCGCCTCGCGGTCGCCAAGTTCACCGGCCTGCGCCGCGCCGTCGACCTCACCCTGACCGGCGGCGCCCTGCTCCTCCTCGCCGTCGTGATCGCGCTGGGAGGTGCGGCATGAACGCCAAGACCGTACTGCCCGCCGTCGCCATGACGGCCGTGTCCATGGTCCTCACACTGGCCGTCGTCGTGATGTGGCTCGGCACCGCGGTGCCGTGGCCCGTCGCGCTGGTGGTGGGTCTGGGCATCGACGGGGGATGGCTGGCCACCCTCGCCTACGAACGCCGTCTGGCCGCGCAGGGCGACCACAGCCGCATCGTGACCGCCGTCGGCTGGTCCTTCGGACTGCTCGCCGCCGGCGTGCTGGTCGCGCACGCGCTGACCGTCGACCACTCACCCGCCGCGTGGCTGGCCGTGTCCTGGCTGCCGATCGCGGCCAAGGCCCTGTGGCTGGTCCACGGACTGTGGAAGCGCACCGCCCTCACCCCCACCGCGCTGGACGCCATCCAGGGAATCCAGCAGGAGGCCCGCGACGAGGCGGCCGTGGCCCGTGCCCGGCTGCGCGCGGAAGCGGCCACCGAAGAGACCCGCCTCGCCGCCGTCACCCAGGCAGGCGCCCGCGTCGCCCGCGTCCAAGCGACCACCGCGCAGACCCTCTCCCGGGCCTGGTCGACGCTGGAGACCGCCCGTAAGGGCGAGGGCACGGGCAGGGCGCTGACCAGCGTGACGGCCCCCGTCACGCCCGGCGTCACGGCCCGCTGGGAACTCCCCACCTGGGGCCCCACAGAGCCGGTTGCCGCGCTGGAAGCCGGTCCCGCCCTCCCCGACGCGACCCTTGACGCGCTGGTCGACCAGATCCGCCACAGCCAGACCCCGCCCCTGTCGTACCGCGAGATGGCCACCCGCTTCCGCGCGGCCGGCCACTCCGCATCCGAGGTCCGCCTGAGGGCCGCGTGGAAGCGGGTCGCGGCATGACGTCCCTGCGGATCGGCTCGGTGTGCACCGGCTACGGCGGCCTGGACGAGGCCGTCCAGGCCGTATTCGGCGGCTCGCTGGCCTGGGTGGCGGACAACGACCCCGGCGCGAGCCGCATCCTGGCCCACCGCCACCCCGGGGTGCCCAACCTCGGGGACATCACCGCTGTCGGTTGGCATGACGTCGAGCCGGTCGACATCTACGTCGGGGGCTATCCGTGCCAGCCGTT
>NZ_JBFALC010000075.1:0-42079 GCF_040656035.1 Streptomyces sp. NPDC050211
GGATGCGTTCGATGCGGGAAACCAGGGCCGTCGCCGTTTCTCAGCCCTTCCAGGCCCGCGCCACCAGGCCGTCCTTGACCTCGAAGTTCAGCCGTCCCACGCGGTACTCCATGGTGATGATCGCGCCCGGCGGCAGGGACCGCACGGTCGACCAGCCCCGGTCACGGGCGCGTTGCTCGGCCGCTCCGGCATCGAGGCCCACATACGAATCCGGGCTGTCCTGAGGTTCGGCGGGAGGTTTCGGAATGGGTGCCATGGCGCCACGCTAGGCCCCATTGAGCGGGCACGGAAGTCGGATCCGTGCACCGTGGGTCACTGATCCCTCCCGGGTCACACTTTTGTCACAGGATCACGACACGCGTTTCTGGTGCACTTCGTCACACGAACGGGCGCGCGCGTACGCCTTACGCAGGCATTCGAACGTAATTTCCGCGTGTCGCCCGACTCCGGCGAAAAGCCCGGCGGAAAGTGCCGGGGTAACCGCCACGGATCCGCATTCCATTCCGATTCCGCGTGGGGCCCACGGGGGCTGACGCCGCACAGGAAATGCATGGCTCAGGCACAGAACCCCGGTACGCCCCCTGTCGCGGCGCACGACGACGCGAGCATCATGACGTGAGCTCGCGGGCACTCGCGCGCCGCGGGCTGCAGCGGCCCGTGGCGCGACGAGCGAAGGGGCGAGCGAGCGTATGGGGACCGAGACCGTGCAGACGGCGATGCGGCCCGTGCGGAGAAGGCCGCAGGGACGGGTGGTCGTCGACTGGCTGACCACCACCGACCACAAGAAGATCGGCCATCTCTACCTGATCACGTCGTTCGCGTTCTTCCTCGTCGGCGGCCTGATGGCGCTGATCATGCGCGCCGAACTCGCCCGGCCGGGGCTGCAGCTCATCGACAACCAGCAGTTCAACCAGCTGTTCACGATGCACGGCACGATCATGCTGTTGCTGTTCGCGACGCCGACCTTCGCGGGTTTCGCCAACGAGCTGATGCCGCTGCAGATCGGCGCCCCCGACGTCGCCTTCCCGCGGCTGAACATGCTGTCGTACTGGCTGTTCTTGTTCGGCGGCCTGATCGTGCTGGGCTCGCTGCTGGTGCCTTCGGGGCCCGCGGCCTTCGGCTGGTTCGCCTACGCGCCGCTGAACAGCGCGGAACGCTCACCGGGCGTCGGACCCGACCTGTGGATCATGGGGCTCGCGCTGGCCGGCTTCGGCACGATCCTCGGCGCGGTCAATTTCATCACCACGATCATCGGGATGCGCGTCCCCGGCATGACGATGTTCCGGATGCCGATCTTCGTGTGGAACACGCTGTTCACGTCGATCCTGATCCTGATGGCGTTCCCGGTACTGGCCGCGGCGCTGCTCTGTCTGGAGGCGGACCGGCGGTTCGGCTCGCAGATCTTCACGGCGGCGAACGGTGGCGCACTGCTGTGGCAGCACCTGTTCTGGTTCTTCGGGCATCCCGAGGTGTACATCATCGCGCTGCCGTTCTTCGGCATCATCACGGAGATCATTCCGGTCTTCAGCCGGAAGCCGATCTTCGGCTATCTGACGCTGGTCGGCGCGACGATGGCGATCACCGGTCTGTCGATGGTGGTGTGGGCGCACCACATGTTCGCGACGGGCGCGGTGCTGCTGCCGTTCTTCTCCTTCATGAGCTTCCTGATCGCGGTGCCGACGGGCGTGAAGTTCTTCAACTGGACCGGGACCATGCTCAAGGGCTCACTGTCCTTCGAGACGCCGATGCTGTGGTCGGTGGGGTTCCTGGTGACGTTCCTCTTCGGCGGTCTGACCGGCGTGATCCTCGCCTCGCCGCCGATGGACTTCCACGTCACGGACACCTACTTCGTGGTCGCGCACTTCCACTACGTCGTGTTCGGCACGGTCGTCTTCGCGATCTTCGCCGGCTTCTACTTCTGGTGGCCGAAGTTCACCGGGAAGATGCTCGACGAGCGGCTCGGCAAGATCCACTTCTGGACGCTGTTCATCGGCTTCCACACCACGTTCCTGGTGATGCACTGGCTGGGCGCCGAGGGCATGCCGCGCCGCTACTCGGACTATCTCGCCGCCGACGGCTTCACGGCGCTCAACACCGTCTCGACGATCGGCTCGTTCCTCCTCGGCCTGTCGACGCTGCCGTTCCTCTACAACGTCTGGAAGACCGCCAAGTACGGCAAGAAGGTCGAGGTCGACGACCCCTGGGGCTACGGCCGCTCCCTGGAGTGGGCGACCTCCTGCCCGCCGCCCCGGCACAACTTCACCACGCTGCCCCGGATCCGCTCGGAGTCGCCGGCGTTCGACCTGCACCATCCCGAGTACGCGGAGCTCGCTCCAGAGCGCGAGACAGCCGGTCCCGAGCGGTCCTGATCGTGTCGGTGAGCTCGGCGGGCTCCAGCACCTCGAATTCGAAGCCCATCAGCATCACGTGAATGACCATCACGTCGAGACTCGCGGCCCCGGTGCGCAGGACGCAGTTGTTCTCGCCGTCGGGTTCCAGCACCCCGGCCGACGGCGAGATCCGCTCGGCCGCCTCCGCCAGCGGCACCAGCAGCCGGACGACGGCGTGCGAGGCGTACGCGCGCGTGGAGACCCCTTGGGAGACATACGCGGCGAGGTCGTCGGCGGGCGGCTTGCGCGGGGTGAACCGCGGGCCGTGCGGCGGTTTCGGGGTGATGCGGTCGACGCGGAACGTACGCCAGTCGTCGCGGTCCAGGTCCCAGGCGACCAGGTACCAGCGGCGCTCGGTGCACACCAGGCGGTGCGGTTCGACGGTACGGCGGGTCACGGCTCCCTCGTGGGTGCGGTACTCGAAGCGCAGCCGCTCGGCGTCCCGGCACAGATGGGCCAGCTCGGTGAGGACGGCCGGGTCGACGGCGGAGGGCTCGGGTCCGCTCCGCAGCATCGGCACGGTGAAGGCGTTCAGGGCGCCCACGCGGCGGCGCAGCCGGCTCGGCAGGACCTGTTCGAGCTTGGCGAGGGCCCGTACGGAGGTCTCGCCGATACCCTCGATGCCCTGTCCGGCGGCCGTGCGCAGCCCGACAGCGACGGCCACCGCCTCGTCGTCGTCCAGGAGCAGCGGCGGCAGCTCGGCGCCCGCGCCCAGCTGGTAGCCGCCGCCCGTGCCGGGGCTGGCGTTGACGGGATAGCCCAGCTCGCGCAGCCGGTCCACGTCCCGGCGCACGGTGCGCGGCGTGACGCCGAGCCGCTCGGCCAGGTCGGCGCCGGACCATTCGCGGTGGGCCTGGAGAAGCGAGAGCAGGCGCAGCAGTCGTGCCGAGGTCTCCAACATGGTGGTGAGTCTGCCAGCCCTTGCGGACAGGGACGGTCCGCAAAGACGTCATTGCTCGTACGGCAGTTGCGGCACGTCGAAGCAGGTGTCGTTCATGTCCCCCTGGGAGACCCAGCCCTTGCCGTCCTGCCAGCGGGCCACCGACAGACAGGTCCTGCGGGTCCTGGGCGGCTCGGCCAGCCGCTCGAACCGGACCGGAACCAGCAGTCCGTCGGCGGTGTAGCCCTCGCTGCGGTTCATGAAGTCGTCGACGCACGCGCGCGTGACGCCCTCCTGGGCACAGGACCGTGCCGCCTCCGTGAACCACGCCGCGGCGGCCCACCCCTCCAACTGCCACTGCGAGTGCGTCTTCAGCCCCTCGGTGGCGTCCCGGAACTCCCTTACGGCCTCATGGTCCGTGTCCTCGTGACTCCGGCTGGATCCGGTCGCCCACAGGGCGTTGCGGCAGCGCGGCGAGTCCTTGTAGTCGTCGGGGACGGCGGACGTCCAGTTCTGTACGTTCGTGACCTTGGCGGTGACCTCGGCGCCGACGTCGTCCATCGCCTTGCACAGCTGGGCGTTGCCGTGCCCGTCGATCGCGTCGAAGACGAGGTCGGCGCCCTGCTCCTTGAGGTCGGCCGCCACGGCACGGAAGTTGGGCAGCGCGAAGTCGACCTGCTCGGTGACGACCTTGTAGCCCTCGGCCTTCAACCCCCGCTCGACGAGCCGGGCGTAGGCGGCGGACGCGGCCTGGTTGTACGAGACGACGGCGGCCGTGCGGGCGCCGTGCTCGCGCTTGAAGTACCGGTAGACCTCGGTGCCGCCGTACTGCTTGCCGTCCCAGCCGGTCGTGCCGTCGCGGGGCGCGAGGCTGCCGTAGATGCCGTAGAGGTGCGGCCAGGTGTCGTAGGCGGCGCCGATGGGCTGGCCGCCGATGTCGGGCACGCGCGCGCGTGAGACACGGGAGGCGCCCGCGTAGTCGAGCGCCGTGGTGGCGACCAGGGCGACGACCTCGTCCTCGTCGATGAGCTGGTGCACGCACTCGTTGTTGCCGACTCCGCTGCCGCCGTCGTCGCACAGGCGCACCTCGACCGGGCGTCCGTCGATGCCCCCGCGCGCGTTGAGGCGGTCGAAGTAGGCCTTGGCGCCGTCGCGCGGGCCGGTGAAGGCGTTGCCGCCGACGGGGCTGGTGGCGCTGGTGATGATGCCGACGCGCAGCGGCGCACCGGCGGTCGCCTGTGGGGTCGTACGGCCGTCGTTCTCGAAGTCGCTCTCCGGCAGGCGGCTGCCGCAGGCCGTGCTCAGGGCGAGCAGCAGCACCGCGGCGAGGGCCTCAGCAGCCCGGGAGGGCCGACGCCGAGGCATTGCCGCTCATGCTCACCAGCGCGCACAGGGTCTTGGCGGACACCTTCCAGGCGCCGTCCTGCTCGACCGCCGTTCCGGAGGCGCCGGGCAATGCGGTGGCGCCCTTAAGCGTCAGGTCGTACGTCACGTTCGCCTCGGTCGGCGAGGTGAACTCGACCGCGGTGACCTTCGCTTGAACCTGGCCGCCGCGTTCGTCGCCGCTGAAGGCCGCCAGCACGGGCGCCATGCGGTCGCCGTTCTCGAGGACGGACTGCTTGTCCTGTGTCGAGGTCGCCGGATCGAAGAACTTCTGCCAGTTCTGCTTGATCTCCCGCTCGGCCGCCGCCGTGTCGGCGGGCCCCGACGCGGCCGGACTCGTCGGCTGCTCGGTCCGATCGACGGTCGGTGTCGGCGGAGTCTCGCTGCTGCCGCCGCCCTCGTCGTCGCCGCAGGCCGCTAGGGCCGGGGCGAGGAAGAGGAGCAGCGCGGCCATGATCGCGGTGCCGCGTCCCGCGTTCCCCCGCCTGAGGTCGCTCCCGAGAACCATCTGGCTCACCACCGGGTGTCGGTCCGGGCCGGGTGCGCCCGGTGCTTTCAGGGTCAGCTTGCAGAAGGCATAGTGCAAGCCATTGGCTGACATGGACAGAGACATGACGTGTGGGAGCCACCAATGCAGACAGGCCGACTGCGGACCGTGCACCCCGTCCTCTGGGCCGGCTGGGCGGCGCTCGCCGCGGGCGCGGTGCTGTGTGTGATCGGCTGGTACGGCATCTCGGGCGAGCGGTTCGCCGAGCGGCAGCTGCCCTATCTCGCGTCCTGCACGGTCCCGGGAGCCGCGTTGATCATCGCCGGTGCGGTGCTGCTGACGCATGGCCGGAACGCCCTTGCCGCCGCGCGCATGGAGGAGCTGTACGGCCTGCTGGTCGCCGCCGAGCCCGACGGCACCGTGGACTCCGCGCAGGCGGCGGCCGCGCCCCTCGCGGTCAGCGCGGATCTGCTGATGGTGCCCGGCGGCACGCTGTTCCATCGCGCGGACTGCCCGTTGGTCGCCGGGAAGGCGGAGTCGGTGCCGGTGGACGGGAAGCTGGTGGCGAGCGGCGAGCTGGGGCCCTGCCCGATCTGTGAGCCCGCCGAAGCAGACGGCTGATGTCGTCCCTCACGTACGACCTCACGCTCGCCGGTCTGTCGGTCGGCAGCGCCGCCGCGCTCACCGGGATCGGCCTGATCGTGACGTACCGCGCGACCGGCGTGCTCAACTTCGCGCACGGGGCGATCGCCATGGTGTGCGCGTACGCGCTGCGGCAGTGCGTGGTCGAGTGGGGCTGGCCGCTGTGGCTCGGCGCGCTGGTGACGCTGGTGGTCCTGGCGCCGGGTCTGGGGGTGGTGCTGGAGCGTTTCGTCTTCCGCCCGCTGTCCGTGCTCGGCAGCGATCCGGCCCAGACGCTGGTGGCGTCGATCGGGGTCTTCGTGCTGCTGGTCGGCGGGGCGGCGCTGATGTGGGGGCAGGGTGCGCGGGACGACGCTCCCGAACTGGTGTCGGCGGATCCGTGGGGGCAGTTGGCGGTGGTGGCCGTACTGGCGACCGGTGTCGGTGCGGTGATCCGGTGGACGCGGTTCGGGCGGGAGCTGCGGGCGGTCGTGGACGACCGGCAGCTGGCCGTGCTCGGCGGGATCGACGCGGACCGGGTGGCGGCGGCCGGCTGGGCGTTCGGGTCGTTCACGGCGGGTCTGACGGGCGTGCTGCTGGCGCCGTACGTCCGGCTGGACCCGTACGGACTGCCGCTGCTCGTCATGGAGGTCGTCGCGGTCGCGGTGGCGGCGCGGATGCGGAGTCTGCCGGTCGCGGTCGTGACGGCGCTGGGGATCGGGGTGGCGCAGAGCCAGCTGACGCGGCTTCATCCCTCGGGCTGGGGCGAGCCGTTGCTGCAGGCCGTCGGCGCGAACCTGTTCGTGGTGGCGCTGCTGATCGCGGCCCTCGTCCTGCCCCGCGTCGGCACCCGGGACGCACTGCCGCGCACGGCCACCGCGCGCGTGCCGACCCCGCCGGGCGCCTGGATAGTGGCGGTGGTCCTGTTTCTGCTGCCGCTGGGCTTCGCGGGCTCGGACCTCCATACGTCGGTGCAGGTGCCGGCGCTGGGCGTGGTGCTGCTCTCCCTGGTGGTCGTCACGGGCCGCGGCGGCCAGATCTCGCTCGGGCAGGCGGCGTACGCGGGTCTGGGCGCCCTCTTCACCGCCCTGCTCGCGGCGGGCCGCTTCCCCGGCCTGCCCCGCCTGCCGGAACTGGCCGCGCTGGCGGTGGCGGTGCTCCTGGTCGCTCCCCTGGGCCTGCTCACCGGTTGGCCGGCGATCAGCCGCCAGGGCCTCGCGCTGGCGCTGGCGACCTTCGCGGTCGGCGTGGGCGTGAGCCGCTTCGTCTTCGCGCAGCCGTACGCCACGTCGGGCCTCTCGCTGGACCGCCCGGCGGGCTTCGACGGGGACCGCGCGTACTACGTCCTGGAGTTGGCCCTGCTGGCAGCCGCGCTCCTCGCGACGCACGCGCTGCGCAGGGGCCGTACGGGCAGAGCCCTCGCGGCCATGCGCGACCACGAGTCGGGCGCGTCGGCGGCAGGCGTGAAGGTCCCGTCCCTCAAACTCCTGGCCTTCGTCTCCGGCGCCGCCCTGGCCGCCCTCGGCGGCGGCCTGCTCGGCATGGGCCTCCGCGCCTTCGACCCCGGCGCCTACGACCCCGTCCGCGGCCTGCTCTGGTTCGCCGCGGTGGTGGTCCTGGGCGCCGACTCCACCCTGGGCGCCCTGGCAGCAGCCGCCCTCCTCGTCGGCCTGGACGCGGGAGCGCGAGGCGGCGTGGCAGCGGCCCTGATCGGCGTACTGGCAGTCCTGGTCGGCCGCTTCCCCGGAGGACCGTACGAGGCACTGCGAACGGCGACAAGACGCCTACGCCCACGGCGGAACGCGACACTGACGCCGGCGGGACTGGAGCTACGCAGGCGCCTACAACGACGGGAACAAGGCCGACCCCTACACCCGGAACCGACGACCCCGACGACCACCGACGGCACAGCCACGACTACGACAGCCGACACGAGGCTCCGCCAGGGGCTACCCACGGGCCACGTCAGCGCCCAGTCCCGACAGCAACCACCCGCACCCGCCGACGGCGCTCCACTCCCACCAGGGCCACCCGCGCCCGACGACGAAAGTGGCACGGGTGGTGCGGGTGGGAACTCCAATCCGATCCTCACCACCTGCCACCTCCACGCCGACTACGGCGGCTTCACCGCACTCGACGGCATCGACCTAGACGTCCCCCGAGGCCGGATCACCGCCATCGTCGGCCCCAACGGCGCAGGCAAGAGCACCCTGTTCCACTGCCTCGCCGGCACCCTGCGCCCCGCACAGGGCCACGTACGGCTCGACGACCGGGACATCACCCGACTGCCCGCACACGCCCGCACCCGGCTCGGCATCGCACGGACGTTCCAGCAACTGGCCGTTTTCCCCTCGCTGACCGTGGCCGAAAATGTTCGCGTGGGCGCCGAGCAGGGGCGGATCGCCGATCAGACGGCCGTAGAGCGGGCGCTGAGGCTGTTCGGTCTGGACGGGCCGGTCCGGGCGCTTCCCGCCGCGGGCCTGCCCACCGGCACCCTGCGCAGGGTGGAGCTGGCCCGAGCCCTCGCGGGCAGCCCGCGCGTGCTGCTGCTCGACGAGCCCGCCGCGGGACTGGACACCGCCGAAGTGACCGCGCTGGCCCGCATCCTGAAGGCCCTCGCCGCCGACGGCACCGCCCTGCTCGTCGTCGAGCACGATCTCGACCTGGTCGCCGACCTCGCCGACGTCGTACACGTCATGGCGGCGGGCCGCATCGTCGCCTCCGGCCCGCCCGACCGCGTACTGGACACGCTGGAGGCGGCCGGCCGATGACCACCACGATCTCCCTGCGGCACGCGCGCGTGCGCTACGGCCCTCTGGAAGCCCTGCACGGCGTCACCCTCGCCGCCCCCGGCCCCGGCCTCACCGTCCTGCTGGGCCGCAACGGATCCGGCCGTACGACGGCCCTGCGCGCCCTGGCCGGAACCGTGCCCCTGTCCGGCGGCGCGGTGGTGTGGGACGGCGTCGACGTGACCCGGACGCCGGCGTTCGAACGGGCCCGGCGCGGGCTGTGCATGGTCCCGGAGCGGCAGGCGGTGTTCGGCTCCCTCGCCGTCC
This sequence comes from Streptomyces sp. NPDC050211, assembly GCF_040656035.1. NCBI lineage: Bacteria > Bacillati > Actinomycetota > Actinomycetes > Kitasatosporales > Streptomycetaceae > Streptomyces > Streptomyces sp. NPDC050211. The sequence goes on from NZ_JBFALC010000075.1 coordinate 8,818, forward strand.
GCGAGAACCTCGAACTGGCGGCGGCCGACGTGACCCCCGCCCTCGACGCCTACCCGCAGCTGACGCCCCTGCTGCCACGCCGGGCCGGCACCCTCTCCGGCGGCGAGCAGCGCATGCTCGCGCTCTCCCGCGCCCTGCTGGCACGCGCGCGCGTGGTGCTCGTCGACGAACCCACGCAGGGCATGTCCCCCACGGTCGCGGCACGGACGTACGAACTGCTGGCCGCACTCGACGCGTGTGTGGTCGTCGCCGAGCAGCGGCTGCCGCCCGCCCTCGACGGCCGGGCGGCGCTCGGGTACGAACTGCGCCGCGGCGCCGTCGTGTTCAGCGGCGAGGCGGGGGAACTTCAGCGGCGGGCAGCGGCGGACCGAAGAGACCAGGGGCCGGGTCCGGCGCACGGTCCCCGTCCTCCGGGATGACCAGCAGTATGTCCACCTTCAGCTGATCGGGACGGCGTCCAAGACGTTTCTTGTTGGCCTTGTGGAGCGCCTGCCAGCCGCCTCTGACGCCGTATCTGCGGGCGATCGACGTCAGCGTGTCGCCGCGCTGCACGGCATGCATCCGGCCCTTGAGCCCGTATCGCTTGGAGCAGACGGGCCAGGCCTCCCAGCCCTGCACCGCCACCACCTTCCGGGCGACGGCGATCTGCTCCTCGCGCGAGGCGAGATCCGCGCGCGGGGCGTACTTCAGGCCGCCGAATTCCTCCCAGGTGGACTGCCCGAACTGCAGCCCTCCGTAGAAGCCGTTGCCGGAGTTGACGTTCCAGCGCCCGCTGCTCTCGCACTCGGCGAGGCAGCCCCATGGCCACTTTCCCTTGCTGCACTCGCGGGGCCCGAGCAGCGTGTCGAGCAGCGGAACGGGGACCGGCAGCGGCGGCACCTCGTGCGCGGCGGCCGGTGTGACAGTGGCGAGCATCGCCGCCACCGTGAGCGTAATCAGCTTGGTGTACTTGGTGTACATCGGCTCACGCTAAGCAGCGCGTCGCGTACGGCCGCCGCGGCGCGTCCGGTGCGCCGAGGGGCCCCACCCGGTCGGCGCACCGGACGGGGCCCCGTGCCCGCAGCGGCGGACGACTCAGATGTCGAGGCGCTGTCCGGGCACGATCACATCGGGATCACTGCCGATGACGGCCTTGTTGACGGCGTGGATCTGCTGCCAGGTGGTCCCGTGCCGGGCGGCGATGCCGCTGAGGGTGTCGCCCTGGCGGACCGTGTAGTCGCCGCGGGACGCGCCGCGGTCGGGGTGTGTGGACGGGCGTTCCGGCGCCTTCGGCGGAGCCGCCTTCGTCGTGGCCGAGCCGCTCGCGGGAGCCGCGGGTGCGCTCCCGTACGCTCCGGCCCGTGCCGAGCAGGTCGGCCAGGCGCCCCAACCCTGGGCGCGCTGGACCTTGGTGGCTACCACGATCTGCTGCTCCCTGGAGGCCTGGTCGGCCGTAGGCGCGTAGGCCGTGCCGCCGTACGCGCGCCAGGTGCCGGCGGCGAACTGCAGTCCGCCGTAGTAGCCGTTACCGGTGCTGATGTGCCAGTTGCCGCCGCTCTCGCACTGGGCGATGCGGTCCCAGACCCCGCCGTCCGCCGCCGCGGCGTTGCCGCTCGCGGCCAGCAGTCCGAGGGGGGCGAGCAGAGCGGCCCCGGCGAGGACCGCCGTCGTACGTGTCGTACTCGTCTTGCGGACGTTGTCGCGGTTGGTATCGGCACAATCGGACATGGACATCCCTCTCCACGGACCCGGGATCCCCCAAGGCCGGGCGCACGTCCCGCGATTGGTCGCGGTCGGCGCGCTCAGCCCCGTCCGCCGGAGGCTGTACGACGAGCTGGCTTGGTGCGGCCGGCGGACGTTCCCGAGCGGTGCTCGTTGCACACGGCGGAGGAATGTACGGAGGACGGTGGGGCGGTATCAACCAACTCCTTGTCATTCCAGGCCAGTTCGCCGTTACCTCGGGTATCGGCGATTTCCGGACACCCACTTCATTCGTGAATTTCGGGATTTGTCGACCAGGCCTCCAGATGATCTGTGACCCACATCACCGATCCAACATCCTTGGATTCCCTAGCACTTGACAGGGAGTGCCCGACTCCGCACTCGGCGTGACGCACCGCATCGGATGGTTCGACTCCGTTCGTCTTGGGGCGTGACTCCCGCCACAGATCGCCCGTTGTCTCTTCATGAGCCCGGGACCCGCCCGGTTCACGGGCCGGGAGCCACCCGGTCCCGATACGCACCACATCCGAGGGAGCCACCCGTGCCGCGCATGCTCGACGTCAGCGACGACGTACGCGCCGAGATCGGCGACGATGAAGCCGACCGGCTGCTCGCCGGAGAGAACGCCCCTGGCAGTTACGACTGCACGTCCTGCCGCACCCCGGGCGACTCCGAGCAGGAGCGCACCAGCACCGTCCTGTTCATCGGCGACGAGACCGCCGTCCTCGCCTTCGCCCACGCCACCTGCCTGCCCTCGCAGGTCGTCCAGGTCACCGAGGAGCAACTGCGGGGCGCGGTGCGCTCCATCAGCGGCGACACCGTGGACCTGGAGCCCGACAAGATCGTCCCCGAGCAGGCCGTGCTCGGCGTGACCAGCGGACTCGTCCTGATCGCCGGTGAGTTGCACCCGGCGCTGGTCGTCGAGCCGACGGCGCCCATCGTGCGGCCCGGTGCGACCGGCGCCGGCGACGACTTTCTGCCGCTGCTCATCGAGCAGGGCTTCATGCCGCTGACGGCGATCGAGTCGGTGCCGTCGGTGTTGCACGGCTGGTCTGTGTTGCTGGCGATGGGGCAATTGCATGCGGTGCTGCAGCCGGGGCCCTCCGGGGGACAGCCGGTCGCGTGGTGGCAGGCGCATCAGCCGTTGCAGGTGACCGATGGGTGGCGGACCGCCGCGAACAAGCATCAGCAGGTGTTGATGTTCGCGGCGCCTGTGGGGGCGATTGGGCGGCAGCCGCGGGAGGATCTGTTGCGGGATGCGTTGGATAAGGCGGCCGCTAATGGGAAGTTGGTTGCGGCGGCGTTGCCACTTGCTGGGACGTGAGCTTTGCCTACTGTCCGGGGGCGGCTCGTTGAGTGGCGACTGCGGGTTCGTTGTGGCTTGTCGCGCAGTTCCCCGCGCCCCTTAGCGGCATTTAGCGCGCCCCTAATGCATCAGTGACCTGCGATGTCGGGCTCTTCAGCCGCATCTCTTGTGGCTTGGTGTCGTTTGGACATACGTGCACGCATACGACGTTCCCCGCCGCCCGTCCTTCTCGTCGATTCCGGCCGCTCGGGCTGCTGCGGAGAGTTCGGGTGGGTCATCGGCCACGCCGATCTACGACGCGCTCTACGCCGAGTACGTCAAGTCCTTCCGTACGTTGCCGGGTGACCGCAGGGGCGAGGAGGAGTTCGGGTTTGTGGCGTTCGGGTACCTCGATCACGGCGGATCCGGTCCGGGTTCGTGCAGCAGCTCGTACGGCGCCTACAGCATGGGGGCGTACAGCACCCGGCACGGCGGCGGGCAGCAGTCGCAGTGGCAGCGGGTCGGGCAGCTCCGGCCGCAGGGTGCGGGCATGCACCATGTGCCGGCGTTGCCTCCGGGGCCGCGGCGCGGCATCTGAGGTGTGAAGAGGGAAAGGGCGGCCCCGGTCGGGGCCGCCCTTTCGCTGTCTACTTCTTCTTGCCGCGCTTCTCGCGCACCCGCACGGAGATATGGATCGGCGTCCCCTCGAAGCTGAACTCCTCGCGCAGCCGGCGTTCGATGAAGCGCCGGTAGCCCGCCTCGATGAAGCCGGAGGCGAAGAGCACGAACCGCGGGGGCTTGGTGCCGGCCTGGGTGCCGAAGAGGATGCGGGGCTGCTTGCCGCCGCGGATGGGGTGCGGGTGGGCGGCGACCAGTTCGCCGAGGAAGGCGTTCAGGCGTCCGGTCGGGACGCGTGTCTCCCAGCCGTCGAGGGCCGTCTCGATCGCGGGGACCAGCTTCTCCATGTGGCGGCCGGTGCGCGCGGAGACGTTCACCCGCGGCGCCCACGCCACCTGGCCGAGCTCGGTCTCGATCTCCCGCTCCAGGTAGTAGCGGCGCTCCTCGTCGAGGGTGTCCCACTTGTTGAAGGCCAGGACGATCGCACGTCCGGCCTCGACGGCCATCGTCACGATCCGCTGGTCCTGCACCGAGATGCTCTCGGAGGCGTCGATGAGGATCACCGCCACCTCGGCCTTCTCCACGGCGGCCGCGGTGCGCAGCGAGGCGTAGTAGTCGGCGCCCTGCTGGAGGTGGACGCGCTTGCGGATACCGGCCGTGTCGACGAACTTCCAGGTGACACCGCCGAGTTCGATCAGCTCGTCGACCGGGTCGCGGGTGGTGCCCGCGACCTCGTTGACGACGACGCGCTCCTCGCCCGCCACCTTGTTCAGCAGCGAGGACTTGCCGACGTTCGGGCGGCCGATGAGGGCGATGCGGCGCGGGCCGCCGACCCCGGTGCCGAAGGTCTGCGCGGGCGCCTCGGGCAGCGCCTCCAGGACCTGGTCCAGCATGTCGCCGGTGCCGCGGCCGTGCAGCGCGGAGACCGGGTACGGCTCACCGAGACCGAGCGACCACAGGTACGCCGCGTCGGCCTCGCCGCTCGGGCCGTCCACCTTGTTGGCGGCGAGCACGACGGGCTTGCCGGCCTTGCGCAGCAGTCGTACGACCGCTTCGTCGGTGTCGGTCGCGCCGACCTTGGCGTCGACGACGAAGACGACGGCGTCGGCGGCCTCGATGGCGTACTCGGCCTGCGCGGCCACGGAGGCGTCGATGCCGAGGACGTCCTGCTCCCAGCCGCCGGTGTCGACGACCTTGAAGCGGCGGCCCGCCCACTCGGCCTCGTAGGTGACACGGTCGCGGGTGACGCCGGGCTTGTCCTCGACGACGGCCTCGCGGCGGCCGATGATGCGGTTCACCAGAGTCGACTTGCCGACGTTCGGCCGGCCGACGACGGCGAGCACCGGCAGCGGGCCGTGGCCGGCCGCCTCGATCGCGCCCTCCACGTCCTCGAGGTCGAAGCCCTCTTCTACGGCGAGCTCCATGAACTCCGCGTACTCGGCGTCGCCAAGTGCTCCGTGCTCGTGCTCCTCGCCCGAGCCATCGGAGTGGATCTGGTCGTTCATGAAGTCCGTACCTCGTTCGGTGTGGTGATCGGTGGATCCGCCCGATCTCGGGTGATCCACTACTTAAGTGTCGCTCAGCGCCCGGTCAGGCGCCTGGCGTTTTCCAGGTGCGCGGTGAGCTGCTTCTGGATGCGCTCGGTCGCCTCGTCGAGCGCCTTGCGCGTACGCCGTCCGCTGCCGTCGCCCGCGTCGAAGGGGTCGCCGAAGACGACGTCGATACGGGAGCGCAGCGCGGGCAGCGCCTTTATCAACCGTCCGGGCCGCTCGGTGCTTCCCAGGACGGCGACGGGAACGATCGGGGCGCCGCTGCGCACCGCGAAGTACGCGAGCCCGGATCGCAGCGCGGCGAAGTCGCCCTCGCCCCGGGTGCCCTCCGGGAAGATACCGAGCACACCGCCGGCCGCCAGCACGTCCAGCGCCTGGGTGATGGCCGTACGGTCGGCGGTCGAGCGGTCCACCTCAAGCTGGCCGACGGCCCGCATGAAGGAGGCGAGCGGGCCGATGAACGCTTCCTTCTTGACCAGGAAATGCGAGGCCCGGGGCGCCACGCCGATGACCATCGGGCCGTCGATGTTGTGCGAGTGGTTGACGGCGAGGATCACCGGACCGGTCGCGGGGACCCGCCAGCCACCCAGGACGCGCGGCTTCCACAGCCCGTACATCAGGCCGACGCCGATGCGCCGCCCGACCTCCGCGCCCCGCTCCGTTGGTGCCGTCACTTCGCTGCTCGCTTCTCCTCGACGAGGGTGACGACGCACTCGATGACCTGCTGGAGCGTGAGGTCGGAGGTGTCCACCTCGACCGCGTCGTCGGCCTTCGCGAGCGGCGAGGTCTTGCGGCTGGAGTCGGCCGCGTCCCGCTTCAGCAGCGCCTCACGGGTCGAGTGGACGTCGGACCCCTTGAGCTCACCGCTGCGGCGGGCGGCACGCGCCTCCGGGGAGGCGGTGAGGAAGATCTTCAGGTCGGCGTCGGGCAGCACCGTCGTACCGATGTCGCGGCCCTCGACGACGATGCCCCGCGTGGCCGAGGCCGCGATCGAGCGCTGCAGCTCGGTGATCCGCGCCCGCACCTCGGGCACCGCGCTGACCGCGCTGACCTTGGAGGTGACCTCCTGGGTGCGGATCGGCCCGGCGACGTCCGTGCCGTCGACCGTGATCGTCGGGTCGTCCGGGTCGGTACCGGAGAGGATCTCCGGCTTTCCTGCCGCGGCGGCGATCTCCGACGGGTCGGCGGTGTCGATCCCGTTGGTCACCATCCACCAGGTGATCGCCCGGTACTGGGCGCCGGTGTCCAGGTAGCTCAGGCCGAGCTGCGCGGCCACGGCCTTGGACGTGCTCGACTTGCCCGTGCCGGAGGGGCCGTCGATGGCGACAATCACGGCCGGGGCGGTCGGGGCGGCGCCGTTTTCCACGGATGGACACCTTCCTGGTGCGGTGCGGTGGGAGTGTGCGGGGCGCGATCGTGCCCCGCACAAGGTTACTGGGTTCGGGTCACTCGTCCGGCCCACGGCATCACTGCCGGATCGCCCAGCCCCGCTCCCGCAACGCCGCCGTCAGTACGGGGGCCGCCTGCGGCTGCACCATCAGCTGCATCAGACCGGCCTGCTGCCCGGTCGCGTGCTCGATGCGTACGTCCTCGATGTTGACCCCGGCCCGTCCCGCGTCCGCGAAGATGCGGGCCAGCTGCCCGGGCTGGTCGTCGATGAGCACGACCACGACCTCGTACACCTGCGGCGCGGCGCCGTGCTTGCCGGGGACCCGGACCTGGCCGGCGTTGCCCCGGCGCAGGACGTCCTCGATGCCGGCGGTCCCCTCGCGGCGCTTGGCGTCGTCGGAGGACTGCAGGGCGCGCAGGGCGCGGACCGTCTCGTCGAGGTCGGCGGAGACGTCCGCGAGGAGGTCGGCGACCGGCCCCGGGTTCGCGGAGAGGATGTCGATCCACATGCCGGGGTCGGACGCGGCGATCCGGGTCACATCGCGGATGCCCTGCCCACACAGTCGTACGGCCGCCTCGTCGGCGTTCTCCAGACGTGCGGCCACCATGCTGGAGACCAGGTGGGGCATGTGGGAGACCAGGGCGACGGCGCGGTCGTGGGCGTCGGCGTCCATGACGACCGGCACGGCGCGGCAGTGCGAGACCAGCTCCAGGGCGAGGTTCAGCACCTCGGTGTCGGTGTCCCGGGTCGGCGTGAGCACCCAGGGGCGGCCCTCGAAGAGGTCGCCGGTCGCGGCCAGCGGGCCGGACTTCTCTCGGCCGGACATGGGGTGGGTGCCGATGTACGACGACAGGTTGAGACCGAGCGCCTCGAGTTCGCGGCGGGGGCCGCCCTTGACGCTGGCCACGTCGAGGTAGCCGCGGGCCACGCCCCGGCGCATGGCGTCGGCGAGTACTCCGGCCACATGGGCGGGCGGGGCGGCGACGATCGCCAGGTCGACGGGGCCCTCGGGCGCCTCGTCCGAGCCGGCGCCGAGCGCGGCCGCCGTACGGGCCTGCTCCGGATCGTGGTCGGCGAGGTGGACGACGACACCTCGCTTGGCCAGGGCCAGGGCGGCGGAGGTGCCGATGAGGCCGGTGCCGATGACGAGTGCGGTCCTCACTGGGCGATGTCCTTGCGCAGGGCGGCCGCGGCGCCGAGGTAGACGTGCGCGATGTCGGCGCGGGGCTTGTCGGACTCGATGTGCGCGAGGACACGGACGACTCGCGGCATGGCGCCCTGGATGTCCAGTTCCTGCGCGCAGATCAGCGGTACGTCGACGATGCCGAGCTTGCGGGCCGCGGCGGCCGGGAAGTCGCAGTGCAGGTCGGGCGTGGCCGTGAACCAGATGCTGATCAGGTCGTCCGCGGTGAGGTCGTTCCGCTCCAGGACGGCGGTGAGCAGGGCTCCGACCTGCTCGTCCATGTGGCTGGCCTCGTCCACCTCGAGTTGGACGGCGCCTCGGACCGCTCGTACCGCCACGGCTTGGCTCCTTGCTGATGTACGGATCGTTGGTCCGTCCAGCCTAGTCAGCCCGGGTCGCGCGGGTGCGCCGCGCCCGCCCGCTGAGACGTGGGCACCAGACCCTGACAATGTCACGTGAACATCCCCATTCCGCTACTAGGGGTCACAACACCCCTGTGCGCCTCTGGACGCCGGCCGTCGGGTCCGCTCTCATGGGCAGGAAGCTCGCCTCGGGGGAGGCCCGTCATGAAGCGTTCCGGACCACTGTTCACTCTTCTCGCGGGACTGGTGCTCGGCTTGTTCATGCTGTCGCTCAACGCGACGACGGGGTCGAAGAGCGCGTCGTCCTCGTACACCGAGGAGTCGCCGTCGCCGAAGGCGTCCCCGGCGCCCACGCAGACGACCGCATCCCCCTCCCCCACACCCTCCCGGACGCCCGTCCCCGACGCCGACTACACGGGCCGCACAAAAGACGACTCCGCCTCCGTCGCCGTCTCCCTGCGCGACGGCAAGGCGGTCGCGTACTTCTGCGACGGCCGCGACAAGGAGTCGTGGCTGAAGGGCGACGTCGAGGACGACGGCACCATGCGGCTGACCGGCAAGAACGGGGCGAAGCTGAACGGCACCCTCAAGGGCAAGCGGATCAGCGGCACCGTAGACGTCGACGGCGGGCACTACGACTTCACCGCCGACCGGGCCAAGAAGCCGGACGGGCTGTACCGGGCGACCGGCAGGGCGGGCGACACCGACGTCGACGGCGGCTGGATCGTGCGGCAGGGCGGCCGGCAGCAGGTCGGCATCCTCAGCCGCGACGGAGAGCCCTCCCCCGCCCCACGGATCGACCCGGAGACCGGTGCGGTGACGGTCGACGGAGAGCAGCTCACGGCCCGGCCTGTCACCCCCTGATCCCCTGCTCCCGGGAGTCGAGCATGACCGTCGACCCGAACGCCGCCACTCAGGACTTTCCCTCGCCGGAGCCCGGCCACCGCCGCCCGCACCCGGCCCGCTATCTGGTGCCGGCGCTGGTCGCCGCCGCGGTCGCGGTCACCCTGGGGGTGTACGGCAAGGTCCACGACCCGGCGGGGACCGCCTTCAATCTCGCCGGTTTCAGCAGCACGGGGGCGGTGAAGTCATGGCTGGCGACGGCGGCGGTCTTCTTCGCGCTCGTCCAGGTCGTCTCGGCGCTGATGGTGTACGGCAAGCTGCCGGGCCCCGGCTGGTCGTCGGCGCTGCACCGCTGGTCGGGGCGGGTGGCGTTTCTGGTGTCGGTTCCGGTTGCGGTGCACTGCCTGTATGCGCTGGGCTATCAGACGTACGAAACGCGGGTTTTGTGGCACTCCATCCTGGGTTGCTTCTTCTTCGGTGCTTTCAGTGCCAAGATGCTGCTGCTCCGTTCGGAGCGCCTCCCCAACTGGCTGCTGCCGATCGTCGGCGGGCTTGTCTTCACCGTCCTGACGATCGTCTGGCTGACCTCCGCCCTCTGGTTCTTCCGCACCTTCGGAGTGACGACATGACCCCTGACCCGACCCGGCGCACGGTGCTCCTCGCCACGGGCGCGGCGGCGCTTCTCGTGGGCTGCAGCGAGTACGGCGACGACGAGGGCGATTCCTCGGAGGAGAACGCCTCCCCCGGTCAGGAACTGGCGAAGACCTCCGACATCCCGGTCGGCGGCGGCACGATCTTCAAGGACGAGAAGGTCGTCGTGACCCAGCCCAAGGAAGGCGACTTCAAGGCCTTCTCGAACATCTGCACCCACCAGCAGTGCCCGGTGGCGAGCGTCACGGGCGGCACCATCAACTGCACCTGCCACGGCAGCAAGTTCAGCATCGAGGACGGCTCGGTGCAGAATCCCCCGGCGACGAAGGCGCTGCCCGAGAAGCAGATCACCGTGGACGGAAATTCGATCCGCCTGGCGTGAACCGCCGCGTACGCTGCCCGGCATGCAGCCCGAGGCCCTGGTGCGCGACCACACGATCTACTCCTGCGTGATGGGTTCGCGCGCCTTCGGCCTGGCCACGGACGGCAGCGACACCGACCGCCGGGGTGTGTACGCGGCCCCCACTGCCCTCTTCTGGCGCTTCGAGAAGCCGCCGACGCATGTGGAGGGGCCGGCCGAGGAGCAGTTCAGCTGGGAGCTGGAGCGCTTCTGCGAGCTGGCCCTGCGCGCCAATCCGAACGTCCTGGAGTGCCTGCACTCCCCGCTCGTGGAGTACGTCGACGACACGGGCCGCGAGCTGATCGCCCTGCGCGGGGCGTTCCTCTCCCGCCAGGCCCACGAGACGTTCGCCCGGTACGCCCTGGGCCAGCGCCACAAGCTCGACGCCGACGTCCGCAATCACGGCGCCCCGCGCTGGAAGCACGCCATGCATCTGCTGCGCCTGCTGATGAGCGTCCGCGACCTGCTGCGCACGGGCGAGCTCACGATCGACGTCGGCGACCGCCGCGAGCCACTGCTGGCGGTGAAACGCGGTGAAGTCCCCTGGCCCGAGGTCGAGTCCTGGATGACCCGCCTGGCAACCGAGACGGACGAGGCGTACCGGCACAGCCCACTCCCCGCCGAACCGGACCGCCGACGCATCGAGGACTTCCTCACCCGCGTCCGCCGTACGTCAGCCCTCCAACCGGACCCGTACGACGAAGTCGTGCAGGGCGTCGTACCCGGCCGGAGCATCCGCCAGGCCTGACACCGCCTGCGCCTCGTCCAGCACTCCATGCAGCCGCTCGATGTCCCCTTGCACGCGCGCGTGCAGGGCGACATCGGCCGCCCCGTGCTCCTGTTCCGCCTTCGCCGCGATCAGCTCCGGCACATAGGCCGGTGCCTCGGCGATCTCCCCGAGGAGTGTGGGCAGATGGGCCTGCACCTCGCCGCTGCGCATCAGCTGGATGCCGGTGAGCAGCACACGGAACGTGTAGAGCAGCGGCTTGAGTTCGCCGGTCTTCTCGAACAGCCGCCACTGCGTCACCGCGAAGCCCCGGTAGTGGTGGGCGTGGTGACTGGTGAGGACGCCGGGGGCGAGGGCGGCGAGTTCCCGGTGGGCGTCGGTGGTGTGCACGACGAGCGGCGAGAGCAGCTGCTCCAGCACATAGCCGTTGCGGCGCAGCATCAGCCGTACGAACTTGCGCAGGTCGTGCGTGACGAGGTCCATCTCGACGCCGTCCCGGTCCCACATCCTGGACCGGGTCTCCTCGGGCTCCCGCAGTCCGACCAGATCGGCGGCCGGCAGCAGATGCACGCCCCGCAGGTCAACGTCCGAGTCGCGGGACGGGAAGCCGTACAGGTGCGCGCCGGAGACGGTGGCGAACAGCAGCGGGTCGGGCTGTTCGGCCACCACCGGGGTCAGGTCGAGGTCCAGGGTGTCGATCACGGGTCAAGCGTCCCAGAGGGCCCCGAGGGTCAGCAGGTCGCCTCGGTACTCGATGCGGTCGGCCCACTCCGTGGGCCATGCGTCGGCGCCGAGGTATGCGCCGGCGAACGCGCCCGCGAGGCAGGCGATGGAGTCCGAGTCGCCGGAAGAGCAGGCGGCCCGGCGCAGGGCGGTCAGGGGTTCGTCGACGAAAAGCAGGAAGCACAACAGTCCGGTCGCCAGGGCTTCTTCGGCGATCCAGCCCGCACCGGTGGCCAGGCACGGGTCGGTCTCGGGCGACACGGTCCGTACCGCGTCCTGGAGGCGGTCGAGCATCGCCAGGCACTCGTCCCAGCCGCGCGCGATGAAGTGCTCGGCCGTCGGGTCCTGGCTGCGCGTCCACAGGTCGCCGAGCCAGCGGTGGTGGTACGTGGAACGGTGCTCCAGGGCGTATGACCGCAGCAGCCCGACCAGTCCGGTCGGCTCGGCGCCCTGCGCCAGCAGTCGTACGGCATGCGCGGTGAGGTCCGACGTGGCCAGCGCCGTCGGGTGCCCGTGGGTGAGTGCGGATTGCAACTGGGCGGCGCCCGCGCGCTGTTCGTCGCTGAGGCCGGCGATGAGGCCGAGGGGCGCTACGCGCATGTTGGCGCCGCAGCCCTTGGAGTCAATCTGGCTGGCTTCCTGCCAAGGGCGGTCGTCCTCCAGCAGGACACACGCCCGGATGCAGGTGTTGCCGGGCGCCCGGTTGTTCTCCGGGGAGCGGTTCCAGGCGATGAACTCCCGCCGCACCGACTCGGCCATCGCCGACGGCTCCAGCACCCCCCGGTCCATCGCCGCCCGCAACCCTTTCCCCAGAGCCAGCGTCATCTGCGTGTCGTCCGTGACGATCGCGGGCCTCGGCAGCCCCATCTCCCGCCAGGGGCCGAACTTGGCGAGGATCGACGGCACGTCGTTGAACTCGGTGGGGAAGCCGAGCGCGTCGCCGAGGGCGAGTCCGGTGAGGGCTCCGGTGGCGGCGCGCTTGGCGACGGTCGTGGCGGTCATACGGGGCGTCCTTCCCGGGACGGTCGGAGGAGGGGCGGATGCAGGGCGGTGGCGGTGCCCGCGCGGTACAGCGCAGCCGGTTTGCCGCGGCCACCGGTCAAGCGGGCGGCGCCGGGGACGGGTTCGACGAAGCCCGGCGTGGCGAGCACCTTGCGCCGGAAGTTGGGCCGGTCCAGCGCGGTGCCCCACACGGCCTCGTAGACCTGCTGCAGCTCACCGAGGGTGAACTCGGGCGGACAGAAGGCGGTGGCGAGGCAGGTGTACTCGAGCTTGGCGCCGACGCGGTCGTGGGCGTCGGCCAGGATGCGGTCGTGGTCGAAGGCGAGGGGTTGTGCAATGTCACATTCCACCCAGCGCGCCTGCGCCGCGTCGCTGCCCGCATGCGCCTCCGGTGCGTTCGGCAGCAGCGCCGCGAACGCCACGGACACGACCCGCATCCGGGGGTCGCGGTCGGGCTCGCTATAGGTCCGCAGCTGCTCCAGGTGCAGCCCGGAGACGTCCACCAGGCCGGTCTCCTCGGCGAGTTCACGCCGGGCCGCCGTCTCCGCCGACTCGTCGGGCTGCACGAATCCGCCGGGCAGCGCCCATTGTCCGGCGTACGGCTCCTGCCCGCGCTCGACGAGCAGCACGTGCAGTGCGCCCGCGCGCAGGGTCAGGACGGCGAGGTCGACGGTGACGGCGAAGGGTTCGTGCGCGTACTTGTCGTAGCCGGTCGGCACGGTCACATCCGCTCGCCCCCTTTATGGTCAGCGCGACTAATAGTCACCACGACTATAAAGGGGGCGACGGGACTGTACAACCCCTCAACTGGCCCCGCGCGACGGTGCGAACGCCGCGGCCGCCGCTCCGACCGCCGCGATCCCCGCCGTCACCCACAGCGCCGGACCCGCTCCGTCGACAAAGGTCTCCGGTGTGGCATAGCTGCCGTACGTCGTGAACACGGCCGCGGCGACGGCCACTCCGAAGACGCCGCCCAGCTCGCGCAGCGCGTTGTTGACCCCGGCCGCCACACCGGCGTCACCGAGCGGCACGGACGCGGTCACCGCGTTGGCCACGCTCGGGAAGACCATGGAGATGCCGACGCCGGCGATGATCAGCGGGCCGACGAGACGGTCGTATCCGACGCCCGGTTCGACCTGCCAGGCCAGCAGTGCGAGGCCGGTCGCCTGCAGCACCAGGCCGCCCAGCATGAAGGGCCGGGTTCCGTACCGGTCCGCGAGAGCGCCCGCGATCGGCGCGATCAGGAGCGGCGTGGCGTTCCAGACGAGGATCCGTACGCCCGCCTCCAGCGGGTTGTAGCCGAGCCCGAGCTGGAAGAGCTGCGTGGTCATGAAGAGGGCGCCGAGCAGTGAGGCAAACAGCATGAAGGCCGAGGCGTTGGCGGTGGAGAAGGAGCGCCGGCGGAAGTACTCCAACGGCAGCATGGGATAGCGGGCCCCCTTCCACTCCCACCTCAGGAAAGCCGCCACGAACACCACACCGACGGTCAGCGCGGCCAGTGTCTCGGCGCTCCCCCAGCCCACCTCGGGCGCCCGCACCGGCGCCCAGGCCAGGCCCGTCAGCCCGACGGCCGCCAACACCAGCCCCACGATGTCGAGTTGGGGCCGTGTGCCATAGCTCTCGCGCAGCTTGGTGGCGGCCAGGGGCAGCATCGCAAGGCCGATGGGCACGTTCAGCCAGAAGATCCACTGCCAGGACAGGCCCTCGGTCACCGCACCGCCGAGCACAGGTCCGGCCGCCACGCCGAGGCCGGTCACCCCGCCCCACACCCCGATCGCCACGCCCCGCTTCTCCGCCGGGAACGCCTCGCTGATGAGGGTCAGGGTGAGCGGGAGGAGTACGGCCGCCCCGGCGCCCTGCACCGCGCGCGCGGTGATCAGCTGGCCGGGGCCGCTCGCGAGGGCCGCGGCGGCGGAAGCCAGGGTGAAGAGGGCGAGCCCGGCGACATACATGCGCCGCCGGCCGAAGCGGTCGCCGAGCGCGGCGCCGGTCAGGGTCAGACAGGCGAAGACGAGGTTGTAGGCGTTGATCGTCCACTCCAGCTGGGACAGGCTCGCCCCGAAGTCGGCCCGCAGCGCGGGCAGCGCGGTGGCGACGACCACGACGTCCAGGGAGCACAGCAGGGCCCCGAGCCCGGCGAGCATCACCGTCCACGCGCGCGGGGGTGGTGCCTTGGCGGTGGGCGCGGTACCGAGGGGGACCTTGAGGGTCTCGGTCATGACAGTGCCTTCCGTGAGTTCTTGAGGTCACTCACGGAAGGCAGACCGGGCTCACCCCGGAAAGGAATCGCGGCGCCCGAGGAACGCCAGCAGCCGGGCTTCCGGCCGCGCGGACATCGGCACGGCGAGCTGCGCGGCGAACCGCACTCCCCGGTCCGCGTCCGCCACGACATGCCGGGCGACGGGCAGCAGCTCGACCGCGAGCGGGCCCGGAATGCGCCGTGGCCGCCCGCAGGCCTGGGCCACGTCCCAGCCGTGCACGGCGATCTCGACGGCACCCACGGCGGCCATCACCCGCACGTCCAGCGGCCGTTCGCCGACCAGGACCCGGTCGCGGGGACCGGACGCCGCCCACGCGCCGAGCACCGCGCACGCGCGCGTGCGGACGCCGCACGCCGGGTCGGCTCCGGGACGCGTGGGCACCAGCGCTATCCGCCCGCCGGTCAGCCCCTCGTGCAGCGCGTCCAGCGAGTCACCGAGATGCCCGAGCAGCTCCTCCAGATCCCACCCCGCACACGGCGTCCGCCGCCCCAGCCCCGCCCGCTCCACCCCGGCCACGCACCCCAGCGCATAGGCGAGTGAACGCTCCAACAGCTCCCCGGAGTTCATGACGTCACCTCCGGCATCCCGAAGCGGTCGAAGAGTTCGACGAGTCCCGGATCGATGAAGACGGTCATCCGCGCGACCGCGCCGTCCGACACCGTGAGCACCTGCAGCGAGTGCGCCCGGTAGATGCCGTCCGCTTCCCGCTTGTACATCGCCACCGCCGGCTGTCCGTTCGCGCGCGCGGGCAGCATCCGGACGAGGCCCTTCTCGCCCACCCGCAGCTCCAGGAACCGCAGCACGTCCTTCCTCCCGCTGAACCACTCCAGATAGGGCGGCATCTCCAGTTCGACGCCGTCCTGGAGCAGCTCGGCCAGCGCCTCCATGTCGGCGTTCTCGAAGGCGGCCATATACCGGTCGAGCACCTCCCGGTCGGCCGCGCCCTCCGGCTCCACGACGAGGTCCTCGTCCGGGGCCGCCTCGTCGAGCCGGGCACGCGCGCGCTGGAGGGTGCTTTTCACGGCCGCCGTCGAGGTCCCGAGGAACGCGGCGACCTCGGCCGCCCGCCACGCCAGCACGTCCCGCAGGATCAGCACGGCCCGCTGCCGCGCGGGCAGGTTCTGCAGCGCGGCGACGAGCGCGAGCCGCAGACTGCCGCGCGCGGCGACGACGGTCGCGGGGTCGATGAGCGCATCCGGCAGCGGCTGCAGCCACGGAACGTCCGTCACAGGCGCCCTCAGCGGCTCCTCAGGCGCCTCTGAGGCCGCCCCGAGCCCGCGGGGCAGCGGACGGCGCGTACGGCTCTCCAGCGCCGTCAGACACGTGTTGGTGGCGATCCGGTGCAGCCAGGTCCGCAGGGAGGCCCGGCCCTCGTAGCCGTCGTAGGACCGCCACGCCCGCAGATACGTCTCCTGCACCAGGTCCTCGGCCTCGTCGACCGAGCCCAGCATCCGGTAGCAGTGCGCGAGCAGCTCCCGCCGGTACGGATCCGTCAGCCGTACGAACTCCTCGCGGTCCGTCGTCGTCGCAGCCATGCCGCTCCCTCCGTCACCGATACAGACCGCGGGGAGCGCGAAAACGAATCGGCCGGCCCGAAAGAAAATCCGGGACCGGCCGTCACGTACCGGCTTCTAGAGATCGACTTCGTTCATCAGCATCCCGACCTCGGTGTTCGACAGCCGTCGCAGCCAGCCCGACTTCTGGTCGCCCAGGGTGATCGGGCCGAAGGCCACGCGCACCAGCTTGTCAACCGGGAAGCCGGCCTCCGCGAGCATGCGGCGCACGATGTGCTTGCGCCCCTCGTGAAGCGTGACCTCCACGAGGTAGTTCTTGCCGGTCTGCTGGACGACCCGGAAGTGGTCCGCGCGCGCGTAGCCGTCCTCCAGCTGGATGCCGTCCTTGAGCTGCTTGCCCAGGTCTCGCGGGATCGGGCCCACGATGTGCGCGAGGTAGACCTTCTTCACGCCGTACTTGGGGTGGGTCAGCCGGTGCGCCAGCTCGCCGTGGTTGGTGAGCAGGATGACGCCCTCGGTCTCGGTGTCGAGCCGCCCGACGTGGAAGAGCCGCGTCTCGCGGTTCGTCACGTAGTCACCGAGGCACTGACGCCCCTCGTTGTCCTCCATCGTCGAGACGACACCGGCGGGCTTGTTCAGCGAGAAGAACTGGTACGACTGCGTGGCGACGGTCAGCCCGTCGACCTTGACCTCGTCCTTCTCCGGGTCGACCCGCTTGCCCTGCTCCAGGACGATCTCACCGTTGACCTCGACCCGCGCCTGCTCGATGAGCTCCTCGCAGGCACGCCGGGAGCCGTAGCCCGCGCGCGCGAGGATCTTCTGCAGCCGCTCGCCCTCCTGCTCGGCGCCCGGGAAGGTCTTGGGCGGCTTGACGTCCTTCTTGCCCGCGTACCGCTCGCGGTTGCGTTCCTCGGCCCGCGCGTCGTACTCACGGGACGTGGCCGGAGCCCAGCGCCCCCGCCCGGCGCCCTGACCCTGCTTGGGCCCGCCCTTGGCGCCCCCGCGCGCGGAGCTGCCGCGCCCGGACTTCGGGCCCTCATGGCTCCCGCCGGGGCCCACGTCGTAACGGCGCTCCTCGGGGCGGGGCTTGCTGGGACGGCCCTGACCCTGGCCCTGCCCCTGCTTCTGGTCCCTGTTGTTGCCGGCGCCGCGGTTGTTACCCCGCCCGCCGGTCCCGCCACTCTTGCCGCTGCCGCTGCTTCGCATCAAAGTTCCGTCTAGTCGTCTGCGTCGTCTGCACCGGGCGCATCGGGTGCGTCCGGGTCGAACGACGGCACCCCTTCCTGGGTCTCGGCCTCGATCGCCTCCGCCTCCGGGAGGAAGGGCGCGAGCTCCGGGAGCTCGTCCAGACCGCGTAGGCCCATCCGCTCCAGAAAGTAGTTCGTCGTCGTGTACAGGATCGCACCTGTTTCGGGTTCCGTGCCCGCCTCCTGGACGAGACCCCGTTGCAGGAGGGTCCGCATGACCCCGTCACAGTTCACTCCCCGCACCGCCGAGACCCGGCTGCGGCTGACCGGCTGCCGGTACGCCACGACCGCGAGCGTCTCCAGCGCCGCCTGCGTGAGCCGGGCGGTCTGGCCCTCCAGGGCGAGCCGCTCCACGGCGGGGGCAAACTCTGGGCGGGTGTAGAAACGCCAGCCGCCGGCGACGAGCCGCAGCTCGAAGCCGCGGCCCTGCACGGTGTAGTCGTCGGCCAGCTCCCGCAGCGCCTTGGTGATCTGCCGCTTGGGCCGCTCCAGTATCTTCGCGAGGTGCTCCACGGTCGCGGGTTCGTCGACGACCATGAGGACAGCCTCCAGGGCGGGCTTCAGCTCCAGGTCGGCGACGGCGCGCAGCCCGGCCGGCAGCTCGGTGGTGTCCTCGCTCACGCCTTCTTCTCCTCGTCCTTGGGCGGCTCGGGCGGCCGGTCGAACTCGTCGGTCACCATCGGCTCCGCGTCCCCCTCGCCGGTCCAGCGCACCATCAGCTCCCCGAGGGCGGTCTCCTGCTCCAGCGCCACGGCCTTCTCCCGGTACAGCTCCAGCAGCGCCAGGAAGCGGGCTACGACCGTCAGCGTGTCCTCGGTGTCCTCGATCAGCGAGCGGAAGCTGGCCTCGCCGAGTTCCTTCAGGCGCGCGACCACGATCCCGGCCTGCTCCTGCACGCTGACCAGCGGCGCGTGGATGTGGTCGACGTACACCTGCGGCTTGGGCTTGGGCTGCATCGCCTTGATGGCGAGCTTGGCGAACCCTTCCGCTCCGATGCTGATGACGACCTCGGGCAGCAGCTCGGCGTGGTGGGGCTCCAGCCCGACCGTACGGGGATAGCGGCGTGCCTCCTCGTCCAGCCGGCGGCTGAAGATGTCGGCGATCTGCTTGTACGCGCGGTACTGCAGCAACCGCGCGAAGAGCAGGTCACGCGCCTCGAGGAGCGCGAGGTCGGCCTCGTCCTCGACCTCCGCCGACGGCAGCAGCCGCGCCGCCTTCAGATCGAGCAGCGTGGCCGCGACGACCAGGAACTCGGTCGTCTGGTCGAGGTCCCAGTCCGGGCCCATCGCCCTGATGTGCGCCATGAACTCGTCGGTGACCTTGGACAGGGCCACTTCGGTGACGTCGAGCTTGTGCTTAGAGATCAGCTGGAGGAGAAGATCGAAGGGACCCTCGAAGTTGGACAGCCGAACCTTGAAGACCCCGTCGGACTCGCCACCGTCCTGCGGGACCGGCTCGACGACCTCGGGAACCACAGGTTCCGGCTCCGGGACGACCGTCTCAGGAACTACAGGTTCCGGCTCCGGGACAACAACCTCAGGAGCCTCAGGTTCCGGCTCCACGCCGACCGGCGCCGCCTCGGGAACCGGCTCGACCCGCGGAGCGCCCGCGCCCCGCCCCAGCGCACGCCGACGCCCGGCGGAGCCGGACGCGGGGGCGGGAAGGTCGTTCGAGGTCATAGCCCCCGCAGGCTACCGCTACCGCCCACGGAGCCGGCGTACGAGGATGCTCGCGTCCCCACGGGACTCCAGGTCGGCCAGCACCACGGCCACCGCCTCGCGCACGATGCGCCCGCGGTCGACCGCCAGCCCGTGCTCACCGCGGAGCACCAGCCGTGCGTGCTCCAGGTCCATGAGTTCCTCGGCGGAGACATACACGGTGATCTTCTCGTCGTGCCGCTCCCGCCCGCTGGGCCGGCGCGCGGCGGCCCGCCCCCCGCGCTTGCGGGGCTGAGCGGATGCGGCCGCCGCACCAGCGCCAGAACCTTCCTGCGCCCCCTGACGTCGCGCGGAACGCTCCGCGGCGGCGGCCCGGTTGCGCGACTCTCCGGCGTCGACCGACTCCGCGTCGGCCGCGGCATGCTCGGCCCCGTCGCCGTCACCGCCCTGGGCGGGCACCGACTGCGGCGCGTCCTCCGCGGCGGCGGCGTCGCTCTCCCCCGCCGGAGCCGGCACCCGGGCCTCTCCGTTGGCCTGGCGCCGGGGAGTGGACGCCTGGAGCGCCATCCCCCCTGTCGTACGGAACAGTTCGTCGGCCCCCGGCAGACTCACTCGGCGTGACACCGGGCGAGCACCTCCCTGGCGAGCTGGCGATAGGCGGCGGCACCGACGGAGTTGGAGGCGTACGTGGTGATCGGCTCACCGGCGACCGTGGTCTCCGGGAAGCGGACCGTGCGGCCGATGACCGTGTGGTAGACGTGATCGTCGAACGCCTCGACGACACGCGCGAGCACCTCACGGCTGTGCACGGTGCGCGAGTCGTACATCGTGGCGAGGATCCCGTCGAGCTCCAGCTCCGGGTTGAGCCGCTCCTGGACCTTCTCGATCGTCTCCGTCAGCAGCGCCACGCCACGCAGGGCGAAGAACTCGCACTCGAGCGGCACGATCACCTTGTGAGCCGCCGTCAGGGCGTTCACGGTGAGCAGGCCGAGCGAGGGCTGACAGTCGATCACGATGTAGTCGTAGTCGGCCATCAGCGGCTTGAGCGCCCGCTGCAGCGTGGATTCGCGCGCGACCTCGGACACCAGCTGTACCTCGGCGGCCGACAGGTCGATGTTGCTCGGGAGCAGGTCCATGTTGGGGACCGCGGTCTTCAGGAGCACCTCGTCGGCCGCCATGCCCCGCTCCATGAGCAGGTTGTAGACGGTGAGGTCGAGCTCCATCGGATTGACGCCGAGACCGACCGACAGCGCGCCCTGCGGGTCGAAGTCCACGAGCAGGACTCGGCGTCCGTACTCCGCGAGCGCGGCACCCAGGTTGATGGTCGACGTCGTCTTGCCGACGCCGCCCTTCTGGTTGCACATCGCGATGATCTTCGCGGGACCGTGGTCGGTCAGCGGACCCGGGATCGGGAAGTACGGCAGCGGCCGTCCGGTCGGGCCGATGCGCTCACGGCGCTGGCGGGCAGCGTCGGGCGCGAGCGTGGCCGCGTACTCGGGGTCGGGCTCGTACTCCGCGTCGGGATCGTAGAAGTGCCCGTCGGGCAGTTCGTCGTAGTCGGCGAAGTGGTTGTGGGGCGCGCCACTTCCGTCGCCGGCCATGGCGTTCACGTGATGGCCATCCATGCTCTGGTGTGCTGGCTGAGTCACACCTGACTTCAGGTGAGTCTGTTGGGCTGCGAAGGTGCGCACCGCTACGGAGCCGACAGCCTCGAACCCCGCGGGGCGCTCGGCCCGTGCAGGCATTCCTGGTTGACCACCCCCGGGAGAAAATGTCGACTCATTCACAAGTCGTCTTACCTCCTTGGTGACCAGGAAACTTCTAGACAGGTCAGCGTGGCACCATGCCGACGGTTGGCGACTCTATGGCGTGTCGGGCGTCCGCAGCAACACAATCCGCCGGACCCGGCAGGATGTGTCGGCAATGAAACATCCCTCTGTCAAGGGCGTACGGCCGTCGCACGGCAGGTTTCACCGGTGTACGAATCGGTTCAAGGGTTACGTTCGAGGCGAGTTGACCGAGAGCCGCAAAGTGACCATACACACACTCGGCCGGACCTTGTCGGGCAAGGTCCGGCCGGGTGTGCGACGTTGACGACCTGTGTTGACGTATCGCCTTTACGAAAAGGTGACTTAGCCGCAAGGCCGGTCCGGCGCGGCTCAGCCGAGCAGTGACTCCAGCTCCACGTGCTCCACCCCGTGCGCCTCTGCGACCTCGCGGTAAACCACTTTGCCGTCATGGGTGTTGAGGCCCTTGGCGAGCGCGGGGTCACGGCGCAGCGCCTCGACCCAGCCTCGATCGGCGAGCTCGACGATGTACGGCAGCGTCGCGTTGGTGAGCGCGTAGGTGGAGGTGTTGGGCACCGCGCCGGGCATGTTGGCGACGCAGTAGAAGACCGAGCCGTGGACCGGGAAGGTCGGCTCGGCGTGGGTGGTGGGACGGGAGTCCTCGAAGCAGCCGCCCTGATCGATCGCGATATCGACAAGGACACTTCCCGGCTTCATCCGCGAAACGAGCTCGTTGGTGACGAGCTTCGGCGCCTTGGCGCCCGGGATGAGCACGGCGCCGATGACGAGGTCGGCATCGAGGCAGGCCTTCTCGAGTTCGAAGGCGTTGGAGACGACGGTCTGGATCTTCGTACCGAAGATCTTGTCGGCCTCTTTGAGCTTGTTGATGTCGCGGTCGAGCAGGGTCACGTGGAAGCCCATGCCGATGGCGATCTGCGCGGCGTTCCAGCCGGAGACGCCGCCGCCGATGACCACGGCCCGGCCGGCCAGCACGCCAGGGACACCGCCGGGCAGCACACCGCGGCCGCCGTTGGCGCGCATCAGGTGGTAGGCGCCGACCTGCGGGGCGAGCCGGCCCGCGACCTCGGACATGGGGGCGAGCAGCGGGAGGGCACGGGTGGGCAGCTCGACGGTCTCGTAGGCGATCGCGGTCGTGCCGGACTCCAGCAGTGCGTCGGTGCACTCCTTGGACGCGGCCAGGTGCAGGTAGGTGAAGAGCGTCTGGTCCTTGCGGAGGCGGTGGTACTCCTCGGCGATGGGCTCCTTGACCTTCAGCAGCAGGTCGGCGGTGGCCCACACCTCGTCGGCGGTGTCCAGGATCTGAGCGCCGGCGGCCACGTACTCGGTGTCCGGGATCGAGGAGCCGACACCGGCGTCGTGCTCGATGACGACCTGGTGGCCGTGGCGCACCAGCTCATGCACGCCGGCGGGGGTGATGGCCACCCGGAACTCGTTGTTCTTGACCTCGCGGGGGATGCCGACCTTCACGTCGATCACGGTCCTTGGCTCAGAGGGTGCATTACAAGACTTACCCGGACGTGCGTGGGCACACCAGGAGACACCGCGGGAGAAGGTGCGGCAGAGCCAGTCTAATGAAGGTGTTCCCGCTGTCTAGCCTTTCATTGCTTCAATCTTCGTCGGATGTACTGCGGATTTCGCAGGTGTTAGGACCTTGTTCCGGCTCTGGATCACTCTCCGGGAGCTCCTCACCCAGCATGCGCTCGGCCGCCCCGCGATGCAGTCGGGCGGCCGTGGGGTCGCCGAGCCGGTCCAGGGTGTCGGCGAGCCTGAGCTGCAGCGCGGCCTGCAGCCGTACGTCCTCGGCGCGACGGGCCCACTCGATCGCCTCGTGGCAGGTGCGCAGCGACTCCTCGGGCCGTCCCGCGTACTCCTGGACCCGCGCCAGCTCGCTCAACGCCCGTGCCTGGGCGGCCACATCGCTGTTCTTGCGATACCCGGCGACCGCGGCGCGCCAGCAGCGCAGCGCCTCGCCGTAGCGGCCCGCATAGGTGTGGGCTGCGGCGATACGGCCGTACAGCCGGGCCACGTCCTCGCGCTCGCCGCGCGCCAGCCGCTCGGCGAGGGCCCGGCCGAACCAGTCGGCGGCCCGGTCGTAGTCCCCCAGCTCCTGGTGCGCGCCGCCTACGGATTCCATCGCGCGCCCGGTCGCATACGGATCGTTCGCTTCGCGTCCGGCGTCCAGAGCCGCGCGATAGCGGACCAGCGCCTCGGCGGTACGGCCGGTCTGCGCGTCCAGATCACCGAGGTTCAGCAGCGCGGCGGCCTTCTCGCGGGGCAGCTTGCGGCGCTCGGCGACATCGAGGACCAGGCGGTGGATGTCGTACAGGTCGGATGCGGCGGCCCGGGTGCCGAAGTGGGCCGCCATCGCACGCACCAGCTGGGCCATCAGGCGCCGGGCCAGGGTGTCCAGCTCCCCGTCGGCGACCGCGAGCCGCGCCGACGCGAGCAGGGCGGGCCTGCGGACGGTCAGCCAGTCGGCGGCGGCGCGCGGGCTGGGGAAGCGCAGGGAGCGCGGCATGCCGACGAGCTTCTCGCGGGCGAGCGGGCTGTCGGTCTCGGTGATCGCCCGGCACGACTGCAGCAGGCGCACGGTCCGCTCCAGCATGCGGGCGCGCGCGAGCTGGAGCTCGGCGGGGCGGTCCTGGGTCTCGGTGAGCGCCTTGAGCAGGGGGTGCAGACAGCCGGGGACCTGGTACTGCGGCAGCGGCGCGGGC
The DNA here is from genome assembly GCF_040656035.1 of Streptomyces sp. NPDC050211. NCBI lineage: Bacteria > Bacillati > Actinomycetota > Actinomycetes > Kitasatosporales > Streptomycetaceae > Streptomyces > Streptomyces sp. NPDC050211. The sequence goes on from NZ_JBFALC010000075.1 coordinate 32,455, forward strand.
AGGCTCCGCAGCAGGCCGAGGGAGACCAATTCGTCCAGGGCGGTGTGGGCGCCGTCCACCGAGCAGCCGGCGAGCGCGGAGGCGGTGTGCGGGTCGACCAGGCCGGCCGGGGCGAGGGAGAGCAGGCGCAGTATCCGGGCTGCGGTGCTCGGCAGGGAGGCGTAGGCGAGCCGGAAGACCCGGCTGAGCGGCGTGCCGTCGTCACCCTCCGCATGCAGCTGCTTGGCGAAGTCGGCGACGGCCGCCTTCGGGCGGGCGGCGAGCCAGCCGCCGGCCAGCATCAGCGCGGCGGGCTGGGCCTGGCACTCCTCGACGAGCCCTTCGGCGGCCCGCGGGTCGACGGTGATGCGGACCGAGCCGGTGTGCCGGGACAGCAGTTCCACGGCCGACTTGGTGTCGAGGCCGCCCAGGGTGCACGGGCGGACGTCCGCGATCCCGGTCAGCGGGCCGCCGGACACGGCGACGACCAGGCATTCCGCGGTGTCCGGCAGCAGCGCGTCGACCTGCTCCGCGGTGGCGGCGTCATCGAGCAGGAGCAGGACACGCCGGTCGGCGAGGGCGGTGCGCAGCACGTCGGTCAGGTCGTCGTCACGGGCGCCGGGCGGGGTGGGCAGTTCCAGGGCGGTGAGCAGTTCGCGGGCGGTGCGCTCGACGGGGACGGGGCTGCCGTCGGGCTCGCTCAGACGCGCTCGCAGCACTCCGTCCCGGTAACGGTCCGCTACCTGCCGGACCAGCTCCTCGGCGAGTGCGGTACGTCCCGAGCCGGGCCTGCCCGCGATGAGCAGCACGCGCGCGCGGGGGGCCTTGCGGCCGGAGAGGGTGTCCAGTCCCGCGCGCTCGATGTCGGCGCGCAGCTCCTTCAACTCCCGTGTGCGACCCAGGAATCGAGACTCCGCAGCAGTGTGTGCGGACAGCCGCACGCCACCGGTGTCCACCGCCTGATCCGTCACGGGCCACACTCCCGTCCCACCACACGTGCCAACCCGCCGGGACTCCGGCTCGGGCATTTTCAGAGCCTAGTTCACGCTCTGCAACGTTCCGTGACGAGCGCGGCGGACACGTCGCCCGATCGGATCAGCCGATGGTCACACCGGGTGTGGGCCAACCGTGTTTCAGGCCTCGAAGGGTCGCGCCGGCCAGGACGCGTCCGCGGGGCGCAGTGCGTCGAGTCCGTCACCCTGCTGGGCGGCGACCAGTGAAAGGACGCCCACGATCAGGCAGTTGTTGTGCAGCTCGCCCGCGAGCACGCCCCGGACCAGCTCGTCGACGGGCACGCGCGCGTACTCCAGGTCGGTCTCCTCGTGCTCGACCTCGAAGCGCTCCCCGTCGGCCTCGGACAGATCGCGGGCGAGGAAGATCCGTACGGCCTCGTCGCAGCCGCCGGGGGTGGTGTAGACGTCGGTCAGCACCCGCCAGTCCTCGGCCTTGACGTGCGCCTCCTCGTACAGCTCGCGCTGGGCGGCGTGCAGCGGGTTCTCGCCGGGGATGTCGAGCAGACCGGCCGGGATCTCCCACAGCTTCTGCCGTACGGGGTGGCGGTACTGCCTGATGAGCAGGACACGGCCGTCGTCGTCGAGGGCGAGGACGGCCACGGAGCCGGGGTGGACCTGGTAGTCACGGCGGACGACCGAGCCGTCGGGCATGACCACCTCGTCGGTGCGGACGGAGGTCTTGTTGCCCACGAAGGGGGTCTCCGTCGCCCGGATCTCCCACTCCTCGGGAGTGTCCTTGATGGTCATGCCGTGTCCTTCCGGATGTGCAAGAAAAAAACCGGGGCGCGACCTTGAAGGTACGCACCCCGGCAACCGTACAACTGGTGTGTTACTTGGAATTCTTCCGCTCGACCGAGGCCTTCACCAGCCCGGCGAACAGCGGATGCGGACGCGTCGGACGCGAGCGCAGCTCGGGGTGCGCCTGGGTCGCGACCAGATAGGGGTGGACGTCACGCGGATACTCGACGTACTCGACGAGCTTGCCGTCCGGCGAGGTGCCCGAGAAGACGATGCCGGCCTTCTTCTCCAGCTCCGCGCGGTAGGCGTTGTTCACCTCGTACCGGTGACGGTGCCGCTCCTCGACGTACTCCTTGCCGTCGTACACCTCACGCACGATGGACCCCTCGGCGAGCTTGGCCGGGTACATGCCCAGCCGCATCGTGCCACCCATGTCGCCCTCGCCCGCGACGATGTCGAGCTGCTCGGCCATGGTGGAGATCACCGGGTGGCCGGTGGCGGAGTCGAACTCGGTGGAGTTGGCGTCCGAGATGTCGAGCAGGTGGCGCGCGGCCTCGATCACGATGCACTGCAGGCCCAGGCAGAGTCCGAGCAGCGGGATCTTGTTCTCGCGGGCGTACTTGATCGCGCCGACCTTGCCGAGCACACCGCGGTCGCCGAAGCCGCCCGGGATGCAGATGCCGTCGACGTCGGCGAGCTGCGCCTTGGCGCCGGCCGGGGTCTTGCAGTCGTCCGAGGTGACCCACTTGATCTTCACGCGGGCCTTGTTGGCGAAGCCGCCCGCGCGCAGCGCCTCGGTGACCGAGAGGTAGGCGTCGGGCAGGTCGATGTACTTGCCGACCAGGGCGAGGGTGATCTCGTGGTCGGGGTTGTGGACGCGGTCGAGCAGGTCGTCCCAGGTCGTCCAGTCCACATCGCGGAAGGGCAGGTCCAGCTTGCGGACGACATAGGCGTCCAGGCCCTCGCCGTGCACGGTCTTCGGGATGTCGTAGATGGACTTGGCGTCGGGGCAGGCGACCACGGCCGACTCGTCGACGTCGCACATCAGCGAGATCTTGCGCTTGATCGCGCCCGGCACCTCGCGGTCGCTGCGCAGCACGATCGCGTCCGGCTGGATACCGATGTTCCTCAGGGCCGCAACCGAGTGCTGGGTCGGCTTCGTCTTCAGCTCTCCCGAGGGGCCGATGTAGGGCAGGAGCGAGATATGGACGACGAAGACGTTGTCACGGCCGACCTCGTGCCGGACCTGGCGGACCGTCTCCAGGAACGGCAGCGACTCGATGTCGCCGACGGTGCCGCCGACCTCGGTGATCACGACGTCGACCTCGTCGGTGGCCATACGGCGGATACGGTGCTTGATCTCGTTGGTGATGTGCGGGATGACCTGCACGGTGTCACCCAGGTACTCACCGCGCCGCTCCTTGGCGATCACCGTCGAGTAGACCTGCCCTGTAGTGACATTGGCGGAGCCGTCCAAGTCACGGTCGAGGAAGCGCTCGTAGTGTCCGATGTCCAGGTCCGTCTCGGCGCCGTCGTTGGTGACGAACACCTCACCGTGCTGGAACGGGTTCATCGTGCCCGGGTCGACGTTCAGATACGGGTCGAGCTTCTGCATCACGACGCGCAGGCCCCTGGCCTTGAGCAGCATGCCGAGGCTCGAGGCCGTCAGGCCCTTGCCGAGAGAGGAGGCGACACCCCCGGTGACGAAGATGTGCTTGGTCGTCGTGGCTGTGTTATTTCGAAAAACAGCGGGCGGCATGGCCAAGAGGGGGCTCCCGTGGTCGCGGTCTGGGTGGCGTTCCGGGGTTTTTCTCCCACCGGTCCACGGGCTACCAGGGTATCAGCGCCAGGGGGCGATGGCTTCCGGCCACGCTCCGCACACGGGTCGGCACGGACACGTACCGCTTACTTCTTTCTCACCCGTTGCTCACCCGTTCGGCGCACCCGCGTTGCCCGGAGCGGCACGCAGATCATCTACGTGCGTCGTATCCTGCTCGGACACTCGCTGCCGAGCCCGGCCGGCAAAACGGCACCACCCCAGCCCGTACCCACCGGAACAACGAGAGCTCGTCAGTTCGTTGAGCAACGACTGTTGTTTTGCCTCATGGCATGAGCGACTGATTTGCTTCATCGCTCAACGACGTATGACAAAGACCCCTTGACCGCACTAGCGACAGCCCCCTTGTGGGGTGACGTGGCCGTTCGACTGGAGTTGCACGTGGCCGGGCGCATCGAAGACTACGCACTCATCGGAGACATGCAGACCGCTGCCCTGGTCTGCCGGGACGGCACAGTGGACTGGCTGTGCCTGCCCCGCTTCGACTCGCACGCCATCTTCGCCGGTCTGATGGGCACCGAGGAGCACGGCTTCTGGCGGCTCGGCCCCGCGCACGCGGCCGACGCCGCGCCGCCCGTCGCGGCCCGGCGCACCTACCGCGGGGACTCGCTGATCCTGGAGTCCGAATGGGACACCCCGCGCGGCACGGTCCGGGTCATCGACTTCATGCCCCCGCGTGACGGCGCCCCGCAGCTCATCCGGATCGTGGAGGGCGTCTCGGGCCGCGTCCCGATGCGCTCGGCGCTGAGGATGCGGTTCTCCTACGGCCGGATCGTCCCGTGGGTGCACCGGCACGAGGGCCGCACGGTGGCCGTCGCGGGCCCCGACTCCGTGTGGTTCGACACATCCGCCGAGACCTACGGCAAGTCGCTCACGACGTACTCGGACTTCACCGTCGGACCGGGCGACCGGATCGCGTTCACCATCTCCTGGGAGCCCTCGCACAAGGAGCCGCCGCCGCTGCCGGAGCCGGAGCAGTCGCTGGAGGCGACCGAGGACTTCTGGCGCGACTGGGTGGAGCACTGCACGTACCACGGCCCCTACCGTGAGGCGGTGATCCGCTCGCTGATCACGCTCAAGGCGCTGACGTACGGCCCGACCGGCGGCATCGTCGCCGCCCCCACCACCTCCCTGCCGGAGGAGATCGGCGGCGTCCGCAACTGGGACTACCGCTACACCTGGCTCCGCGACGCGGCGATCACGCTCTCCTCGCTGCTGCGCACCGGCTACCGCGAGGAGGCCCGCGCCTGGCGCGAATGGCTGCTGCGCGCGGTCGCCGGCGACCCCGAGAACCTGCAGATCATGTACGGCATCGCGGGCGAGCGCGAGCTGGGCGAGGCCGAGCTGGACTGGCTGCCCGGCTACGAGAACTCCGCCCCGGTCCGGGTCGGCAACGGCGCCGCGCACCAGCTCCAGCTGGATGTGTACGGCGAGGTCACCGAGGCCCTGCACCTCGCGCACATGACGGGCCTGGCCCGCAACGACTACGCCTCGCTGCTCCAGCTCAAGCTGATCCGCTATCTGGAGCGGCACTGGGACGAGCCGGACGAGGGCATCTGGGAGGTGCGCGGCCCGCGCCGCCACTTCGTGCACTCCAAGGTCATGGCGTGGGTCGCGGTCGACCGCACGATCAAGCTGATCGAGTCCGGTGACGCGGACGGCCCGCTGGAGCGCTGGCGCGAGCTGCGCGACGACATCCACCGGGATGTGTGTGAGAAGGGTTACGACAAGGAGCGCAACACCTTCACGCAGTCGTACGGCTCGAAGGAGCTGGACGCCTCGCTGCTGCTGATCCCGCAGATGGGCTTCCTGCCGCCGGACGACAAGCGGGTCATCGGCACCATCGAGGCGATCCAGCGCGAGCTGTCCACTGAGGACGGCTTCATCCTGCGCTACCCGACGCAGGGCGAGAACGAGGGCGTCGACGGCCTCCCGGGCGACGAGGGGGCGTTCCTCGCCTGCTCGTTCTGGATGGCCGACGACCTGGCGATGATCGGCCGCGTCGACGAGGCCCGCAAGCTCTTCGAGAAGCTGCTGTCCCTGCGCAACGACCTCGGTCTGCTGGCCGAGGAGTGGGACCCGCGCCTGCAGCGCCAGGTCGGCAACTTCCCGCAGGCCTTCAGCCACGTGCCCCTCATCGACACGGCACTGCGCCTGACGGCGTCCGGAGCCTACGGCGGCTGAACAGACTGCGGTTCGGCAGCGCCCCGAAGGGGCGCGGGGAACTGCGCGACCAGCCACGATGGCGCTGCAGCGAACCGACGGCTCATCGCGGCCTTCCAGCGGAGCGCCTAGGCTGGGAGCAAGCGATTGCCCCGGCATGGAAGGGGGCAGCCATGGCTTCCCTCTCGAAGGCGGGCGCGGCCCTCGCCGCGCTGCGTGAGGATCTCGCCGGTGAGGTGTTCGCTCCCGGGGATCCCGGTTACGACGAGGCGCGTGCCGTCTTCAACGCCATGATCGACCGGCGGCCCGCGGTGATCGCGCAGTGCGCGAACGTCGACGACGTCGTCCGGGCCGTGCGGTTCGGCCGGGAGCTGGACCTCAACGTCGCCGTGCGCGGCGGTGGGCACAGCGTGGCGGGTATGGCGGTCAACGACGGCGGTCTGGTGGTCGACCTGCGCCGGATGCACGAGGTGACCGTCCATCCGGGAGCCGAGGCGGTACGGGTCGAGGGCGGGGCCACCTGGGGCCATGTGGACCGGGCGACCCAGCCGCACGGCCTGGCGACCACGGGTGGCAGGGCCTCGACGACCGGCGTGGGCGGCTTCGTCCTCGGCGGCGGCACCGGCTGGCTGGACCGCTGCTGCGGGCTCGCCGTGGACAATCTGCTCGGCGTGGAGCTGGTCACCGCCGACGGCAACCGGGTGCACGCGAACGCGGACGAGAACCCGGAGCTGTTCTGGGCGCTGCACGGCGGTGGCGGCAACTTCGGCATCGCCACCGCGCTCACCCTGAAACTGCACGAACTGCCCGAGTTCGCCATCGCGATGCTGCTGTACGAGCCGGAGTTCGCGCCCGCTGCCGTCCGCACCTTCCGCGACGTCATCGAGTCCGGCCCGGACGAGGTGGGCGGCGGCGTCCTGTACTTCACCGGCCCGCCCGAGGAGTTCGTACCGCCGTCTCTGGTCGGCGAGTTGGTGTGCGGCGTGCTGCTGACGTACGCCGGTCCGGAGCAGGACATGCGCAAGTACGCCGATCCCCTGCTGGCGCTGAAGCACGAGGCGGAGATCGTCGGCGCGATGCCGTACGCCGACGTGCAGTGCATGATCGACGATCCGCCCGGCATGCGGCACTACTGGTCGGCGGAGTATCTGACCGGCGCACCGGACAACTACGTGGCCGTCTTCTGCACGGGCGCCCAGGGCATGCCCGTGCCGACCGGCACCCAGTTCGTGCTGCTCCCCCAGGGCGGTGCGATCGCCGCCGGCCCGCACGACTATCCGGTGCCCTACCGTGACGCGCCGTGGGCGGTGCACCCGTACGGCATGTGGCAGGATCCGGCGGACGATGAGCGGTGCGTCCAGTGGGTCCGCGACGTCCGCGCCGACGCCGGGCCGTGGAGCACCGGCGCGGTCTATCTGAACTTCATCGGCGACGAGGGCCCGGAGCGGGTGGTCGCGGGCCTCGGTCCGGAGAACACCCGGCGGATGGCGGCGCTGAAGCGGCAGTACGACCCCGACAACGTCTTCCGCTTCAACCACAACATCAGGCCTGCCTGAGGGCCGTCAGCGTGCGTTCCCCGCCTGGGTCGCCCGCCGTCGCCGGGACGAGGGCGATCTCGTCGAGCCCTGCCTCGGCGTACTCCTCGGCACGCGCGCGTACGGCGTCGACGTCGCCCACCAGGCCGACCGTGCCCGCCGCCTGAGCGGGCAGCGCCCGCACCAGCGTGACGGGGTCGGCACCGGTACGGGCCAGTTCGACGGCCTCCCCGAAACCGGCCGCCTCGAACATGTCGCTGTAGCCCGGCACCGTCAGATAGCCGGCGATGCTCCGCAGGACCTGCGCGAGGGAGTCCGGGTCCGGATCGACGGCGGCCGGCAGCCAGGCGGCCAGGGTCGGTGGCGAGGTACGGCCCGCGCGCTCCGCGGCGTCGGTCATCCGGGCGCGCAGGGTGCGGACCTGCTCCGGGGAGACGATGTCGAGCAGCATGCGGTCGGCGTGCGCGGCGGCCGTGGCGATCGCGCGGTCGCCGAACGCGGCCACGGTGAGCGGTCCGCCGGGCGGCTGCTGCCGCCGCCGGAAAGCGCTGCCGGGTACGACCGGCTCGCCGTACGCGCCGTGCAGCAGCTCTCGTACGGCAGCCGCGCTCTCCTCGAGTACGGCGGCGGGCCTGACCCGCGGGCGTCCGTGGACGCCCTCGACGACCCGCTTGCTGGAGGTGCCCAGCGCGACGCCGACCGGCCGGCCGGTGACGGCGGCGCAGGAGGCGGCGCCCCGGGCGATGGTGAACGGGTCGCGCACGGACACCGCCACGGGACCGGCGGTCAGCGCGACCCGCTCGGTGGCCCGCCCGATCGCCGTGGCGAGCACGAACGCGTCCCACGTCGGCCCCTCACCGGCCCACACCTCGCCGTACCCGAGCCGGTCGGCGACCACGGCGACCCTGAGCGGCTCCTCGACGGCACTGTCGTCCTCTCGCGCAACCGCGACCACACTGAAGTCCATGGCGGCGCGCTTACCCCGCCGCGCTGCCCGCAACCGCGACGAAGATCGTCCCGGAGATGTTGCGGGAGCGTCCGCGCAGGTACCGTCCGCAGCATGGACAGCCGCACGGACAGCCGTTTCGAGAGCCAGGGCGCCGGGATCACGGTTCAGCGGGCGCTGGAGCTGCCCGGGCTGCGCAGCGGACTGCCCGAAGTGCTCGCGGGCGCCGACCGGCTGCAGCGGACGGTGCGCTGGGTCCACGCGGGAGAGGTCCCGCACATCGCCTCGCTGCTCAAGGGCGGGGAACTGCTCCTGACGACGGGGTACGGGCTCGGCACCCGTCCGGCCGATCAGCGGGCGTTCGTCCGCACGCTGGCCGAGCGCGGGATCGCGGCCCTGGTGGTGGAGCTGGGCCCGCGCTTCACCCGCCTGCCCGCCGCCCTCGTCGAGACGGCCCGCAGCGCCGGGCTCCCCCTGGTCCAGCTGCACCGCGAGGTGCCCTTCGTGACGGTCACCGAGGAGATCCACACCGAGATCGTCAACGGCCACTACGCGCTGCTGCAGCGGGCCGAAGAGGTGCACCGGCGGTGCACGGAGGCCCTGTTGGGCGGTGGCGGGGTGCCGCAGGTACTCGGGATCCTGGCCGACTTCTGCGGCAACCCGGTCTTCCTGGAGACGACGGACGGGCAGCTGCTGTATGCCGCCGGTGCCGGGCCCGAGGGCGCGGATCCGCTGCAGGTGTGGGAGGGGCTGCGCGGCCAGCGCAAGGACGCCCCGCCGCCGGCCGGGTCGGTGCTCGTGGACGTGCCGGGCGGCGGCCCGGGAGCGGGGTCGGTGCGCGCCCGTCTCGCCCTGCTGCCGGTGCGGGCCCCGCTGGCGCCGGTGCACCGGATCGCCGCCGAGCGGGCCGCGAGCATCCTGGCCGTGGTGCTGATGCAGGCCCGCCAGGAGGAGGAGCTGGCGGCGCGGGGTCGGGGCGACTTCCTCACCGACCTCGCGGAAGGCCGTATCACGGCTCAGGACGCGCCCGCGCAGGCGCGCGTGCTGGGCTTCAAGCCGGGTGACAGTCCCCTGATGCCCGTGGTCATGCGGCTGGGCGACGCGCTCTCGCCTGGCGGTGGCTGGGCGGTGCTGGCGCGTGCGGTCTCGGAGGAGCTGGCGTCCGTGGGCGTGCCGGTCCTGCTCGGTGTACGACCGGTGGAGGGCCGTGTGCTGGTGCTGCTCGGGCTGCGGTCGGAGTCGGAGCGGGCACCCGTCGCGGACCGGGTCGCGGCGGCGCTGCGGGCGGGTGTGGAGCGGGCCGGGATGCAGCGGCCGGGCGCGCAGCCGCCTGTCGTGGTGGTCGGGGTGGCCGGCGGCTGGGCGGCGGCGTCGGCGGGGCTCAGGCACGCGGCCGAGACGGCGACGGCGGCGC
>NZ_JBFALC010000076.1:0-41294 GCF_040656035.1 Streptomyces sp. NPDC050211
GTTCCGCTGCGCGAGGGCAGCGAGGAGTACCTCGACTCGGAGAAGTACCAGCTCAAGCTGCGCGACTGGGAAGCGGCCGAACGCGCGGGGGCCACTATCACCCCGCTGATCACCCAGCTCAACACCATTCGCCGGGCGAATCCGGCGCTGCGGCAGTTGCGTGATCTCCATTTCCACCACGCCGACCAGGATTCGGTGATCGCGTACTCGAAGCGGAGCGGCTCGAACACGGTTCTGGTGGTCGCCAACCTCGACCCCCACCACACCCAGGAGGCCACGGTCTCGTTGGACATGCCGCAACTCGGCCTCGACTGGCACGAGTCGGTGCCGGTGCGCGACGAGCTCACCGGCGAGACCTATCACTGGGGCAGGGCCAACTATGTGCGTCTCGAGCCGGGCAGGAGGCCCGCGCACATCCTGACCGTCCTGCGACCGTCCACCCCGCAGATCGGAGGGTCACCCACATAATGATCGTCAACGAGCCCGTCCCGGACACCTTCGAGGACACTCCGGCCAGGGACCGCGACCCCGACTGGTTCAAGCGAGCCGTCTTCTACGAGGTCCTCGTCCGCTCCTTCCAGGACAGCAACGGCGACGGCGTCGGCGACCTGAAAGGCATCACGGCCAAGCTGGACTATCTCCAGTGGCTGGGCGTGGACTGCCTGTGGCTGCCGCCGTTCTTCAAGTCACCGCTCAGGGACGGCGGCTACGACGTCTCCGACTACACGGCCGTCCTGCCGGAATTCGGTGACCTCGCCGACTTCGTGGAATTCGTCGACGCCGCCCACCAGCGCGGTATGCGCGTCATCATCGACTTCGTCATGAACCACACCAGCGACCAGCACCCGTGGTTCCAGGAGTCCCGCGCCAACCCCGACGGCCCCTACGGCGACTACTACGTCTGGGCCGACGACGACAAGCAGTTCCAGGACGCCCGGATCATCTTCGTCGACACCGAGGCCTCCAACTGGACCTTCGACCCGGTCCGCAAGCAGTACTACTGGCACCGGTTCTTCTCCCACCAGCCGGACCTGAACTACGAGAACCCCAATGTGCAGGAGGAGATGATCTCCGCCCTGCGGTTCTGGCTGGACCTCGGTATCGACGGCTTCCGCCTGGACGCGGTGCCGTATCTGTACCAGCAGGAGGGCACCAACTGCGAGAACCTTCCGGCGACCCATGATTTCCTCAAGCGGGTCCGGAAGGAGATCGACGCCCACTACCCGGACACGGTGCTGCTGGCGGAGGCGAACCAGTGGCCGGAGGACGTCGTCGACTACTTCGGCGATTACGCGTCGGGCGGCGACGAATGCCATATGGCGTTCCATTTCCCGGTGATGCCGCGGATCTTCATGGCCGTACGCCGGGAATCCCGCTACCCGGTCTCGGAAATCCTGGCGAAGACCCCGGCGATTCCCTCCAGCTGCCAGTGGGGCATCTTCCTGCGCAACCACGACGAGCTGACCCTGGAAATGGTCACCGACGAGGAACGCGACTACATGTGGGCGGAGTACGCGAAGGACCCGCGTATGCGCGCCAACATCGGGATCCGCCGCCGGCTCGCCCCGCTGCTGGACAACGACCGCAACCAGATCGAGCTGTTCACGGCCCTGCTGCTGTCCCTCCCGGGCAGCCCAATCCTGTACTACGGCGACGAGATCGGCATGGGCGACAACATCTGGCTCGGCGACCGCGACGCCGTCCGCACGCCGATGCAGTGGACCCCGGACCGCAACGCGGGCTTCTCGTCGTGCGACCCCGGCCGGCTGTTCCTGCCGACGATCATGGATCCGGTCTACGGCTACCAGGTCACGAACGTCGAGGCGTCGATGTCGTCCCCGTCGTCGCTGCTGCACTGGACCCGCCGCATGATCGAGATCCGCAAGCAGAACCCGGCGTTCGGCCTCGGCTCGTACACCGAGCTGCCGTCCTCCAACCCGGCGGTGATCGCGTTCCTGCGCGAGTACGAGGACGACCTCGTCCTGTGCGTGAACAACTTCTCCCGGTTCGCCCAGCCCACCGAGCTGGACCTCAGCCGGTTCAAGGGACGCCACCCGGTCGAGCTGTTCGGCGGCGTACGCTTCCCGGCCGTCGGTGAACTTCCGTATCTGCTGACCCTCGGGGGTCACGGCTTCTACTGGTTCCGGCTGCGCAAGGACCCCGTGTAGCCACGCCGAACAACCCGGGCGGGGCGGTTTCTCCCGTCCCGCCCGGGGCACGCATCAGTAACACCCCGACCACTCCGGGGAAAGGACGCGACGCCATGTCGGAAGCCGTCACCCGTTCCGTCACGACCGAGTCAGGTCTCCTTGCGTCACTGGATCCCCTGCTCAGGGAGTGGCTGCCGCGGCAGCGCTGGTTCGCGGGGAAGGGACGCCCGGTCACCGGGTTCTCGCCGGTGGCGGCCACCGAGCTGCTGTCGGCCGGCGGAAAGCTGGGCCTGCACCATCTGCTGGTGCGCGCCCATCAGCCGATCGCGCTGGGCGCCCCGCCCCACCCCGGAGACTGCTACCAGCTGCTGATAGGGGAGCGCGAGGCGCTTCCGCCGCGGCTGGCGCCCGCGCTGATCGGGCATGTGACCGAGGGCCCGCTCGCCGGACGCACGGTGTACGACGCCCTCTACGACCCCCGCCCGGGCGATGTGCTCCTGGAGGCCCTGCGCACCCGCGCCCGCGTCGGCCCCCTGCGCTTCGAACGGGACATGCACCAGGAGATCCGCACCGGTCTGGTGCCCCGGCTGGTGACCGCCGAGCAGTCCAACTCGTCGGTCGTCTACGGAGATACGTTCATTCTCAAGCTCCTGCGCCGGATCGTGCCGGGCGTCAATCCCGACCTGGAGCTCCCGCTGGCGCTGGCCCGCGAGGACTGCCCCCGGGTGCCCGCGCCGAGCGCGTGGATGCTGGCGGACCTCGCCGACCAGACATATGTGCTGGGTGTGCTCCAGCCGTTCATACAGGGCGCGGCGGACGGCTGGGAGCTGGCGCTGCGTGAGCTGGCCAAGGGCGAGGACTTCGGCGGCGAGGCCCGGGCGCTGGGCCGTGCCACGGCCGAGGTGCACACCGCGCTGGCCCGGGCGCTGCCCACGGTGACACTCGGCCATACGCAGCTGCAGCTGCTGGTCGACGGCATGGTCGAGCGGCTCGACGCGGCGGCGCAGGCGGTGCCCACGCTGCGTCCCTACGCGCCCGGGTTGCACTCCGCCTTCGAGGCGCTGGCCGACCTGGGCGCCGAGGGCCGCACGTGGACCGCCCAGCGCATCCACGGCGACCTCCATCTCGGCCAGTGCCTGCGCTCGCCCGCCGGTCAGTGGCGGCTGATCGACTTCGAGGGCGAACCGTCAAAGCCGCTCGCCGAACGCCGGATGCCGCAGCCGCCCGTGCGGGACATCGCGGGGATGCTCCGCTCCTTCGACTACGCCGCCCACTCGGCCGACCCGCCCGCACCGGACTGGGCACGGACGTGCCGGGCCGCGTACTGCGCCGGGTACGCCGAGGCCGGCGGCGGCGATCCGCGCACCGACGCGGTGCTGCTGCGCGCCTACGAGACCGACAAGGCGATCTACGAGGTCGTCTACGAGGCCCGGCACCGCCCCGACTGGCTGCCGGTGCCGATGTCCGCGGTACGCCGCCTCGCCGCGTCCGACTGACCCGCCCCGACCAGACCCACCAGACCCACCTCACTTGATCTTCGCCGAGGAGGCGCCGCCCGTGACCCCCCGCACCCCGTCCGACGATTCGAAGAAGAGCGCAGAGGAAAACAGCGCCGCGCAGGAGACGAAGGCGGCGAAGCGTGTGAAGAAGGCCGCGGAGACGGCGGTGGAGAAGGCGGCTTCGCCTGCGAAGAAGGCGGCGAAAAAGGCCACGGCCACGAAGACCACGGCAAAGAAGGCCACAGCGAAGAAGGCGGCTGCCAAGAAGACCACGGCGAAGAAGACGGACGCCAAGAAGACGGCCGTGGCGAAGAAGACGGCCGTGGCCAAGAAGACCACCGTGGCCAAGAAGACCGCGGCGAAGAAGAAGATCCCGGCGCAGAAAACGGCCGCCCGGAAGGCGACGCCGACGAAGGTCACCGCCGGGAAGAACCCCGCGCCGAACTCCGCTCCCCCGCCGGAGGTACCCGTCGCCGTGTCCCCCGCCGTCGACGCCGGTGACCGCGAGCGCCTGCTGAGCGGCGCGCACCACTCCCCGCACTCCGTGCTCGGCGCCCACCCGGTCCCCGGCGGTGTCGCGTTCCGTGCCTTCAGGCCGTACGCGCTGTCCGTGACGGTCGTCGCCGGTGATCTGCGGGCGGAGCTGCACGACGACGGGGACGGGTTCTTCTCGGGGCTGCTGCCGCTGCGGGAGGTGCCGGCGTACCGCCTGCTGGTGGCGTACGAGGGGACGGTGCAGGACACCGAGGACGCGTACCGCTTCCTGCCCGCGCTGGGCGATCTCGATCTGCATCTGATCGGCGAGGGCCGGCACGAGCAGCTGTGGACGGCGCTCGGCGCGCAGCCGATGACGCACCAGGGCGTGACCGGGACCCGCTTCACGGTCTGGGCGCCGAACGCGCGGGGCGTCAGCCTGGCCGGCACCTTCAACTTCTGGGACGGCACCGGGTACCCGATGCGCTCGCTCGGCTCGTCCGGGATCTGGGAGCTGTTCGTGCCCGGCATAGGAGAGGGTGAGCTGTACAAGTTCGAGATCACCCGCCCCGACGGTTCCCGGACCCTGCGCGCCGACCCGATGGCCCGCCGCACGGAGACCCCGCCGAACACGTCCTCCATCGTGGACGCCTCGCACCACGAGTGGGGCGACGAGGAGTGGCTGGCCAGGCGCGCGGACAAAAGCGCACACGAGGCGCCCTTCTCCGTCTACGAGATCCATCTCCCGTCCTGGCGCCCCGGCCTGACGTACCGTCAACTCGCCGAGCAGCTACCGGCGTACGTCAAGGACCTCGGCTTCACCCACGTCGAGCTGATGCCGGTCGCCGAGCACCCCTTCGGCGGCTCCTGGGGCTACCAGGTCACCGGCTTCTACGCACCGACCGCCCGCCTCGGCACGCCCGACGACTTCAAGTACCTGGTGGACGCCCTGCACCAGGCCGGCATCGGCGTCCTGATGGACTGGGTCCCGGCGCACTTCCCGCGTGACGACTGGGCGCTGGCCGAGTTCGACGGCCGCACTCTGTACGAGCACGAGGACCCGCTGCGGGCCGCCCACCCCGACTGGGGCACCCTCGAGTTCGACTACGGTCGGCACGAGGTCCGTAACTTCCTTGTCGCCAACGCCGTCTACTGGTGCGAGGAGTTCCACATCGACGGGCTGCGGGTCGACGCCGTCGCCTCCATGCTCTACCTCGACTACTCACGCGAGCCGGGCCAGTGGCTGCCGAACGAGCACGGCGGCCGGGAGAACCTGGACGCGGTCGCCTTCCTCCAGGAGATGAACGCCACGGTCTACCGGCGGGTGCCGGGCGTGGTGACGATCGCCGAGGAGTCGACGGCCTGGGACGGCGTCACCCGCGCCACGCATCACATGGGCCCGGGCGGCTTCGGGGGCCTCGGCTTCGGCCTGAAGTGGAACATGGGCTGGATGCACGACTCGCTGGACTACATGACCCATGAGCCGGTCCACCGCAAATTCCACCACCACGAGATGACCTTCTCGATGGTCTACGCCTACAGCGAGAACTACGTCCTGCCGATCTCCCACGACGAGGTCGTCCACGGCAAACGAGCCCTCGTGTCGAAAATGCCCGGCGACTGGTGGCAGCAGCGCGCCAATCACCGTGCGTACCTGGGCTTCATGTGGGCCCACCCCGGCAAGCAGCTCCTCTTCATGGGCCAGGAGTTCGCCCAAGGCGCCGAATGGTCCGAGGCACACGGCCCGGACTGGTGGCTGCTGGACCCGGCGTACGGCGCGGAGGCCGACCACCGCGGCGTCCGGGACCTGGTCCGCGACCTCAACACCGTCTACCGGGCCACCCCGCCCCTCTGGCAGCTCGACACCGAACCGTCCGGCTTCGAGTGGGTGGTCGGGGACGCGGCCGAGGACAACGTCTTCGCCTTCCTGAGGTACGACACAGAGGGCGTCCCGCTGCTCTCGGTCTCCAACTTCTCCCCGGTGGTCCGCCACGACTACCGCCTCGGCGTCCCCGACACCGTCCCCGCCTGGCACGAAACCCTCAACACGGACGCGGCGAAGTACGGCGGCAGCGACGTCACCAACCCCGACCCGATCAAACCGGAGCCACAGGGGTGGCACGGCCGCGCGGCAAGCATCCGCGTGACCCTGCCACCGCTGGCCACCGTGTGGCTACGCCCCGCCTAGCGCCTTCGGCAACTGCCCTGTGTGCAGCACCCCGAGCCGCTGTGTGGCCCGGGTCAGGGCCACATACAGGTCGCTCGTGCCGTACGCCCCCGGTTCGACCACCAGCACCGAGTCGAATTCGAGCCCCTTCGCCTGACGCGGGTCGAGGAGTACGACGGTCCGCGTCAGGTCGGGCTCGGCGCCCGCTGTCACCCCGTCCAACCGCGCCGCCAGGCTGCGGTGCAGGTGGCGGGGGGCGATGACCGCGAGGCGGCCCTCGGCGGGGGTCAGTTCCTCGACCGCCTTGGCGACCGCGCCGGGCAGGTCGTCGGTGGCCCGCACCCAGGGCCGTACGCCGGTCGAGCGCACCGAACTCGGCGGCTCGAAGCCCGGGTTCTCGGCGCGCACCACGGCGGCCGCGAGGTCCATGATCTCGGCGGGTGTGCGGTAGTTGACGCCGAGGCGGGTGTGCTCCCAGCGGTCCTCGACATAGGGCTCCAGGATCTTCGCCCAGGAACCCACCCCCGCCGCCTCCGCCGTCTGCGCCGGGTCGCCGACCAGCGTCATCGACCGGGTCGGGCTGCGCCGCATCAGCAGCCGCCACGCCATCGGCGACAGCTCCTGCGCCTCGTCGACGATGATGTGCCCGAACGCCCAGGTCCGGTCGGCCGCCGCGCGCTCGGCGGCGCTGCGGTGGTCGTCCTCCTCCTGGCGTTCGGCGAACCGCTCGGCGTCGATGATGTCGTGCGCGGACAGCACCTCCGAGTCCTCGTCGTGCTTGTCGTCGAACTCGTAAGTACGGGACGCGTACGACACATCCAGCACGCCCTGCGCGTACGACACCTGCCGCTCGCGCTCCCGTTCCGCGCGCGCCCGCGCCAACCGGTCGTCCTCGCCCAGCAGTTCGGCCGCCTCGTCGAGCAGCGGTACGTCCGCCACCGTCCACGCGCGCGTGACCGGGCGGCGGATGGCGGCCGCGTCGGCGTCGGAGACGTACCCCTCGGGCTCGGCCAGGAAGTCCGCGACCAGGCGGCGCGGGGTGATCCTGGGCCACAACTGGTCGATGGCGGACCAGACTTCGGGGTTCTCGGCGAGTTCGTCGCGGATCTGGGTGATGTCGGCGGCGTCGAGGAGACTCGTGCCGTCGTACGGGTCGGTGCCGACGCGTTCGGCGTACAGCTCGGTGAGCGTGTTGAGGACATGGCCCTCGAAGTGCTCACGGGCCGCGTTGTGCGGGAGCTTGGCGGCGCGGGTGCGCTCGCGGGCGACGCCGACCAGGCCGTCGTCGAGCATCAGGATCTCGCGGTCGTGCGCGATCGCGATCACCGGGTCGGGGAGGGCTTGGCGGTCGCGTACGACCCGTGCCAGTACGTCGGCCATCTCCGCGCGGCCCTTCACCGCCGCCGCCTCGGGCGTGTCCGTCGCCCTCGCCTTCACGCCGGGGAACAGCTCGCCGACCGTCGCGAGGAGCACGCCGGTCTCGCCCAGCGAGGGCAGCACCTCGCCGATGTAGCCGAGGAAGGCGGGGTTGGGGCCGACGATCAGGACGGCCCGCTTGGCGAGCAGTTCGCGGTGCTCGTAGAGGAGATAGGCCGCCCGGTGCAGGGCCACCGCCGTCTTGCCGGTGCCCGGGCCGCCTTCCACCACCAGCACCCCTCGGTGCGGTGCGCGGATGATCTCGTCCTGCTCGGCCTGGATGGTCTGCACGATGTCGGTCATCCGGCCGGTGCGGGCCGAGTTGAGCGCGGCGAGCAGGACCGCGTCGCCGGCCGGGTCCTCGTGGCCCGTCCGGGTGGCGTCGCCGACGTCGAGGAACTCGTCGTGCAGGTCGGTGACCCGGCGGCCGTCGGTGCCGATGTGCCGGCGGCGGCGCAGGCCCATCGGGGTGTGGCCGGTGGCCAGATAGAACGGGCGGGCGACATCGGCTCGCCAGTCGATCAGGACCGGGGTGTGTTCGGCGTCGTCGGTGCGCAGGCCGATCCGGCCGATGTGGTGGCTGACGCCGGAGGTGAGGTCGATCCGGCCGAAGCAGAGCGAGCCGTCGACCGCGTTCAGAGCGGCGAGCAGCCCCGAGCGTTCGGCGACCAGGATGTCCCGCTCCAGGCGGGCCTGCATGGGCGTGTTGCCCTGGGCGAGCGCGTCCGTGACGGAGTCCTCGGTGTGGCCGCGCAGCGCGTCCACGCGCGCGTACAGGTTGTCGATGAATTCCTGCTCGCGGCGCATTTCATCGTCTGGAAATTCGCTGTTTGACAATTCCACTCCCGCCCGGATATACTGTGCTCGTTGAACTTCTCCGCGACTCAATTGCCCTGAAGTCGCGAACCATTGAGTATACGCAAAGAAATCCCCCGGGACGCAATTGCCCGGGGGATTTCTTTGTATTGCGTCAGGCCAGATGACGTCCGCCAGCTTCTCCAGGAGCCGGCGCTTGGGCCGGGCTCCCACCATCGCCTTCACGGGCTCGCCACCCCGGAAGACCATGAAGGTCGGCATCGACAGCACCTTGTACGCGTTCGTGGTCTCCGGGTTGGTGTCCACGTCCAGCTGGACCACCTTGAGCCGCTCGCCCTGCTCGGCGGCGAGCGCGCTGAGCACCGGCCCCATCTGCCGGCAGGGCGGACACCAGTCGGCGGTGAACTCGACCAGCACCGGCAGCTCCGCCCCGATCACCTCCGCCTCGAAGTCCGCATCCGTCACCTCGGCCACACCCGCCGCCTTGATCACAGGCCCTGCCCTCCCAGTTCGCACAACGGTGATTCACCCTCGGCCAGGGCCAGCCGTACGCCGATCTTCGCCCGCACCGCCCGCAACTCGCCGATCAACGCGTCCAGCTCGTCCAGCTTGCGCCGGTAGACCGCGAGGGAGGCAGGGCACTGGTCGCCCTCGGAGTGCCCGGCGCGCAGGCACTCCACGAAGGGCCGTGTCTCCTCCAGGTCGAACCCGAAGTCCTGCAGCGTCCGGATCTGCCGGAGCAGCTTCAGGTCGTCCTCGTCGTATGTCCGGTATCCGTTGCTCCCGCGCCGCGCGGTCAGCAGCCCCCGCGACTCGTAGTACCGCAGCGTCCGCGTCGTGGTCCCGGCCCGTGCGGCCAGCTCGCCGATTCGCATGCCCACGAAGGTAGTCCTTGACGCCGACGTCAAGGCAACAGCGGTTTCCGCTGCACCGGGGAGGTGAGAACGATCGACGTCGTCGTGCGGCCCAGGGCGGAGACCGCTTCGAGGACCTCCTCCAGGTGGACCGTGTCCCGGACGGCGACCTTGAGGATCCAGCAGTCCTCGCCGACCACGTGGTGCACCTCGGTGATCTCGGGACGCTCCATCAGCTCCAGGGTCCTGGGGTGCTTGAGGTTGTAGCCGCCGTGCGGGTTCACGCGGATGAACGCCTGGATGCCGTAGCCGAGGCGGGCCGGGGCGACATGGGCGCCGTAGCCGCTGATCACACCCGCCGCCTCCAGCCGCCGCACCCGCTCGGTGACCGCCGCCGGGCTGAGCCGGACCCGGCGGCCCAGTTCGCTGAGCTTGATCCGGCCGTCGGTCTGGAGGAGTTCCAGGATCTGCCGGTCCAGCGCGTCGAAGGCCACCGATGTTTCGTCGGCCGTCGCGCGCAGATGCCGAGGTTCTTTCGGCGCTGCGGCCGGAACTCCCATGCTTCCCCCTTCAGGACGTGCGGATACGCCGGGAGAATTATGGTCATGGAAAACGCCCGAGAGGTACTGGTCATCGGCGGGAGCCGCTATTTCGGCAAGCGGCTCGTCGCACGGTTGCTGGCCGCCGGGGACCGGGTGACGGTCCTCAACCGCGGCTCGTCGGCGCCTCCGCCCGGCGCGCTGCACCTCGTCGCCGACCGGAACGACGAGAAGTCCCTGACGGACGCGCTCGGTTCGCGCACCTTCGACGTCGTCGTCGACCAGGTCTGCTACACCCCACGGCAGGCGGCGCTCGCCCGCCGGGTCTTCGCCGGCCGCACCCGGCGCTATGTGATGACGTCGACGGTCGAGGTGTACGAGTACGAGGACTCGATCGCGCTCGTACGGGAAGACGCCGTCGACGCTCGCGAGATGCCCGTCGATCTCCAACTCCCCTGGGACGAACCGGAGTTCCTCGACCGCCACTACGGCGAGGGCAAGCGGCAGGCCGAGGCCGTGTTCGCCGCCGCCCCTGAATTCCCGTACGCGGCCGTCCGGGTGGCCCATGTGCTGGGCGGGGACGACGACTTCACGGGACGGCTGGAGCATTACGCCTCCCGCATCCGGACCGGTGCGCCGATCGCCGTGCCCGCCGCGAACCAGCCCGCCACCTGCATCCACGTCGAGGAGATCGCCGACTTCCTGGCGTGGGCGGCCGGCGAGGACTTCACCGGTCCGGTGAACGCCGCCTCCCACGGCGTACTGACCACCGAGGAGTTGTGCAAGGCGGTGAGCGCGCAGCTGCCCGAGGGCAAGGTCGTCCTCCAGTGGGTGGACGTCGGCGAGGTCTCGCCGCTCTCCTTCTACCGCTCCTACGGCATGGACAACTCCCGGGCCACCCGGCTCGGGTTCACCTTCGGCGACGTACGGCAGTGGCTGCCGAAGGCGGTCGCGGAGACGCTGGGAAAGGACGGCTGACATGCGGTACCGCACACTCGGCGGCCTGCGCGTGAGCGCGGTCGGGCTCGGCGCCATGCCACTGTCCATCGAGGGCCGCCCGGACGAAACGCGGGCCCTGGCCACGGTGCACGCGGCGCTCGACGCGGGCGTCACGCTGCTGGACACGGCGGACTCCTATCACCTGCCAGGCGACACACCCGGCCACAACGAGCAGCTGGTCGCCCGGGCCCTCGCGACATACGGCGGTGACACGGCGGACGTGCTGGTGACCACGAAGGGCGGGCGTGGCCGCCCCGCCGACGGCACCTGGACGGTGACGGGCGCCGCGCGGCATCTCAAGGCCGCCGCCGAGGCTTCGCTGAAGCGGCTCGGGGTGGAGGCGATCGGCCTCTATCAGCTGCACAAGCCGGACCCCTCGGTCCCCTTCGAGGAGTCCGTCGGCGCGCTACGCGAACTGCTCGACGAGGGCAAGATCCGGCTGGCGGGAGTTTCCAACGCGGACGCGGGCCAGATCCGCCGGGCCCACGCGATCCTCGGGGACCGGCTGGTCTCGGTACAGAACCAGTACTCGCCGGCCGTGCGCGACAGCGAGGCCGAGCTACGGCTCTGCGCCGAGCTGGGCCTGGCGTTCCTGCCGTGGAGCCCACTCGGCGGCATCTCCCGCAGCTCGCTGGACGGACCGTCCCGCCTGGAGGGAACCGCCCGCTTCGGCGCGTTCCACGCCGTGGCGAAGGAGCGCGGAGTCAGCCCCCAACAGATCTGCCTGGCCTGGCTGCTGGCCGCGTCCCCCACGGTGATCCCGATCCCGGGCGCGAGCCGACCGGAGACAATCAGGGACTCAGCGGCAGCGGCGGACCTGGCGCTGAACACGGAGGAGCTGGCCCGGCTGAACGCGACGGGTTAGGGCAACGGGATTTGGATGCGGTACCGCGCCCCGTAAGGGGCGCGGGGAACTGCGCGACCAGCCCCCACCGACCCGCAGATTCAGCACCGTGCTTCCAGCGGAGCGCTACGGCGGCGCGGACGTCCTCGGGGTCGGTGGACGGCGATTCCCGCTCGGCCGCGATCAGCACGGAGCGGCGTACGAGTTCCTTGGTGAAGGAGGCGGTCGTGCCCTCGGTGCGGGCCACCACCTCGTCGGTGATCTCCTGGCCGAGGTCGAGGCCGGAGCCGTACAGGCCGAGGAGGCGGGCGCGCCGTAGGCCCCCGTCCTGCGGGCGCGAGCCCTGACCGGTGACCAACAGCGCGTGTACGCCGTCCTGTTGGGCCCGGTCGCTCTACTCCCCTGTCGACCACAAAGGCGCACCGGTACGTTCGAGACACTCCCGGGCGGCCTCCGGGCGTCCGGTCAGCAGGAGCAGCAGGGCCGCGATCGGCCCGCGGACCTCCTCCCCCTCCCCGCGCGTCCACTCGATGTCGGTGGCGACGAGCCGGGCGCGCGGCAGCGGCCAGGGGCGGGGCGGCATGCGCATGGTCCACACCCGTTCTGCGGCGTCGCGGGCGGCCTCCCGCGGCATGTCGCGTGGGCGGCCGAGCGCGAGGGCGATGTCCTGGCCGTGGACGAGGATGTCGAGCAGCGGCTCACGGGGGGTCGTGGTGGGCGCGAGGCGGCGGGAGCCGATGATCGAGCGAAGGTCGGCGACGATCGCCGTGCCGGGCTTCTGGGCCTCGCGGACCGCCGAGTCATGGATCATCCGGTCGAAGCTGCCGGCGGCGCGCACGAAGTCACGCAGGACCGATCGGTAGGTACTGCGTGCCGCGATGGTCAGATGCGCGGCGACATCCCGCACTCGCCAATCACCGCACCTCGTGGGCGTCTCCCATTCCTCCGGGCTCAGACCCTCCAACAGATCCGCCAGACTCGCCCGCTCACGGTCGACGACCTGCCAGAGTTCGTCCGTGCCCAACACGACACCCATGGGAATCACCGCCCACTGAAATGGTAAGCTTCTCTGACTAAAGTAGTCAGAGCTTCTGACCAATGTCAAGGCGAAGGGAGTGCCGGGAGCATGACGCCGGAGAGCGAGATCAACACGGGCGTTCTCCTGTTCATCCCGTACCGGGCACTGGAGAACCGGGTCTTCGCCGCACTCGCCGAGGCCGGCTTCGACGACTTCACGCCCGCCCAGGCCCGGGTGATGCAGCGCATCGGCCCGAACGGCACCCGGCTGACCGAGCTGGCCGAACAGGCTCAGATCACCAAGCAGACGGCGGGTTTCCTGGTCGACCAGTTGGAGAAGGCCGGCTATGTGAAGCGGGTGCCTGACCCGACCGACAAGCGGGCGCGACTGGTGTGCGGGGCGGAGAAGGCGTGGACGGCCAAGGAGGTCGCGGATGCCGTGGTCGCCGAGGTGGAAGGGGAGTGGGAGGCCCACCTCGGCAAACGGCGGATGAAGCAACTGCGGGAGGCGCTGACCCTGCTGCGGGAGATCACGGACCCATGGGCGTGATCATCAGCGGCTGTCATCACCACCCAGCTGACCGAACAGGCCGAGCGGCCAGGCTACGGGGGGCGCCTGGCCGCTCGGGGCTTTCTTCGGGGTGCTGCTACGCCTTCGCCAGCTCCTTCTCGCCGCCCTGCTCGGGCACCTCGGCCTGTGTGCCATGGCCGTCGTCCAGCAGGGTCTGCTCGTCGAACGGGGCGTGGCCGGCGAGGACCTGGTCCACTCGCTCGCGGTCGATCTCCTTGGTCCACGTGCCGATCAGGACAGTGGCGACCGCGTTGCCCGCGAAGTTCGTGAGGGCGCGGGCCTCGCTCATGAAGCGGTCGATGCCGACGATGAGACCGATGCCGTCGACCAGCGCGGGCTTGTGGGACTGGAGTCCGCCCGCGAGGGTGGCGAGACCGGCGCCGGTGACGCCCGCCGCGCCCTTCGAGGCGACCAGCAGGAACAGCAGCAGCGGGATCTGCTCGCCGACCGACATCGGCGTACCCATGGCGTCGGCGATGAACAGGGACGCCATCGTCATGTAGATCATGGTGCCGTCGAGGTTGAAGGAGTAGCCGGTCGGGACGGTAATGCCGACCACCGGCTTGCTGACACCCAGGTGCTCCATCTTCGCGATGAGCCGCGGCAGCGCGGACTCGGACGAGGAGGTGGACAGGATCAGCAGGAACTCACGGCCCAGGTACTTGAAGAGCGACAGGATGTTCATGCCCGCCACCACTCGCAGCAGCGCGGCGAGCACGATGAAGACGAAGAGGAAGCAGGTGATGTAGAAGCCGAGCATCAGCACGGCGAGACTCTTGAGCGCGTCAAGACCCGCGGAGCCGGTGACCGCGGCGATGGCACCGAAGGCGCCGATCGGGGCGGCCCACATCACCATGGCGAGGACGCGGAAGACGAGGCGCTGGATGTGCTCGACGCCGCGCAGGATCGGTGCGCCGGTGTCCCCCATGGCCTGCAGCGCGAAGCCGACGAGGAGGGCGACCAGGAGGGTCTGCAGGACCTCGCCGCCGGTGAACGCGGAGACGATCGTGGTCGGGATGATCCCGAGCAGGAACTCCTCGGTGGTCTTGGCCTCCGTGACCTGCGCCTGTCCGGTCTCCTTGACCGCCTCGGTCACCGCGAGGCCCGTGCCCGGCTCGACGATGTTGCCGACGACCAGGCCGATGCCGAGCGCGACCAGCGACATCACGGTGAAGTAGGCGAGCGCGATGCCACCCACCGCGCCGACCTTCGCGGCCTTCCGTACCGAGCCGATGCCCAGCACGATGGTGCAGAAGATGATCGGCGAGATCATCATCTTGATCAGGTTCACGAAGCCGGTACCGATCGGCTTCAGCTCGACCGCGAAGTCGGGGGCGACCAGACCGACGGTGATGCCTGCGGCTACGGCGGCGATCACCGCGATGTACAGGTAGTGGGTCCGGTCCCGTTTGGCTCGGGGTGCTGCAGGTGCCGTATCGGCTGCGCTGGTCACGGCGGCCTCCTTGACGTCGTCGTCGGCATCACCGGCGTGCGGCTCACGTCCGGGAGATTGCGGAGATTTAAGGGGGTTGTGGGGAGATCACCCGGGAGCGTTCGCTTCCGGGATGCCGTGACTATCTCCCGCCCTGTGAGGGCGGTCACCCTTCCGTTCATTTAGTTCATGCTTAACGTGAGGGGCACACTGACGACATGCACGTGCGCCTCCCGATACCCCGCAGCCTGGCCGGCCAGCTCTTCGCCGTGCAGGCCGTGCTGCTCACGGTCGTGGTCCTCGGGTATGCGCTGTTCACGTACGTCAGTGACGGCCGCCAGGCCGAGGCCGCGGCGGGGCGGCAGGCGATGGCGGTAGCGCGCTCGGTCGCCGACTCCCCCTCCGTGCGGGAGGCGATCCGCACCCCCGACCCCAGCGCGCGGCTCCAGCCGTACGCGCTGCAGGTCATCAAGGACGCCGAGGTCGACTTCGTGACGATCATGAACCCGCGGGGCAAGCGCTGGACCCACCCCGACCCGGACCAGATCGGTCAGCAGTTCCTCGGTCACATCGGCCCCGCGCTGAAGGGCGGTTCCTTCACCGAGACCTATACGGGCACGCTCGGCCCGTCGGTCCGGGCGGTCACCCCGGTGTGGGACGGCGGGAAGGTCGTCGGCCTGGTCAGCGCCGGCATCAAGGTCGAGGCGATCAGCAAGCGGGTCCAGGGCCAGCTGACCGCGCTCATCGGTGTCGCGGCCGGCGCGCTCGCCCTGGGCGCGATCGGCACGTACGTCGTCAATGCCCGGCTGCGCCGCCACACCCACGGCATGAACGCGGCCGAGCTGAGCAACATGCACGACTACCACCAGGCCGCCCTGCACGCCGTACGCGAAGGTCTGCTGATGCTCGACGGGCAGTACCGCGTCGCGCTGATCAACGACGGGGCGCGGGAACTGCTCGGGGTGAGCGAGGAGGTGATCGGCCGCTCGGTCGCGGAGCTGGGGCTGCCCGCGCCGCTCACCGGCGCGCTGCTCGCGTCGGAGCCCCGGGTGGACGAGGTGCATCTGTCGGCGGACCGGGTGCTCGTGGTGAACACCTCACCGGTGTCGGGCGGGGAGCGCCGCGGAACCGTGGTGACCTTGCGCGACGTCACCGAACTCCAGTCCCTCATGGGCGAGTTGAACTCCGAGCGCGGCTTCACCCAGGCGCTGCGCTCGCAGGCCCACGAGGCGGCGAACCGGCTCCACACGGTGGTCTCGCTGATCGAGCTGGGCCGCGCACAGCAGGCCGTGGACTTCGCGACGGCCGAGCTGGAGCTGGCGCAGGCGCTGACCGACCAGGTGGTGGCCGCGGTGAGCGAGCCGGTCCTCGCGGCGCTGCTGCTCGGCAAGACGGCCCAGGCGAACGAGCGGGGCGTGGAGCTGGTGGTGTCGGAGGACAGCCGCATGGACGACGGGCTGCTCCCCGAGTCCCTGCCCGCGCGGGACCTGGTGACCATCCTGGGCAACCTGATCGACAACGCGGTGGACGCGGCGCAGGGCAGCGTGCGGGCGCGGGTGACGGTGACGGCGTACACGGAGGGCGGCTCGGAGCTGGTGCTGCGGGTGTCCGACACGGGTGCGGGCGTCGACCCCGCGCACGCGGAGGAGGTCTTCCAGCGCGGCTTCTCGACCAAGCCGGCGGGGCCGGGCGGGCGGGGTCTCGGCCTGGCCCTGGTACGGCAGGCGGTCACCCGGCACGAGGGAGAGCTGACGGTGACGGAGGCGGCCGGGGGCGGCGCCGAGTTCCAGGTGCGGTTGCCGTTGAATAGCCCGGTGTCCGAGCGTGCGGTGACCGGAGGTGGCGGATGACAGCGGCCCAGCAGCCCATCCGGGTCCTGGTCGTGGAGGACGACCCGGTCGCCGCCGACGCGCACGTCCTGTACGTCGGCCGTGTCCCCGGCTTCGTCGCGGTCGGCAAGGCGCACACCGGCGCGGAGGCGCGGCGCGCGCTGGACCGTATGCCGGTGGATCTGCTGCTGCTCGACCTGCACCTGCCGGATGTGCACGGGCTGCAGCTGGCCCGCTCGCTGCGGGCGGCCGGCCATCACGCGGACGTGATAGCGGTGACGTCGGCACGGGATCTGACGGTCGTCCGCGAGGGCGTCTCGCTGGGCGTCGTGCAGTACGTCCTCAAGCCCTTCACCTTCGCCACGCTGCGGGACCGGCTCGTGAGATACGCCGAGTTCCACGCGGCGGCGGGCGAGGCGAGCGGCCAGGACGAGGTCGACCGCGCCCTGGCGACCCTGCGCGCCCCGAGCCCGGCCGCCCTGCCGAAGGGGTTGAGCGCCCCGACACTGGAGCGGGTCTCGGTGGTCCTGCGCGACTGCGCCGACGGCCTGACGGCGACGGGCGTCGCGGAGGCGGTGGGCATCTCCCGCATCACCGCCCGCCGCTATCTGGAACACCTGGTGGACGCGGGCCGAGCGGCCCGCAGCCCGCAGTACGGGACCGTGGGGCGACCCGAGCTGCAGTACCGCTGGGTGAAGGGCCAGTAGAGCTGCTGCACGGTCATTGACCTGACTAGACCACTCCTCTTACGTTCACCGGGCAGCCATCCCGGCGCCACAACGAAGTGAGCCCGTAGGAGGACATGCCGTGCGCCCCACCGCCGCTCTGCTCACCACCGCCCTTGTTCTCACCGCCTCCGCCCTGACCGCCTGCGGCGGCGGGTCCGGCAGCGACCCCGACACCGTGCAGGTGTCCTTCAAGCAGTCCACGGACAACAGCATCAAGGTGCTGGACACGTTCCTCGCGGACATCAAGAAGCAGTTCGAGAAGGAGAACCCCGGCAAGAAGGTCGAGCTCGTCCCGATCAAGGCCCCGGACGCGGAGTACTACACCAAGGTCCAGCAGATGCTCCGCTCCCCCAAGACGGCCCCCGACCTGGTCTATGAGGACACCTTCCTCATCAACTCCGACATCACAAGCGGGTATCTGAAACCCCTGAACGACTATCTCGCCAAGTGGCCGGACTGGAACCAGTTCATCGACACGGCGAAGGCCGCGGCCCAGGGCGAGGACGGGAAGACGTACGGCGTCCCGGACGGCACCGACACCCGCGGGCTCTGGTTCGACAAGGCGATCTTCGCGAAGGCCGGCCTGCCCGCGAACTGGCAGCCGAAGAACTGGGACGACGTCCTCGAAGCGGCCCGCACCATCAAGGAGAAGGTCCCCGGCGTCACCCCGCTCAACGTCTACACCGGCAAGTCCGTCGGTGAGGCCGCGACGATGCAGGGCTTCGAGATGCTGCTGTACGGCACGAACGACGGCACGTCCGATCCGCTGTACGACGAGTCGTCGAAGAAGTGGATCGCGGGCAGCCAGGGTTTCAAGGACGCGCTGGCGTTCGTGGAGACCGTGTACAAGGAGAAGCTCGGTCCGGACGTCGCCGACGCCCTCGACCCCAACTTCGGCACCCGCGTCCGCGGCGAACTGCTCCCCGAGGGCAAGCTCGGCATCAACCTCGACGGCTCCTGGCTTCCGCAGGACTGGCTGGAGGGCAGCGGGCACGAGTGGCCCGAGTGGTCGGAGAAACTCGGGCTCGCCGCCATGCCCACGCAGAACGGCCAGGCACCCGGCAAGGTCAGCATGTCCGGCGGCTGGACCTGGGCCATCCCGGACAAGGCGGCCAACCCCGATCTCGCCTTCAAGTTCATCGAGACGATGCAGACCAAGGCGAACGCCAAGAAGTGGTACATCGCCAACTCCGGTATCGCCGTACGCAAGGACGTCGCCGCCGACCCCGAGTACGTCAAGGCGCAGCCCGGCATCAAGTTCTTCACCGACCTCGTCTCCAGCACGCACTACCGGCCCGCCTTCAAGGCGTATCCGCAGGTGTCCACCGCCATCCAGGAGGCGATGGAGGGCGTGACGACGGGTGACATGTCGGTTCAGGAGGCGGCGAGCGGGTACGACGAGGCGCTCAAGACGGCCACCGACGACCAGGTCGTCGAGAAGTGAACGGCGGCGACCGTACATGACAGCCGCCGCACCGCACGCGGGCCCGGAGACCGCCAAGTCCCCTCCGGGCCCGACGGGTTCACCCCCCGCGCCACCGGGCAACCACCTCCGCCGGGCCCTGACCCGCGCCCTCCCCGTCTCCCCCGCCCTGGTCCTGCTGATCCTCTTCCTCGCGGGCCCGATCGCCTACTGCGCCTACATCGCCTTCACCGACCTCCAGCTCACCGGGCAGGCCGAGTCGTCGTTCGTCGGGTTCGAGAACTTCCGCAGGGCGTTCCAGGACGAGGCGTTCCTGAACGCCGTATGGCTGACGCTGGTGTTCACGGTCCTGTCGTCGCTGGTCGGCCAGAACACGCTGGGGCTGGCGCTGGCGGCGCTGATGCAGCGCGCCTCCAAGCCCGTCCGCACGCTGGTCGGCGGCATCGTGATCACGGCGTGGGTGCTGCCGGAGGTGGTCGCTGGCTTTCTGCTGTACGCGTTCTTCCGCCGCGAGGGCACGCTGAACGCCATCCTGGACTGGCTCCATCTCCCGTCACAGAACTGGCTGTTCACGCTGCCGATCCTCGCGGTGTCCTTCGCCAACGTATGGCGCGGCACGGCGTTCTCGATGCTGGTCTACTCGGCGGCGCTGAACGAGATCCCCAAGGAGATCACCGAGGCCGCGGAGGTGGACGGGGCGAGCGGCTGGCGCCGTATGTGGCACATCACGCTGCCGATGATCCGCCGTTCGATCGGCACGAACCTGATGCTCAACACCCTCCAGACGCTGTCCGTCTTCGGCCTGATCTGGGTGATGACCCGGGGCGGGCCGGGCGGCAAGAGCCAGACGCTGCCGCTGTTCATGTACGAGCAGGCCTTCCAGAACAGCCTGATCGGCTACGGCACCGCGGTCGCCCTGCTCCTGCTGCTGGTCGGCTCCGCCTTCTCCCTCGTGTACATGCGCCTGCTGCGGACGGAGGTCTGACGCCATGGCACTCACGCTCACGTCCCGCCGCAAGCGGCACAAGCTGGCCGCCGACGCGGGTCTGCTGGTGGTCGCCGCGGCCTTCTGCCTGCCGCTGGCCTGGGTGGTCCTGTCCGCCGTGGACCCGGACGCGAACCTTCAGGTGAAGGCCCCCGACGGCCTCACCTTCGACAACTTCGACGCGATCCTGACCCAGGACATCACCTTCACACCGCTGCTGAACAGCCTGATCCTGTGCGGCGGCGCGACCCTGCTGACAGTGGTCTGCGCGGCCCTGGCGGCGTACCCCTTGTCCCGCTTCCGCTCCCGCCTGAACCGCCCCTTCCTGCTGACGATCCTCTTCGCGACGAGCCTGCCGATCACGGCGATCATGGTGCCGGTGTACGCGCTGTTCGTGCAGGTCGATCTGATCGACACCATGCAGGGCACGATCTTCTTCTTCGCCGCTTCCCAACTCCCCTTCGCCATCTGGCTGATGAAGAACTTCATGGACGGCGTGCCGAAGGAACTGGAGGAGGCCGCGTGGACGGACGGGGCGTCGTCCTTCCAGTCGCTGATCCGGATCGTGCTGCCGCTGATGGGTCCCGGGGTGGCGGTGGTGACCGTGTTCTCGTTCGTGATGATGTGGGGGAACTTCTTCGTCCCGTTCATGCTGCTGCTCACGCCGGACCAGATGCCGGCGGCGGTGAGCATCAACGAGTTCTTCGGGAACCGGGGGACGGTGGTGTACGGGCAACTGGCGGCGTTCTCGATCGTCTACTCGACGCCGGTGATCCTGCTGTACGTACTGGTCGCCCGGCGGCTGGGGGGCGGGTTCGCGCTGGGCGGGGCGGTCAAGGGGTGAGGGGTGCGATTTGCGCCGCGGGCTTTCTCCCCGCATGTGCCCGACAGATGTGCGAACCGTGCGGCGCATGGGAACCGAGCCACCCGGCCCGCCGTCCCGGAGTACCGGACGGACGGCACCGGCACGCACGCGCGCATATGCCCCTCTACCTTGCCCTTCGCAAGGCGGCCGCCCGCATCCCGGGCGGCCGGAGGACCGTACCGGCACCTCACGGGGCATCCTTCAGCCACACCAACAGTTTCGGACACCTGACCGAAACCGTACGTTCCTACAATCCGTGATACTGGCCGAACAGACCGTAGTCACCGCACCGCAGCGCCCCTAGCTTGTGGCCCGTGCGCCGACCCCGAGCTCTGCCGAACCAGCCCGGTCCTCCCTTCAACGCCCCCGCCGCCCAAAGACTCCGTGCCGCCCTCGGCATGGGCCCCGAACATGTCGCCCGCGACCTGCGGGCCTCGTACGGCATGCCGTACGCCACCCCGGATCTCGTCATCGCCTGGGAACGCGGCGCCCTCACCCCCACCAGCTCCGAACTCACCTCGCTCGCCGGCGTGTTGTGGTGCTCGCAGGGTGAGCTGATCGGGCAGCCGCGGACCCTGCGCGAGCACCGCATCGCCCGTGGCCTCGCGCCCGACGATGTCGCCCGTACCCTCGGCCTTGAACTCGCGGCGTATCTCCGGATGGAGGAGACCGGCGACTGGCGCGGCACCGACCGCCAGGCCGCCGTCCTCGCCGCCCTGCTCGACCTGTCGATCCCCGACTTCGCCACCGTCACCGGCCGCGACCCGAAGCTGGCCGAGCTGCTGCGCAGCGCGGTGACGACACGCTGGCAGGCGTACGTCCGGCCGGTCGCGAAGCTGCTGCCCCTGGACCGGCGGCTCCTGGAGGTCACGCTCCAGGAGCTGTACGACGACTATCAGGGGCGGATGGTCGCCACGCTCAGCTGGGGCGGCGGCAGCGACGGCTCGGACCGGTCCGGCCGCGAGTTCCTCGACCGGATCCTGGACCTCTTCTGGACCAGGGTCAGCGACCGTTCTCCCGGTGTCTAGAACTCCTGGTGCCTAAAACTCCTGGTGTCTAGAACACCGACTCCGCCTCGTCCATACGGTCCTTCGGCACTGTCTTCAGCTCGGTCACCGCTTCCGCCAGCGGCACCATCATGATGTCCGTGCCGCGCAGCGCGGTCATCTTGCCGAACTCGCCCCGGTGCGCGGCCTCCACCGCGTGCCAGCCGAAGCGGGTGGCGAGCACCCTGTCGTACGCCGTCGGTGTGCCACCGCGCTGGACGTGGCCGAGAATGACCGGCTTGGCCTCCTTGCCGAGCCGCCTCTCCAGCTCGTACGCCAGTGCCGTGCCGATGCCCTGGAAGCGCTCGTGTCCGAACTGGTCGATCTCGCCGTGCCCGTAGTCCATGCTGCCCTCGGCGGGGTGGGCGCCCTCGGCCACGCACAGGACCGCGAACTTCTTCCCGCGGGCGAAGCGCTCCTCGACCATCTTGACCAGGTCGCCCGGGTCGAAGGCCCGCTCGGGCAGGCAGATGCCGTGGGCGCCGGCGGCCATGCCGGACTCCAGCGCGATCCAGCCGGCGTGGCGGCCCATGACCTCGACGACCATGACGCGCTGGTGGGACTCGGCCGTGGTCTTGAGGCGGTCCATCGCCTCCGTGGCCACGCCGACCGCGGTGTCGAAGCCGAAGGTGCGGTCCGTGGACGAGATGTCGTTGTCGATCGTCTTCGGTACGCCGACGACCGGCAGGCCCACGTCCGACAGCATGCGCGCCGCCGTCAGCGTGCCCTCGCCGCCGATCGGGATGAGCGCGTCGATGCCGAACTCGCGCATCTCGTCCTCGGCCCCCTCACAGGCCTCGCGCAGCCGGTCGCGCTGGAGGCGGGAGGAGCCGAGGATGGTGCCACCGCGGGCGAGGATGCCGCTGACGTCGTCAAGGTCGAGGTTGCGGTAGCGGCCGTCGAGCAGACCCGCGTACCCGTCCTCGAAGCCGATCACCTCGTCGCCGTAGTGCGCGACCGCTCGGTGCACGACCGACCGGATCACGGCGTTCAGGCCGGGGCAGTCGCCGCCTGCGGTGAGAACTCCGATACGCATCGTGCTGTGTCTCCTGCTCGCTGTTGACACCGGTGAGCCAGTCCGATTGTTTCACGTCGCCCAGGGGGACATGACTTCTCCACAGCTGACGGGCGCCTTATCCACCGGCAAGGGTATTGTCAAGAGGGTTCTGCTCACCCCGGTGGGCGATTTTTGTGAGCCATAAAACATGCCAAACACACCCCAGCAGATGAAACGGAGAGCACGCGTGACGCGCAGCGTGTACGTGACCGGTATCGACCGCGGCGACGGCCGCCAGGTGGTCGAGCTGGGGGTCATGGAACTGCTGACCCGGCAGGTCGACCGGGTGGGCGTCTTCCGCCCCCTCGTCCACGACGGACCCGACCGGTTGTTCGAGCTGCTGCGCGCCCGGTACCGGCTCTCGCAGGACCCGGCGACGGTCTACGGCATGGACTATCACGAGGCGTCCGCACTCCAGGCCGAGCAGGGCGCGGACGAACTGGTCTCCACCCTCGTCGACCGCTTCCATCTCGTCGCCCGTGACTATGACGTCGTCCTCGTCCTCGGCACCGACTACGCCGACACCCAGTTCCCGGACGAGCTGTCCCTCAACGCCCGGCTGGCGAACGAGTTCGGCGCGTCCGTGATCCCGGTGGTCGGCGGCCGGGGGCAGAGTGCCGAGTCCGTGCTCGCCGAGACCCGCAACGCCTACCGCGCCTACGACGGCCTCGGCTGCGACGTCCTCGCCATGGTCACCAACCGGGTCGCCCGCGAGGACCGCGACCGCATCGCCGAACGGCTCACCGACCGGCTGCCGGTGCCCTGCTACGTCGTGCCGGACGAGCCCGCCCTCTCCGCGCCCACCGTCGCCCAGATCAGCCACGCTCTCGGCGCCAAGGTGGTGCTCGGCGACGACTCCGGGCTCGCCCGTGACGCGCTCGACTTCGTCTTCGGCGGCGCGATGCTGCCCAACTTCCTGAGCGCCCTGACCCCGGGCTGCCTGGTCGTCACGCCGGGCGACCGCGCCGACCTGGTCGTCGGCTCGCTCGCCGCGCACAGCGCCGGCACCCCGCCGATAGCCGGCGTACTGCTGACGCTCAACGAGGTGCCCAGCGACGAGATCCTCACCCTCGCCGCCCGTCTCGCCCCCGGCACCCCGGTCCTCTCGGTCTCCGGCAACAGCTTCCCGACCGCTGCCGAACTCTCCGGCCTGGAGGGCAAGTTGAACGCGGCCACCCCGCGCAAGGCGGAGACCGCGCTCGGCCTGTTCGAGCGGTACGCCGACACCGGCGAGCTGCTGAAGCGGGTCAGCGCCCCCAGCAGCGACCGCGTCACCCCGATGATGTTCGAGCACAAGCTCCTCGAACAGGCCCGCTCCGACATGCGCCGGGTCGTCCTCCCGGAGGGCACCGAGCCCCGCGTCCTGCACGCCGCCGAGGTCCTGCTGCGCCGCGGCGTCTGCGACCTCACCCTCCTCGGCCCGGTCGACCAGATCCGCAAGAAGGCCGCCGACCTCGGCATCGACCTCGGCGACTCCCAGCTGATCGACCCGGCCACCAGCGAGCTGCGCGACGGCTTCGCCGAGCAGTACGCGGCCCTGCGCGCCCACAAGGGCGTGACGGTGGAGCTGGCGTACGACGTGGTCTCCGACGTGAACTACTTCGGCACCCTGATGGTGCAGGAGGGCCTGGCCGACGGCATGGTGTCCGGGTCGGTCCACTCCACCGCGGCCACGATCCGCCCCGGCTTCGAGATCATCAAGACCAAGCCGGACGCCTCCATCGTGTCCTCCGTCTTCTTCATGTGCCTCGCCGACAAGGTGCTCGTCTACGGCGACTGCGCGGTCAACCCCGACCCGAACGCCGAGCAGCTCGCCGACATCGCCATCCAGTCCGCCGCGACCGCCCAGCAGTTCGGCGTGGAGCCGCGGATCGCGATGCTGTCGTACTCGACCGGTACGTCCGGCTCGGGCGCCGACGTCGACAAGGTGCGCGAGGCGACCGAGCTGGTACGGCAGCGCAGGCCCGACCTGAAGATCGAGGGGCCGATCCAGTACGACGCCGCCGTGGAGCCGACCGTCGCCCGCACCAAGCTGCCGGAGTCCGAAGTCGCGGGCCAGGCAAGCGTGTTGATCTTCCCGGACCTGAACACCGGCAACAACACCTACAAGGCCGTGCAGCGTTCGGCCGGCGCGATCGCTGTCGGCCCGGTCCTCCAGGGTCTGCGCAAGCCGGTCAACGACCTCTCCCGCGGTGCCCTCGTCCAGGACATCGTCAACACCGTCGCCATCACGGCGATCCAGGCCCAGACCCCCAGCGAGAAGGCAACCGCACAGTGAGCTCGTCCCGTGTCCTCGTCCTCAACTCCGGCTCCTCGTCGGTGAAGTACCAACTGCTCGACATGCGCGACGGCAGCCGGCTGGCGGTGGGCCTGGTCGAGCGGATCGGTGAGGAGACCTCGCGGCTCAAGCACACCCCTCTGGCGACCGGCGAGTCCCGTGAGTGGACCGGCCCGATGGCCGACCACGAGGCCGCGCTGAAGGCCGTATCGGAAGAACTGACGAGGGACGGGCTCGGCCTGGACTCACCGGAGCTGGCCGCGATCGGCCACCGGGTGGTGCACGGCGGGAAGCTCTTCACCGAGCCGACCGTGATCGACGACGCCGTCCTCGCCGAGATCGAGCGGCTGATCCCGGTCGCCCCGCTGCACAACCCCGCCAACCTCACCGGCATCCGCACCGCCCAGGCGCTGCGCCCCGACCTGCCCCAGATCGCCGTCTTCGACACCGCGTTCCACACCACGATGCCGGAGTCGGCGGCGCGCTACGCGATCGACGTGAAGACCGCCGACGAGCACCGGATCCGCCGGTACGGCTTCCACGGGACGTCGCACGCGTACGTCTCCCGGGCGACCGCGCAACTGCTGGGCAAGGACCCTTCCGAGGTCAATGTGATCGTCCTGCACCTCGGAAACGGGGCGTCCGCCTCGGCGGTCGAGGGCGGTCGATGTGTCGACACCTCCATGGGGCTGACGCCTTTGGAGGGGCTGGTGATGGGTACGCGGTCCGGGGACATGGATCCTGCCGTCATCTTCCATTTGATGCGCGTTGGCGGAATGTCCACGGACGAGATCGACACTCTTCTCAACAAGAAGAGTGGGCTGATCGGTCTGTGCGGGGACAACGACATGCGGGAGATCCGCCGCCGGATCGACGAAGGTGACGAACAGGCGAAACTGGCCTTCGACATCTACATTCACCGGCTGAAGAAGTACATCGGCGCCTATTACGCCGTACTCGGACGGGTGGACGCGGTCGCCTTCACAGCGGGAGTCGGGGAAAACGCGAGCCCGGTGCGGGAAGCTGCCGTGGCGGGCCTGGAGGCGCTGGGCCTGGCCGTCGACAGCGAACTGAACGCCGTACGGAGTGACGAGCCGCGGCTGATCTCGCCGGAGTCCGCGCGGGTCGCCGTCGCCGTGGTGCCGACCGATGAGGAACTGGAGATTGCGACACAGACGTATGCGCTCGTGAATGGTTCTCGGAA
Organism: Streptomyces sp. NPDC050211; assembly: GCF_040656035.1. Taxonomy (NCBI): domain Bacteria; kingdom Bacillati; phylum Actinomycetota; class Actinomycetes; order Kitasatosporales; family Streptomycetaceae; genus Streptomyces; species Streptomyces sp. NPDC050211. The sequence continues at coordinate 26,194 of NZ_JBFALC010000076.1, forward strand.
TCTCACCTGAGCGGCATCCCGCCCCTTTGTATTTTCCGCCAGACGGAATATTCCGCAGCGAAACAAACCGATAGGATCGCCCCCATGCGCCGTTCGAAAATCGTCTGTACTCTCGGCCCCGCGGTCGACTCCCACGAGCAACTCGTCGCGCTGATCGAAGCCGGCATGAATGTGGCCCGCTTCAACTTCAGCCACGGCACACACGCCGAGCATCAGGGGCGGTACGACCGTGTCCGCGCCGCGTCCAAGGAGACCGGCCGCGCGATCGGCGTCCTCGCCGACCTGCAGGGCCCCAAGATCCGGCTGGAGACCTTCGCCGAGGGCCCGGTGGAGCTGGAGCGCGGTGACGAGTTCGTCATCACCACCGAGGACGTCCCGGGCGACAAGCAGATCTGCGGGACGACCTACAAGGGCCTGCCCGGTGACGTCTCCCGCGGCGACCAGGTCCTGATCAACGACGGCAACGTCGAGCTGAAGGTGCTGGACGTCGAGGGCCAGCGGGTCAAGACGATCGTCATCGAGGGCGGTGTCGTCTCCGACCACAAGGGCATCAACCTGCCCGGCGCGGCCGTCAACGTCCCGGCGCTGTCCGACAAGGACGTCGAGGACCTCCGCTTCGCCCTCCGCATGGGCTGCGACATGGTCGCCCTGTCCTTCGTGCGGGATGCCAAGGACGTCGAGGACGTCCACAAGGTGATGGACGAGGAGGGCCGCCGGGTCCCCGTCATCGCCAAGGTGGAGAAGCCGCAGGCGGTGGAGAACATGGAGGGCGTCGTGATGGCGTTCGACGCCGTCATGGTGGCCCGCGGTGACCTGGCCGTCGAGTATCCGCTCGAGAAGGTCCCGATGGTGCAGAAGCGCCTGATCGAGCTGTGCCGGCGCAACGCCAAGCCGGTGATCGTGGCGACCCAGATGATGGAGTCGATGATCACCAACTCCCGCCCGACCCGCGCCGAGGCCTCCGACGTGGCCAACGCGATCCTGGACGGCGCGGACGCGGTGATGCTGTCCGCCGAGTCCTCGGTCGGCGCCTACCCGATCGAGACGGTCAAGACGATGTCGAAGATCGTCGTCGCGGCCGAGCAGGAGCTGATGTCGAAGGGCCTCCAGCCGCTCGTCCCCGGCAAGAAGCCGCGCACGCAGGGCGGTTCGGTCGCCCGCGCCGCCTGCGAGATCGCCGACTTCCTCGGCGGCAAGGGCCTGGTCGCCTTCACCAAGTCCGGCGACACGGCCCGCCGCCTGTGCCGCTACCGGGCTTCCCAGCCGATCCTCGCCTTCACGACGGACGAGTCCACCCGCAACCAACTCACCCTCAGCTGGGGCGTCGAATCCCACGTCGTCCCCTTCGTCAACAGCACCGACGAGATGGTCGACCTGGTCGACGGCGAAGTCCTCAAGCTGGGTCGCTTCAACGCCGGCGACACCCTCATCATCACGGCCGGCTCACCTCCTGGGGTGCCGGGGACCACGAACATGGTGCGGGTCCATCACTTGGGCGGCGAGGCGAAGTAACGCAGGCGCCCTGCAAGGGGCTTGTACGGCGGTGAGGGCGCCTCCTGGGGCAGGGGGCGCCCTCGTGGCTTCCGCCGGGTGTCACGCCTCGGCCACCGCCCGCTGGACGGCAGACGCCAGGGCGTAGAAGTTCTCCCGGTAGAAGCCCAGGCGGATGTTGAACGGCTCCTCCGCGAAGAGGCCACCGCGCTCGAGGAACATGGTGGGCGCGGCGGTCAACGCGCTGTGCACCATGTGGAGTTCCTCGATGGTGAGGCGGAAGTCGCGTGACTCCGTGTGCCGTCCGGCCAGGCGTGCCACGAGGGCCTCGACCGGCTCCCGGCCCGCGCCGACCAACAGGGTCAGCTCCGTGTCACCGTAGTCGTGCCCGCTCAGGTGACTCAGCGCCTCGTACATCGCCGCCACCTGACGGGGCGTGAGCCGGGCGACGAACGCGTCGCCGTCGCGGGTCAGCTTCAGCTGAGTTCTCAACCATCTCTCCCTTGTGAGCGGTCAACAGGACTGTGCCCCCGTCGGGTCGAAACCCGGCGGGGGCACAGCCTTTTGCGGCTCCCGGAGAGGACTCGAGAGGGTGGCGCTTCGGCCGGTCCCGGCGTTCAGTCCTGCCAGCTGTGCAGCCCGGGGACGGTCAGGTCGCCGCCGAACTGGCCGGCCTGCTGGACCTTCACCTTGGTGAAGTAGATCAGCGGGATGTTCAGCGGCGGCGGGTGCTTCGGGTCGAACGTGATCGGGATCAGGCCGAACAGGTTCCCGGAGATGGACTCCGTGTACATGATCGTCTTGCCGTTGCGGATCGTGGACGTCGTGCCCGCGCCCGCCTGCACGTGGTAGGTCTTGCCGGACTGCTTGTCCTTGACCGTCTGGTGCAGATCGCCGATGTCGGTGCCGTCGGAGATGACGTACTTCAGCACCTTCTTCTTGGTGCCGTTCGCGGTCCTCACCTCGACTATGCCCTGATAGTCGGCGCCCTTCAGCAGCAGCGAGCTGGCGTCCAGGAACCAGGGGTCGTCGGGCAGCGGCACCGTGTTGTCGACGCCGCCCTCCTCGTCCGTGGCGACCGGACAGCCGTCGGCGTCCGTGGTGGCGCTCGCGGACGGGCTCGGGGTGGCCGACTCGGTGGCCTGCTCGGCCGCCTCGGCCGCCTCCTTGACCGCCTCCTGCTTCTCCTCGGCCGCCTTGGACGCCGTGTCGGTCGTGTCCTTCGCGGTGTCCTCGACCGTGTCGGTGACCTTCTCGGTGGCCTCCTTGACGGCGTCGGACGACGAGGACTTCGCGCTCTCGGAGGCCGACGCCGACGGGGTGGCCGACGGCGACGGGCTCGCGCTCGCCGACGCGCCCTGACCGCCGGTGAAGATGTCGGAGATCGCGTCGCCGATGTCCTCCAGCAGGCCGCCGCCGCTTTCCGACGGCGAGGGGCTCGGCGTGGCGGCGTCGCCGCCCGACTCCGGGCCGCCCGAGCCGCTGGCGGTGGCCGACGGCGTCGGCGTGGGCTCGTCGTCGGAACCTGAATCCGACGAAGAGTCCTTGCCGCCCGAGGAGTTGCCCTCCGAGGAGTTGCCCTCGGTGGAGTCCGAAGTCCCGGTGTCCCCGGTCGAGGACTCCGACGGCGACGGCTCCGTCTTCTCGGACTCGCTCGCCGAGGCGGACGGTGACGGGCTCGCGCTCGCCGACGCCTCGTCCTCGAGGGCCGCGACACATTCCTTGTACTCGTCCGCCGTCAGGCTCTTGGATGTCGGCCGGTCCTCGGCGAGGGCCAGCTTCGGTGTGAACCCCATCCCCATGAGGACCGCCGTCGGCATCGCCGCCAGGGCTATCGCCTTCCCGGCCGGCATCTGGAACCTGGTGAACAGCGGCTTCTTGGGTGCCGCATGGCGCGGCCCGGTTCTCACACGGGACTTGTCCACCTCAGTCCCGTGGGTCACCTCGTCAGCCGGCACTGTGCCTCCCGTTCGCCCCGTTCGCCGGGCTCGTTCCTGACAGATCGATCGGCTCACCCAGCGGATCGGCGCTCGGACCGGTCAGGCCCTCGGGCGCGTCGCCCTTGCCCTTCCCGGTCTCCTCCGCCTCCGGCGCCGGCGGCTCACCCGGCACCCAGGCCACTGCCATCGCGCCGCCGATCATCGCCAGCAGGAAGCCGATGAGGAAGCCACCAATGTTGGACACCGGGATGGAGACCAGGGCCAGCAGGATCGCCGCTACGCCCGCGAAGGTGCGTACGTGCTTCTGAAACCAGAGGCTGATGCCGAGCACGACGAGCAGCACGCCGATGATCAGGGACCCGGCGCCCGCGGTGGTCGCCATCGCCAGCGTCAGGTGCCCGATCTTCAGATTGGCGTACGGGAAGTAAGCGATGGGGATTCCGCCGAGGAGGACGAACAGCCCGGCCCAGAACGGCCGGGTGCCCCGCCAGGCGCGGAACTGCAGCCTCCGGCGGCTGAACTGGCCGGTAGCGGCAGGAGTCTCGGCGCTCATGGAAAACAGCTCCCTGGTGCGGCTTTGCTGTGGTGGTGAGTTGTACTGGGTGTGAAGATTCCGCTTCTACGGTGACGGGCGGGGGCGCCACCGGCTCCCCCGCCCGTCATGGAGTGCTTAGTAGCACTCCTTGACACCCGTCGACAGCGACATCTTCAGGCCGCTGAGCTTGAAGGTTCCGGCGGTGGTCGCCCACGCCGTCTGCTTCACATCGGTCAGCGTGGCCCGATCGGCCTGCTGCGCGAACCCGAACGGGTTCGAGGTCTCGTTGCTCTTCATGCCAGGACCCTTGTTGGCGTCCTTGGCGGCAACGCCGATGTCGATGTTCTCGAAGACGGCGTTCGCCTCGAGATCTTCGACGTCGATGTACAGGTTCTCGGCCTGAACCGGCGTACCGCCGCCGCCCGCCTTCAGCGTCAGGCTGACGGAACCGAGCAGCGGGATGTTCGGCGTGACCACGGACTGGCACATGTTCGTGATCGAGGCGTTCTTGAAGGCCGAGACCGCGACGGGGTGAGCCGTCTTCTTGCCGTCGAGGGTGTACCCCGAGTCAATGGCCCCGTACTGGGAGAAGCCCGTACCGACGAGCTTGTCGGCCGTGACCTTGAACGACTGCCCCGACACGCTGAACGACGCGGCAAGGGCGCCCTGCGCGAGAGCGATACCTATACACGCCGTGGCGGCGACGCTGGGCACCATGACCACAGCGAACCGCTTCCATCTGGTCCCGCCACGCACCTGGGACTCCATATTTCCTCCTTCTCGGACGTACATCTCCTGGCCCTGGCTGCCCCTGTCGAGTCGACGGCTCAGCCGGGCAGGGATGGGAGAAGTGCTACGTCCTCGGGAAGGGGAGCGCCCGCGCCCGGAAGCGCGAAACGCGCCTCGATCACCGGCGATCACCCCCGAGCGACAACCACTGGTCGCGCCTGACACGCATCACGCACAACCTTGCTGGACAGGCTTCGCCGGTAAGCGAAGACCCCCCTGCCCAAGAGCCGGCGCCACTGCCGCCGGCTCTACTCGGTGGGGACCCTTGACTCCCGTCGACCCAACCGGCTGTCGGGGTACGGGAATGGACCGAGCGTCGCCGATCGTGGTGCATTCTCGCCGCCCGCACAAGGGGGTTCGTTACTCACTAGTAACGGCCGGATAACCGAACAACGACCCTCGGGTCTCGAGCGGCAACGCTGGGTGGCTCCTGGGGGGTGGACAAAGCCGTTGATCATTGGACAGATTCCGACAGATCAACGGCTCTGACTTACTCGCAGTAACAGCGGCCGCGATTACCAAGATTTGGTAAAGCGCGGCCGCACTGGCCCCCTGTCGGCCAATCTTTCACTCGGGCATCACACGCCCCGGCGTTTAGCGACTGGTCAGAACCGGGCCCCCACCCCGGTCAGAACAGGGCACGCGCCAGCGCCCTGCGCGCCGCTACAACTCGCGGATCCTCGGCGCCGACCACCTCGAAGAGTTCGAGCAGCCGCACCCGTACGCCCTCCCGCTCCTCGCCCGCCGTGCGCTGCACGGTGTCGATGAGCCGTCCGAACGCGTCCTCGACATGTCCGCCCACCAGATCCAGGTCGGCGGCGGCGACCTGCGCCTGCACATCACCCGACTTGTCGGCGGCCTCCTTGCGCACCTGCGCCGGGTCGAGCCCCTGCACCCGCTGGAGCAACTCGGCCTGGGCGAGGCCGAGTTTGGCCTCCATGTTGCCCGGGTCGTCGCTCAGCACGTTCTTGTACGCCTGAACGGCACCGCCCAAGTCGCCCGCGTCCAGGGCCTGTACGGCGGCTTCCAGTAGGGCGTCGTACGGCCCCGCCGGTACCGCGGGAGCCTGCTGCTGTTCGGCGGCGCCGGGGTCGGCCTCCGGGTCGACGGCCAGGCCGGTGAGGCCGAACCGCTGCTCGGCGACCTGGACGAGCTGATCGAGCGTCTGCCGGATCTGCGCCTCGCCGGCGGCCCCCTGGAAGAGCGGCAGCGCCTGTCCCGCCACCACGGCGAAGACAGCGGGAATCCCCTGGATCCCGAACTGCTGCATCAGCATCTGATTGGCGTCGACGTCGATCTTGGCAAGGACGAAGCGCCCGTTGTACTCGACGGCCAGCCGCTCCAGGACCGGGCTCAGCTGCTTGCAGGGCTCACACCACTCGGCCCAGAAGTCGATGACGACGGGTACTTCGGTGGACCGCTGGAGGACATCGCGCTCGAATCCGGCCTCGTCGACATCGATGACGAGGTCGGCCGGGGAGACGGCTCCTCCCCCGCCGCCCTGCCGGGCCGCTTCGGCGCGCGCCTGCTCCGCCTTCGCCTTGGCCTCCTGGGCCGCCTTCACCGCGGCGAGGTCGACGACTCCGCTCATGGACATGTTCCGTGGCTGCATACGCCTATCCTCCCCCGTTCTCGCGCGTGTGTGAAAAGCGTTGAGAAAGCCGGTCGTGCAGTGTCCGTTTCGGCGCCGGGTCCCCACCCTGCACCCATGGTTTCGCTACGACCCGTAGCGTAATGGCACCGAGTGCCTCCGCGGTACTCCGCCCCGGTGATCTCCCTCACGGCCTCACAGGAACCGCCGGTTATGGTCAGGGGATGCAGAGCCCCACTTCCGCCCCACGCGCCACAGGACGCCCGCGCAGCGCCGCCGCGGACACCGCGATCCTCGCGGCCACGCGGGAGGCCCTGGTGGAGCTGGGCTGGTCGAAGCTCACCCTGGGAGACGTGGCCACGCGGGCCGGGGTTGCGAAGACGACGCTGTATCGCCGCTGGGCGGGCAAGAACGAGCTCGTGGTCGACGCGGTCGCCGAGCTCTTCGACGAACTCGAACTCCCCGACCGCGGCAGCCTCGCCGCCGATATCGAAGGCGTGGTCCTGCAGTTCGCGGTGATCCTGGCCCGCCCCGAGGCGAAGAGCGGCCTGATGGCGGTACTCGCCGAATCGACCCGCGACGACGCGCTGCGCGCACGGATCCGCGCGTCGATCGTCGACCGCCAGAAGCGGCTGGTGCTGGCGGGGCGGGCCCGGGCCCAGACCCGTGGCGAGCTGGCGCCCGAGACCGATCCGCGGGAGGCGGCGCGCACGGTCGACCTCATCTTCGACATGGTCGCGGGCGCGGTCGTCCACCGCTGCGTGGTCAGCGCGGAGCCGGTCGACGAGGAGTGGGTCCGGAGCTTTACGCGTGTGCTGCTCCTTGGGCTGGCCGCCGGCGACGAGGCTAGCCTCTGATTTCCGTTGTCTGCGGGTCCGTTGTGGCTGGTCGCGCAGTTCCCCGCGCCCCTTCGGGGCGCTCTAGAAGCCCGCCGGTTCCGTGTACACCCCCCACTCCTCCCGCAGCACCCCGCAGATCTCCCCCAGCGTCGCCTCAGCCCGCACCGCCTCCAGCATCGGCTCGATCATGTTCCCGCCGTTCCGCGCCGCCGCGACCATCGCGTCCAGCGCGGAGCGCACCCGGGTGTCGTCGCGGGCGGCCTTGCGGCTGCCGAGCGCCCGGACCTGTTCGCGCTCGACCTCGTGGCTGACGCGGAGGATTTCCAGGTCGCCGGTGACCGAGCCGTGGTGGACGTTGACGCCTACGACCCGCTTGTCGCCCTTCTCCAGGGCCTTCTGGTACTGGAAGGCGGACTCGGCGATCTCGCCGGTGAACCAGCCGTCCTCGATGCCGCGCAAGATGCCGGAGGTGATGGGGCCGATGGGGTGCTGCCCGTCCGGGTGGGCCCTGAGCCCCCGTTCCTTGATCTGCTCGAAGATCTTCTCGGCTTCGGCCTCGATCCGGTCCGTCAGCTGCTCGACGTACCACGAACCGCCCAGCGGATCGGCCACGTTGGCGACGCCGGTCTCCTCCATCAGCACCTGCTGCGTGCGCAGGGCGATCTCCGCGGCCTGCTCGGAGGGCAGCGCGAGGGTTTCGTCCAGGGCGTTGGTGTGCAGGGAGTTGGTGCCGCCGAGGACCGCCGCCAGCGCCTCTACGGCCGTACGGACCACGTTGTTGTACGGCTGCTGGGCCGTCAGGGAGACGCCGGCGGTCTGTGTGTGGAAGCGCAGCCACTGGGCCTTCTCGGACCGGGCGCCGTACACGTCCCGCATCCAGCGCGCCCAAATGCGCCGTGCGGCACGGAACTTGGCGATCTCCTCGAAGAAATCGACATGGGCGTCGAAGAAGAAGGACAGGCCGGGGGCGAAGACGTCCACGTCCAGGCCGCGGGACAGGCCCAGTTCCACGTAACCGAAGCCATCGGCGAGGGTGTACGCCAGCTCCTGCGCGGCCGTCGAACCGGCCTCACGGATGTGATAGCCGGAGACGGACAGCGGCTTGTACGCGGGGATCTTCGACGCGCAGTGCTCCATCAGGTCGCCGATGAGGCGCAGGTGCGGCTCGGGCTGGAAGAGCCACTCCTTCTGGGCGATGTACTCCTTGAAGATGTCGGTCTGGAGCGTGCCGTTCAGGACGGCGGGGTCGACGCCCTGCCGCTCGGCCGCGACGAGGTACATGCAGAAGACGGGGACGGCCGGACCGCTGATCGTCATCGAGGTCGTGACGTCGCCCAGCGGGATGCCCCCGAACAGGACCTCCATGTCGGCCGCCGAGTCGATCGCCACTCCGCAGTGGCCGACCTCGCCGAGCGAGCGCGGGTCGTCGGAGTCGCGGCCCATGAGGGTCGGCATGTCGAAGGCCACGGAGAGGCCGCCTCCGCCGTTGGCCAGGATCATCTTGTAGCGCTCGTTCGTCTGCTCGGCGTTGCCGAAGCCGGCGAACTGGCGGATGGTCCAGGTCCGCCCCCGGTAGCCGGTCGGGTAGAGACCGCGGGTGAAGGGGTACTCCCCGGGCCAGCCGATCCGCTCGAAGCCCTCGTACCTGTCCCCCGGCCGGGGCCCGTACACCGGCTCCACGGGATCGCCGGAGAGCGTGGTGAAGTCTGCGTCGCGCTTGCGCGAGGCGTCGTAGCGAGCCTGCCAGCGACGGCGGCCTTCTTCTATGGCGTCAGCGTCCATACCTTCGAATTTACTAGGACGTCCAAGTAAATGTCGATGGCAGACCGCCGTACGAATGGGTACGGCGGTGGGGCTACGCCTTCGCGGCGGCCGGAACGGGCCCGCTGACCAGCGGCTCGACCGTGCGGGTGACCTTGCGCTCCACGAAGAACGCGGCGAGGGGGATGGTTCCCGACAGGAGCACCCACAGCAGCTTGCCGAACGGCCACTTGGCCTTGGAGCCGAGGTCGAAGGCGAAGACCAGGTAGATCATGTAGAGGATTCCGTGGACCTGCGAGACCACGAAGGTGACGTCCTCGCCCATGTCGAAGCCGTACTTGAACACCATGCAGGTGCACAGCACAAGCAGCATGACGGCGGTGACATAGGCCATGACGCGGTAGCGGGTCAGCACGCTTTTCTTCATGCCGTCGAGCGTAACGGCCGGTTCCGGGAGATCTTGCCCCGGGCTAGCCTTCCTCGAAGTCGCCGGAGGCCACCCGAAGCGGCCGCAGCATCGCGAAGATCTCGGCGCACTCCTCGGCGTCGTACACGCCGAGTCCGAAGTCCATCGCCATCAGGTCGCGGGTGGCGGCCTCGACGACCTCACGGCCCTTGTCGGTGATGGTGGCGAGGGTGCCGCGGCCGTCGTTCGGATTGGGCCGCTTCTCCACCAGGCCCGACCTCACCAGCCGGTCCACGGTGTTCGTCACGGACGTCGGATGCACCATGAGCCGCTCGCCGATCTTGGACATCGGCAGCTCACCGGCCTTGGAGAAGGTGAGCAGCACCAGTGCCTCATAGCGCGCGAACGTCAGTTCGTACGGCTTGACCACCGCGTCGACCTCGGCGAGCAGAATCTGCTGGGCCCGCATGATCGAGGTGATCGCGGCCATGGAGGGTACGTTTCCCCAGCGCTGCTTCCAGTGTTCGTCGGCGCGGGCGATGGGGTCGAAGGGAAGGCTGAGCGGCTTCGGCACGCCCCAGACCCTACCGGCCGGTCATATGGCGGTCAGCCCCGTCTCGCCCTTCGGTCCGCCGGGCTTTCCCGGCATTGCGATACCGGTCGAGATGTGTCCGCTATGCAACGATTGTCGATGACTTGTCACTGTACGTCACTCTCGCCCAAGGGAGCAGCATGCCCCGGCTGATCCACGCCCTCGCGGCTCTCGCGGTGCTCGGACTCGCGGCGGGCTGTACGTCCGCGGCCGACATCGACGAGGCCTCTGTCGCCGGCGCCGCCTCCAGGAAGGCGCACGCCGGGTCCTCCTCGCCGTTCTGGGTCGACCCGGAGAGCCCGGCCGCCCAGCAGATCGAGAAGTGGCGGCAGGAAGGCCGTACCGAGGACGCCGAACTGCTCCGGCGGATCGCCGAGCGGCCCGCCGCGCTGTGGCCGGCCGGTGAGACCGACCCGACGGCGGTGGTCGGCTCGGCCGCCGCGGCGGCCCTCCAGGAAGGGCGGACGGCGGTGTTCACGGCGTACAACATCCCGCACCGGGACTGCGGGCAGCACTCGGCGGGCGGGGCCACGAGCGCGGGCGCGTACCGGGCCTGGATCGGGAAGTTCGCGGCCGCGCTGGGCAAGGCGAAGGCCGTGGTGGTGCTCGAGCCCGACGCGGTCGCGCACGTCGTGGACGGCTGTACGCCCGGTGAGTACCACGGTGAGCGCGAGAAGCTGCTCGGCGAGGCGATCGACCGGCTGAAGCGGCAGCCGAACACGAAGGTGTACCTGGACGCCGGCAACCCGGCCTGGATCAAGGAGCCCACGAAGCTGGCCCAGCTGGTCCAGCGCCTGTACCGGGCGGGCGTCGCGCGCGCCGACGGCTTCGCCCTCAACGTCTCCAACTTCCAGACCAACGAGGTCACCAAGAAGTACGGCCTGAAGCTCTCCGAGGACCTGGGCGGCAAGCACTTCGTCATCGACACCAGCCGCAACGGCAAGGGGCCCCTGCCCGGCGCCTGGTGCAACCCGCCGGGCAGAGCGCTGGGCACCCCGCCCACCTTCGACACCGGCGAGCCCGCCCTGGACGCCTATCTGTGGGTCAAGCGGCCCGGCGAGTCGGACGGGACGTGCGGGGGCGGGCCGGAGGCGGGGCAGTGGTGGCCGGAGTACGCGCTGGGCCTCGCGCGCAACTCCCAGGCGTAGTCGGCTGCTTGTCGGCTACTTCACCCGGATCCACTTCGCCTCCGACGGCGTGCCCTGCGCGTCCGTCACGAACAGCATGTACCAGCCGGGCGGGACCAGGGTCGGGTCCTTCGGTACGTCGACCGTGACCGAGTCGCCTGTCTTGGTGAGGTCGAGTGCGATGGAGCGCTGCTCCACGTCCGTGGTGTGCGTGACCGCGCTGGGGCGCATGAGGCGGGCCGCGGTGATCCGCTCGGGGTGGGCGGTGGTGAAGGTCGCGCGGTGGTCGCTGTCGAGTGTCTTCGGGCCGCGGTCGAGTACGGGGCGCTGCTTCCCGTTCTTGTGCAGGGCGGGCGGCGTGAAGATCTCCATGCGTTGCTCGAAGTGGCCCAGCTTGGTGTTCTGCTGGTCGTCGAAGAGCGGGTCGGAGCCGAAGGTGGCGACCCGGCCGTCGGGCAGCAGCAGCGCCTCGGAGTGGTAGTTGCGGCCGACCGTCGGTGCGGCGGCCTCGCGGAAGGCGTTGGCCTTCGGGTCGTAGAACTGCGCCTTGAGGATGTTGCTGGCGCTGCGGCCCCGGTAGTCCGCGGAGCCGTTGGAGGTGAAGACGGTGTCGTCGGGCATGATCACGCTGTTCAGGTAGCGGGTGCCCTGGGGGAGGTCGGGGCCGTCCTCGAAGACCGGGTTGTCCTTCTTCAGGTCGATGACGGCGGTGCGCGGGGTCGACTTCTTGGATTCGCCGACGCCTCCGCCGCCGAGGATCATCACCTTCTGGTCCTGCGCGGGCGGGAGCAGGAGGGAGGCCGACGTCTCCGTCTTGTCGGCGTCGCGCAGGCCCGGCACGTACTGGAAGGTGTTGGTCCGCAGGTCCCACAGGCCCGGCTTGCGGCCCCTGTCGGCGGGGCCGTAACCGGCGTTCGAGGCCGGGTAGAAGAGCTTGCCGCCCTTGGTGAGGAAGAGGGCGGGGTACGTCGGGAAGTACCGCTTGGGGCCCGGTGACCACTTCTTGGTCCTCGGGTCGTAGATCTCGTTGTCACCTGGGTCGATCTTGCCCAGGTCGTCCAGGCCGGAGACGGCGAGGACCCGGCCGTCCTCCAGGCCGACGAGCGTGGGGTACCAGCGGGCCTTGTCCATCGGGTCGACCGGGATGTACCGCTCGGACTTCGGGTCGAACTCGTAGGCGGCGCGGATGCCCTGGAAGTCCTGCTTGTCGAGGCTGATCCGCTCGGAGAGACCGTAGGTGTTGTTAGCGTCCCTGCCGGTCAGGCCGACGATCTCGTACTGGGCCTGGTTCTCGGTGACGGACAGCGGGCCCTTCTCGACGGCCTCCACGAAGACGCGGACCTCGCTCGCGGTGACCCGGGTCCGGGCGGAGCGGCGGTCGGTTACGGCCTGGGCCCTCGGGACCGTGACGTCGAAGCGGGAGACGTACTCGACTCCGGCGGGCGAGCGGAAGACGGTGCCCTTCTTCAGGAACACTGCCTTGTCGGGGCTCTCGTTCTTCACGCGCATACCGCCGGCGGCGCGCTCCACCTCGCCGTCGAGGAGTTCGTAGCGGGCGGTGCCGCCGGCCACCAGGAGGCGGCCGTCGGGGAGTTGGGCGTGGCCGGCGCAGAAGAAGTCGTCGGGGGTGGGGATCTTCTTGAAGGTGTCGGTCCTGGGGTCCCAGAGGACGGTGTCGAACTCGCCCTTGTTGAACTTCTTCTGCTCGTTGCCGGAGCCCGCGACGATCAGGACCTTGCCGGTGTGCAGGAGCGCCGCGTGGATGGCGTTGGTGCGGTACTCCTCGGGGATGTCGACCTGGCTCCAACTGCCGTACTGGGCCTGGTAGCCGGGTTGGGCGATCTTGTACGCGTGGTACCGCTCGCCCGCGAAGTCCAGTGCGGCCGGGGCGTTCAGGCTGAGCAGGACGGCGATGCCGCCGATGCCGAGGACGGTCTTCTTGGTCTTCTGAGAAGGTTTGTAGGCCATGGCCTAGTTGCCTCCCGTCGTGGAGCCGGCGACCGTGGTGCCCGCGCTGTTGCCGGCGAGCGCGGGTTCGGCTCCTTCGCCTCTGCGGGGCGAGGCGTGCAGTACGGGCCGCGGCGAGGGCTCCCTGCGCTCCTTGAGCCGGGTGGAGCACCATACGGCGACCGGTGCCAAGGAGATCGCCGTGGCCAGGAGCGCCCAGGTGCGCATCGCCGCGTGCGTGTTGTCGAGGATCACCGACGCGGTGAGAGAGGTCGCGAGGAGGCCCGCCCAGAAGAGGTGGATGCGGAAGGTGAGCAGGCGGTCCGGGCTGGCGTCGTCGCCCTTCGGTGTCACCACGAAGCGGCTCGGGCGGCGCAGGACGGCCTCGCCGAAGGACTTGAGGTAGATGGGGGCCGACAGGGCCGACATCGCCATGCCGGCCAGGCCGCCGGAGCCCTGTGGTTCGTGCGGGGAGACGTTGTGGCGGCGGTTCCAGAGGTAGAGGCCGATCTGGAGGGCGGCGGCGTCGCTGTAGAGCATCAGCCAGACCGAGGCGGCGACTTGGGTGCCGGAGGCGCCGAACCAGAGGAACAGGACGCAGCTGAGGATGCCGAGGAACCAGTTGACCGCCGTCATCGGGTAGTAGACCAGCATGAGCGTGTACGAGAGGAAGCGGCCCGGGGGCATCTTGCCGGGGGCCCTCCAGTACTGCTTGATCAGCGTCTCGTAGGTGCCGCGTGACCAGCGCATCTGCTGGGTGAAGAAGTCCGTCCAGGAGGCGGGGCCCTCGCCGACCGCGAGTACGTCGGGGGTGTAGACGCTGCGCCAGTGGTTGCGGGTTCGGGGGTTGCGGGTGCGGTGCAGTTCGAAGCCGGTGGCCATGTCCTCGGTGATCGAGTCGTAGAGGCCGCCGATCTGCTTCACGGCTTCGATGCGTACGACGTTGTTCGTGCCGACGAACATGGGGGCGCGGTAGCGGTTGCCCGCGCGTTGTATCAGCGCGTGGAAGAGGAACTGCTGGGACTCCGCCGCCTTGGTGACCGGGTTGTGGTAATTGCCGTACACCTGGGGGCCTACGACGAAGGCGACGTCCGGGTCGCGGAAGTAACCCATCATCCGCTCCAGGAAGTTGGGGAGCGGGACGTGGTCGGTGTCGACGGAGGCGAAGAAGTCGTACTCCGCGCCGTGCATCGCGATCCAGGCGTTGTAGTTGCCGTGCTTGGTGCGGGCCTTGTGGACGCCGTCCGGTCGGTTCCACTCGGGGACGCCTCGGCGGGTGAAGTGCCGCACGCCGAGTTCGGTGCAGAGGGCTTTGGCCTGGGCGTCGTCGCCCTCGTCGAGGAGCCAGACGTCCAGGGGGCCGGGGTGGTGGATGCGGGTCGCGCCCTCGAGGGTGGCGCGGACCATGTCGAGGGGTTCCTTGCCCGGGACGTAGGTGGTGAGGAAGGCGACGCGGGTGCCGGGTTCGGGGAAGACCGGGACGGGGTCGCGGGCGACCATGGTGGCGTGGGCGACGGAGGCGACGTTGACGACCATGAAGAGCTCGATCAGGCCGATGGATATCAGCATGGTGACGTCCAGGGCGGCCATCCACGCGTCGCCGCCGTCGCGGTCCACCCAGTGGCTGGGCCATATGAGGTAGACGAGGAGGGCGCCGGTGAGGATCGGCGCGAAGGTCATGAGCAGGATCGCCCGTATTCGGTGCGGCTCGCGTGCGAGGAGCGATATGTACTGGACCCGGTACGCCTTGTCCGACGGCTCCGTGAGCGGTCCTGCCAGTCGGCTGTGGGTGTCGTAGTCGTAGCCCTCCGGCTGCCGCACAGCGTCCTCCAGTTGTGTGGGGTGATCGAACTAGTCGATACCCATACAAAAGTGGAGTTTTGGGGGTGTGTCGAACTGGACGCGTCCAGGTGGGTGCCGGTGCCTTCGGCGGGGGCGCGGGGTTGTGGGGGTGCGTGTAGCGGGGTGCTGTGCGGTGTGTGGGTGGGGCGCCTCCCGGCGGGGGGCGCGGGTGGGTGGGGGTGCGCGTAGCGCCTTCGGTTTTGGGGTGGGGGCGGGGACGTGGTGGGGGTGTCCGTCCTCG
>NZ_JBFALC010000077.1:0-40895 GCF_040656035.1 Streptomyces sp. NPDC050211
GCCGGCCCGGCACCGCTGAGCGGCGAACAGTACGAGATCTGGCGGTCCCTCAAGGACGGGGCCCCGCAGGCCGCGTTCGCCGTGGTGGAGGCGCTGCGCACCGGGCCCGTCGACGCGCACGCGCTGCGCGAGGCGGTCGAGGACACCGCCGCCCGCCACGACGCCCTCTCCAGCCGCCTGGTGGACGACGGCGCGGAACCCCGCTGGCACCGGCTGCCCGTGCCGCGCATCTCCTGGCACGAGGAGGACCTGAGCGCCCTGGCGCAGGACGACCGGGCCGCGGCACTGCGCGAGATCGCCCAGCGGCACGTCGGCGAACCCTTCGACCTGGCCGCCGGCCTCCTCGTCCGCGCCCGCCTGGTGCGGCTCGCCGCCGACGCGCACGTCCTGCTGCTGGCCGTCCATCACATCGCCGTGGACGGCCGCTCCATGGAGCTGATCGTCGCGCAACTGGAGGACGCCTACGCCGCGTTCGCGTCCGGGCGGCGCCCTGACCCCGAACCACCGGGCCGGCTGCGGCTGGCGGACGTCGCCCGCTGGCAGCGCACCCGCACCGGCAGCCAGGACGGCGTCCTGGACGAGTGGCGCCACGCCCTGGCCTGCCCGCCGCCCGAGCTGCGGCTGCCCTATGACCGGCCCCGGCTGGTGCGCGCGGCGCTGATCCCCACCGAGCTGCCGTTCCTGCTGCCCGCGCCCGGCGCCGGGCGGTTCGCACGGACCGCGGGACTCACCCCGTTCACCGCCGCGCTCACCGCCCTGACCGCGGCGCTCGGACAGTACGGTCAGCACGAGGGCCGGGGCGAGGTGTGGCTCGCGACCGTGCTCAGCACCCGGGACCGGCCCGGCCTCGCCGCCGTCGTCGGCCCGCTCACCAGCACCGCCGTGCTGCGCGTCGACACCGCCGGTGCCTCAACCCACCGCGAACTCGCCCGGCGGGTCGCCGACGCGCTGCTGAACGCACACACCCACCCCGACACGGACCTCACCGCCGTCGGCGAGCTCGCCGAGCGGGAATACGGCATCGACCGCGCCCGGCTCAGCCAGGTCCTCGTGGTCGCCCAGGAGGAGGCCGCCGCCCGGCCCGGCGGCCTGTTCACCCCCGACGGCGACACCGCCGCGGTGCGCCCGACGGCCACCGCGTTCGATCTGGTGTGGTCCCTGCGCGCCGGACCCGACGACGTCGAGGGCGTCCTCACCTACAAGGGGGAACTCTTCGACGCCGCGACCGCCGACGGCCTCGTCCAGCGCTACGGCCGCGCCCTTGACGCCCTGCTGCGCACCCCGGACGCCCCCTGGCGGGACACTCCCGGCGGCGAGCGGACCGGCGCCGCCGGGGAGCGGGCATGAGCGGCGACTGGGCCTCGGTGCTCGCGCGGCTCAACGACACCGCGGCGCCCGTCCCCGACGGCACCGTCGCCGACCTGCTGCGTGCCCGGTCGGCCGGCTGGGCCGGCCGCCCGGCCGTGATCACCGGCGACCGCACCCTCACCCACGCCGCCCTGCACGCCCTGGCCGACGTCCTCGCCGGACGCCTGGCCGACCACGGGGCCGGCCCCGGCAGCGTGGTCCGCGTCTGCCTGCCGCGCTCGGCCGAGCTGGTCGTCGCCCTGCTCGCCGTCCTGCGCTGCGGCGCGGCCTATCTCCCGCTCGACCCCGGCTACCCGCGCGCCCGGCTCGCCCACATCGCCGAGGACGTCAGCGGCGAGATCACCGTGACCACACCCGGCCTCACCGGCCTGGTCCCCGACGGCCGCACCGTGCTGCTCGACCTCGACGACCTGCACGACCACCTCCCCGCCACACCGGGCGCGGTGCGCTGCCCCGCCACCGGCGGCGACCTGGCCTACGTCATTCACACCTCCGGCTCCACCGGCCGTCCCAAGGGCGTCGGCATCGAACACCGCAGCCTGGTCAATCTGCTGGCCGCCACCGCCGAACCCTTCGGGCTGCGGCCCGGGCGCCGCGTGCTGCAGTTCGCCGGCCCGGGCTTCGACGTCTCGGTGTGGGAGATCTTCGCCGCGCTGTGGGCGGGCGCCGCCGTCGTCCCCTTCGACGCCCCGGCCGCCTCCGCCGATGCGCTGGCCGCCCTGGTCCGCGACCGCGAGGTGGACACCGTCTTCCTGCTCGCCGCGCTCCTGGCCCAGCTGGACCCCGCCGGCTTCCCCGGCGTGCGCACCGTGGTGACCGGCGGCGAGGCGTTCTGTCAGGCGCTGGTGGACCGCTGGGCCGCGGCGCCGGGCCGTGACCTGTTCTATGTGTACGGGCCGACCGAGGCCACCGTCTTCCAGTCCTGGCACCGCTGCCCGCCCGGCGCCCCGGGCGAACCGCCCACCGTGGGGCGGCCGATGGCGAACCTGCGCTACCACGTGTACGACGCGCAGGGCCGGCCGGCGGGCCCGGGCACGGTGGGCGAGCTGTACATCGGCGGCACGGGCGTGGGCCGCGGCTACCTGGGCCGCCCCGGACTCGACACGGAGCGCTTCGTCGCCGACCCGTGCGATCCGCGGCCCGGCGCCCGCCTCTACCGCACGGGCGACCTCGCAAGCCACCGCCCCGACGGCACCCTCGACTTCCGCGGCCGGGCCGACCGGCAGGTCAAGATCCGCGGGTTCAGGATCGAACCGGGAGAGGTGGAGGCCGCCCTGACGGCCCTGCCGGGGATCGCCGCCGCGGCCGTCGTGGTACCCGCCGGCACCCCCGAACCCCTCCTCGTCGCCCATGTGGTGACACGCGGTCAGGGCCTGCCCGGCGACTGGCGTGACCGGCTCGCCCAGCGTCTGCCGTACTACATGGTCCCGGCGGCCGTGGCCGTCTGCGACCGGCTGCCCCAGACACCCAACGGCAAGATCGACCGCCGCGAACTGGTATCCCGCGGGCTCCCGGCAGCACCCCAGGCCGCGGGCGAGGCCGGGCCGGCGGCGGGCGCGGCGCTGCGGCCGCAGGTGCGGGCGCTGTTCGTCGAAGTGCTCGGCCGCCCGGTCACCGACACCGACGACTTCTTCCACTGCGGCGGCACCAGCCTCAAGGCGGCCGCACTGGCCCAGAGGGCGGCCGGCCGGCTCGGCACCACGGTCACCGTACGCGACGTGTTCGAGTCGTCCACCCCGGCCACCCTCGCGGCCCGCCTGGCCGCCCGCCCCACCACCGAACCCCCCGACGAGCCCGCCGCCGGGTCCCCCGCGGCTCCCCTCCAGCGCCGCCTCTGGCTGGAACAGCAGCTGCGCGGCCCCCACGACACCGCCTACCACGTGCCGTTGCTCCTGCGCTGCACCGGCACCCTCGACCCGCAGGCCCTCGCCCGCGCCGTGACCCTCCTGCAGACCCGGCATCCGGCGCTGCGCACCGCGTTTCGCGAGCAGCGCGGTGAACCGGTGCCGTACCTGCGCGCCGACGCTGCGCTGCTCGCGGTGGAGCGGGCCGCCGGCCCGGCGCAGCGCGAGGCCCTCGTCGAGCGCCTGGTGCACGAGCCGTTCGACCTCGCACGCGGCCCGCTGCTGCGCGCCACCCTGATCCGCACCCCGGACGAGAGCCACCTCCTGCTGGTGCTCCACCACACCGTCGCCGACCAGCTCTCCCTGCAGATCGCCGCCGATGACCTGGTCTCCTGCCACGACGCCCTGGCCGAGGGCCGCCCGCTGCCCCCGCCGCCCGCCGGCGACACCCCCGACCCGCAGCCGACCGGCCGTGAACTCGCCTACTGGAAAGGCGAGTTGACCCCCTTGCCCGAGCCGGTCCCGCTCCCCGTCGACCACCCGCGCACCCCCGCGCCCGGCCGCCGCACCGCCGTCCACGGTGAACGCCTGGACGCGGCGGCGACCCGCGCCCTTCAGGACCTGGCCCGTGCCCGGCGCACCTCGCTGTTCACCCCGCTCGCCGCGGCCGTCGCCCTGGCGCTGCACACCGCCACCGGCGCCGAGGACATCTGCCTGGGCACCGCGGTCAGCCACCGCACGGGCGGCACCATCGGCTGCCGGATCAACACCGTGGCCCTGCGCACCCCCGTCCGCCCGGCCCTCACCTGCGCAACTCTCCTCGACCACCTGGCCGGGAAGGTGGTCGGCGCGCTCGAGCATGCCGCGCTGCCCTTCGACGAGGTGGTCCGCGCCCTTAACCCGCCCCGCCCGACCGGACGCGGCCCCCTCTTCGACGTCTGGGTCACCCTCTGGGAGGAGATCGACGCCGCCGGGCTGCTGCGGCTGACCGGCTCACCCGTGCCGCTGCGTGACGGACTGTTCGACCTGTCCTTCCAGTTCGCCAGGGACCCGCACGGAACACGCCTGACCCTCCAGTACGACCGGGACCTGTACGAGCCCGGCACCGCCGCCGCCCTCGCCCGCCGGGTGCTGCGGCACGCCGAAGCGCTCACCCGCGCCCGGCCCGGGGACCCCGTCCCCGTGTGCCCGGCCGGATCCGTCCCGCCCGCCCGCGCGGGCTTCGCCGGGTTCGACTGGACCGCGGCCCCCGACGACGAAAGCGTGTGAGATGCCCACCAACAACGAACTGGCCATGCTGTTCTTCGTGCAGCTGGCCGCCGTCCTGGCCGTGTGCCGGCTGCTGGGACTGCTGCTGCGCCGGCTGGGCCAGCCGCAGGTCGTCGCCGACATGGCGGCGGGCTTCCTGCTCGGCCCCACCCTGCTCGGCCATGTCTTCCCCGCCCTGTTCGACGACCTCTTCCCGCGGCTGCTCACCGTGCCGGGGACGGCCACCGACATCCAGCACCCGGCCCTGACGACGCTGTTCGTCGCGGGCCAGCTCGGCCTGGTCCTCTACATGTTCGTGGTCGGCCTGAAGTTCGACCACTCCATCCTCGCCGGGCACCTCCGGCAGTCCGCCGTCGCCTCGGCGGCCGGCGTCCTCGCGCCGATCGTCGTCGGCGGGCTGCTCGGCTGGTATCTGGCCGACGGCGACCTGTGGTTCGCCGACGACGTCGCCGCCTGGCAGGCCGCCGTGTTCGTCGGCGCGGCCTGCGCCATCACCGCGTTCCCGATGCTCGCCCGCATCATCCACGACCGCGGGCTCACCCGCACCAAGATCGGCACCGTCGCGCTGGCCTGCGCCGCGGTGGACGACGCCGCCGCCTGGATCCTGCTCGCCATCGTGGTCGCCGCCGCCCAGGGCGATCCCATGGTCGCGCTGCTCGCCCTCGGCGGCAGCGCCCTGTACGTGGCCGTGCTGCTCGGCGTCAAGCGGGTCGCCGGCGCGCGCTTCGCCCGCTGGAGCACAGGCGAGGGCGGGGCGCGGCCCGAGGCGCTCGGCGCGGTCGTCGTGGTCCTGCTGGTGTGCGCGACCTTCACCGAATGGGTCGGCGTGTACTCGGTGTTCGGCGCGTTCGTGCTCGGCACGTGCATGCCGCGCGGCGCGTTCGCCGACGAGATCGGACGCCGCCTGGAACCGGTCACCTCCTACGTCCTGCTGCCTTTGTTCTTCGTCTACGCGGGCCTGGGCACCCGCCTGGACGTGGTGTTCGACCCGACGGTCCTCGCCACGCTGCTGCTGGTGCTCGTGGTGGCGTTCGCGGTGAAGGGCGGCGCCTGCACCCTCGCCTGGCGCGCCACCGGCAGCAGCTGGCGCGACGCCGCCTCGCTGGGCTCACTGATGAACGCCCGCGGCCTGATGGAGCTGATCCTGCTGAGCATCGGGCGCGACGCGGGCCTGATCACCGTGGAGCTGTACACCGTCCTCGCGCTGATGACGGTCCTGACCACCTTCGCCGCGACCCCGCTGTACGAGTGGATCGAGCGCCGGGGCGCCGCCAAGGCCGGGCCCGGGACAGGGACGGCGACGGCGCCCCTGCCCCCGCCCGCGGCCGAGCCGGTGGGCGCAGGTCAGTCCGCGCGCCGGTAGCTTGTCAGCAGCATGTCCCGGTGGCCCTCGGGCGCACCCGCCGCCGGATCCAGCCGCACCGGCTCGGTGCCGTGCAGGATCCGGCGGTCGTCGGCGTACAGCGAGTCCATCGGCTCGGCCAGCAGCGGGGTCTCGATCGGCGTGCCGTCGGCGGAGCAGATGATGCTGCGGCCGCCCAGCACCCGGCGGCGGTCCATCAGATGCAGGGAGATGAAGTCGAAGCCGTCGCGGTGCACCCCCTCCGGGGAGGGCAGCCCCATCTCGTCGGCCAGCGCCCGGATGCGCACCAGATGGACGTCCACCTCCCAGTCGCAGGGCGCCGCAGTGTCCGCGAACACCCGCACACTGCGCAGCAGCAGCGCGTGCAGGAACGGATTGTCGCGGACCTGGGGCGGGAGCGGGGCGAAGTGGCGCGGCGTGCCGCCCGCGAACGGGTTCACCTCGGCGCTCTGCAGATACGGGCCCGGCCGCTCGGGCAGCAGCGCCTGACGCGCCGCCCGGTAGCGGTAGCGGGCGTGGCGGCGCAGCCGGTAGGCGCCGCCGTCGGCGAGATAGGCGTCCGGCTCCAACTGCCCGTACGCGGCCCGCAGTCCGGCCAGCGCCGGGGCCCAGGCGGCGGTGCGGAACGCGCTGCCGGGCACGGTCGCATACCCCTTGCGGCGCACCCGGCCGGCGATGTCGGCGTCGACGGCCAGGGCCGCGGCCCGGCCGCGGTCGATCACAGGCTGCACGGTGTTCTCCCAGTTCCCCTCGTACCGGTCATGCCGGCGTGCCGGTTGTCCCTATGGGCCGGCCCGTCAGCACAGGCGCTCCAGCATCCGGCCGACCGCCTCGCGGGCGGGCTTGAGGTAGGTCTCCTTGTCCCACTCGTTCTCCAGGTCCTCCGGGATGTGGTGGGTGTCGAGCAGGGCGCCGCCGCGGTACAGCCGCAGCACCGGGTGGATGAACTGGCTGGTCGAGCCGTCCGCCGGGTCGCGTTCCACGTGGAAGGGGTCGGCGCCGGGCGGCAGCTTGCCGTACTCCAGCGTCACCAGCAGCAGCGGACGCTCGGCCAGGCCGGGGCTGTCCAGGGCGTATTCGACGGGCACGTCGACCCGCGTCGACGCCGTGCCGTCGGGGCCGTCCAGCGCGTACACATCGCCGAGGAAGCCCGGCAGCTGGAACAGCGAGGAGGCGTGCACGGCGCGGTGGGCGATGCGTTCGACGAGGGCCTCGGGGCTGCGCCGCAGCGTGTGCCAGGGTGCGGGGGCGCCGTGGTGGCGCTCGGCGAAGTGCCCGGCAAGGAAGCGGATGTTGTAGCGGAAGCCGTGGATGAAGCCCGAGAAGGACCGCTTGTAGTCGCGGGCCTGCATCAGCGTCCCGGCGAAATACAGATCGGGTACGTTGACGGATTCCCAGGCGCTGGTGAGTGCGGGGAAGCGGCCCTCGCGCACGGTGTCCGGCACGGCCCCTTCCCCGAATATGGAGAAGTCCGGCCTGAATCCGGTGCACAGGACCACACGGTCGACGTCGAGGGTCCACTGCTGTCCGTGGGCGTGGCTGTAGCGGAAATCGACCCGGAGTTTCCCGGAGGACAGTTTCTCGATCGATTCGAGTTTCCCGTCCAAAATGGTGTTCTGCATCTTCAGCTGATAGGAGTCCAGCGTGTTGTTGTAAACTGCCCGCAGGTCGCTCACATGGTGTGTCGTCCAGGCCAGGCGTACCGGATTCGGGCTGAGCATGTGCGTGGATGCGGTGTGCTGGAAAATGTTCTCCGCGGTTTCGAATCCAGAGTTTCCCTTGCCGACGACCAGCACGCGCTGGCCGGCGAAGTCCGCGGGGTTGGTGGAGATGTCGGCGTAGTTCTCGGCGTACTCGATGCCGGGCACGCCGGGCGGGGTGAACGGCACGTGGAAGCCGGTCGCGATCACCGCACGGCGGGCGCGCCAGCTGCGTCCGGCCCGGTCCGTCACGGTGAACAGGCTCTGCCCCGGGGCGGGTTCGGTGCGTGTGATGCGCTCGACGCGGGCCCCGGTGGTGACGGTGAGGCCGTGGCGCAGGCGGAAGTCGCGCAGATAGCGCACGAGGTCGTCGGCCTTGGGGAAGTAGTCCGAGGAATAGCGCGGGAACACCAGCTCCGGGTCGTCGCTCAGCAGCGAGTTCCAGTCCCAGCGCAGTTTCTTGTCGGCATCGTCGAATCCGGTGTGCACCTTGTTGTTGGAGATCAGCCGGCGGTGCCGCGGATACCGCGTGAAGAACGTGGCGACGTCGTCGCCCGCCTCCAGCACCCGGTAGGTGCGCTGCTGCCGGTGCAGGAAGTAGCCGAGCTGCAGACCGGCAGGACCGCCGCCCACAACGATGTAGTCGAGAATTTCTGAGTCACCCACGGATGGTCCTCCGGATTCGGGAGGAGAACCGCGGAAAATGGCATGAGATTCCCTCGGAGCGGCGTACGGAAACCCTGCTCCGCTCCTTCTCGGAAATATTCCGCTGGGGCTCTTCCCGGGCTCGATCCTCGTTCCACATAATGGCGTGGTGACTTTATACAGCGGGGCACTAGAAGCGGAGTCGAGTCCGGCGGACCGCTGCGCGGTGCCCTCGGTGGGGCTTCCGGTGTGGGGGCGTGAGCGGCCCGGGGTGTGCGCGGTGCGCGGCAATGCGAGCGGGACCGCGCAGTTCTATCTGTGGGACCTCACCACGGGCGCGTTCAGGCAGCTCACCGACGCGGCCCACGGAGTGGAGCTCGGCCTGGTCGACCCGCGCGGCCGGCGGCTGTGGTGGTACCGCGACGACGACGGCAGCGAGCAGGGCCACTGGGTGCGCTCCCCGCTGCGCGGCGGGCCCGCCGTCCCCGCGCTGCCCGGCATGCCCGGCGGCTCCCCGGAGGGTCTCGCGCTCGGCCGGTCCTCTCTCGCCGTGTCCGCCGTCGGCGAGCCGGACGGCGGATACGGCCTGTATGTGATGCGGCCGGGCGCCGCCGCCGTGACACCGCTGCGTCTCAGCCGGAGTCCGCTGTACGTCGGCGGGATCAGCGACGACGAGTCGCTGGTGCTGTACGTCCACGCCGAGCGCGGCGACCCCCAGCGGACCGCCCTGCGCGTGGTCGGCCTCGACGGCGCAAGCGTCGGCGAGCTGTGCGACTGGCCTGCGAGCGGCATCGAGGTCCTGCCCTTCGGCCACCCCTTCGAGCCCGGCGGCCACCGGGTCCTGGCCACCCACGAACGCCGGGGCGTGCGCGCCCCGTTGCTGTGGGACCCGCGCACCGGCGAGGTGCGGGAGATCGCCACGTCGCTGCCCGGCGAGGTACGGGCCCAGTTCTACCCGGACGGCCGGGCGCTGCTGCTGCACCACCGTCACCACGGCCGCAGCGAACTGCTGCGCCACAGCCTCGCCGACGGCCGCACCACCGCGCTGCCCACCCCGCCCGGCACCGTCCACGAGGTGGCGGCCCGTCCCGACGGCGGCCACTGGTACACGTTCTCCTCCGCGGCCACCGCCCCCGTGCTGTACGACGGCACCGGCAGCGAACTGCTCAGCGTGCCGCGGGCGTTCCGCCCCGCCTCACCCGTCCGGGAGATCCTCACCGACGGCGCCGGCGGCCCGGTGCCCGCCTATGTCAGCACCCCCACCGGGCAGGGTGAGCGACAGCGCGACGGGGCCCCGCACCCGGCCGTGTTCCTGCTGCACGGCGGCCCGCACGCCGCCGACGGCGACGCCTATCTGCCCGCGGCCGCCGCCTGGAACGACGCCGGATACACCGTCGTACGCGTCAACTACCGCGGCTCCGGCGACAACGGCCGCAGCTGGCGGCTGGCCCAGCGCGCCGCCGTGGGCCACACCGAACTCGCCGATGTCGCCGCCGTCCGCGCCCGCCTGGTCGCCGACCGGCTCGTCGACCCCGGCCGCTGCGTCCTGGCCGGCGGCTCCTGGGGCGGCTACCTGGTGCTGCTGGGCCTGGGCACCCAGCCCGGCCTGTGGGCCTGCGGTGTCGCGGAGAACCCGGTCGGCGACTACATCGCCGCCTACGAGGAGGAACTCGAGGGGCTGCGCTGGGTCGACCGCGCCATGTTCGGCGGCAGCCCCGCCGAGGTCCCCGCCACGTACGCCGCCTCCTCTCCCCTCACCCATGCCGGAGCCGTCCGCGCACCGCTGCTCGTCCTCGCCGGCGAGCACGACCCGCGCTGCCCGCCGCGGCAGGTCGAGAACTACGTCGCCGCGCTGCGCGGCCGGGGCGCCGACGTCGAGGTCCGCTACCGCGCCATGGGGCACCGCACGGCCCACACCGGCCTCGGCGCCGAGTCGATCACCACGCAGATCACCTTCGTCCACAGCCGGGTCGGCACCCGGCCCCACACGGAAGCGGGAACATGAGCGAGAACAGCGACAACAGCGGCACCAGCACGCAGCAGCCGGCCACCCCCGCACCGCGCCGCCGTTTCACGGTCCAGCGCGGCGGCTGCGGCTGCGAGGGCAAACCCGCCCCGGCCGCGGCCGCCCGGGCCGCCGGCACCGAAGAGACCGCTGCCCAGCCCGCCGGCGCCGAGCAGGGAGAGGGCCGTTGAGCACCAGCGACTTCACCGGACTCGATGTCCTCGGCTGGCGGCCCGAGCTGGCCGTGGCCTGGGCCGACGGCGGCTTCGCGGACGCCTTCCCGGGCTCCTCGCCCGGCCGCGTCGGGCAGGTCGACCGCGGCGCCTGCACCGTGCTCCTCGCCGGCCGGACGGTGCGGGCCACCCCCGCACCCCGGGTGTTCAGGCCCGAACAGCCCCGCCTCGGCGGCCCCGGACTCGCCACCGGCGACTGGGCCGTCGTGGCGGACGACCGGGTCGAGGACGTCCTGCCGCGCCACTCCGCGTTCGTGCGGGGCAGCGCCGGCGCCCGGACCGAGGCCCAGATCGTCGCCGCCAACGTCGACACCGTCTTCGTGGTCGCCGCCCTCACCGGGGAGCAGCGGCTGCGCCGGGTCGAGCGGTATCTGGCGGTGGCCTGGCAGAGCGGCGCCCAGCCCGTCGTCGTCCTGAGCAAGGCCGACCTGCACCCCGACCCCGAAGCCGCCGCCGACGAGGTCCGCCGCATCGCCCCCGGCACGCCGGTGCACACCCTGTCCTCCCACACCGGCGAGGGCCTCGAGGCGCTGCGCCGGTACGCGGGCCCCGGCCGCACCGTCGCCCTGGTCGGGCTGTCCGGCGTCGGCAAGTCCACCCTGGTCAACGCCCTCAGCGGCAGCGAGAGGCTGAGCACGCAGGAGGTGCGCGGCGACTTCAAGGGCCGCCACACCACCACCCACCGCGAACTCGTCCCGCTGCCCGACGGCGGCCTGCTCGTCGACACCCCCGGCATGCGCGGCCTGGCCGTGTGGGACGCCGACGAGGGCATCGACCGCGCCTTCAGCGACATCGAGCAGCTGACCGGCCGGTGCCAGTTCCGCGACTGCACCCACGGCGCGGAACCCGGCTGCGCCGTGCGCGGCGCCGTCGCCGAGGGCGCACTGGACGCCGGCCGCCTCGGCAACTGGCACAAGCTGCGCCGCGAACAGCGCATGCTCGAACTGCGTCAGGACGCCCGCGCCCGCGCCGAGGACAAACAGCGCATCCGCTCCCGCGCCCGCGCCCTGAAGAAACGCCCGCACCGCTGAACCCCGGACCCCCGGGCCGCCCCCGGGGGTCCGGCATAGCGTTCACCCTCAATTCATTGCAATGAACCAGCAGGCACTGTTGCATTAGATTCAGACCCGTTGCAACGATTTCTCGGCTCCTACCTGCATTGATAATGATTATGCGCAACGATTCTGTTGCCAGATCCTTGAATGCAACGTAGCGTTTCTTTCATCAGAAACGACGAGCCGAAGGATCACACCATGAAGCAGTACGCCACCTCCGCCCCCATCTCCGTCGTCCTCGACATCCCCGCCGGGCACATCCGCCTCGTCGCGGCCGACCGCACCGACACCACCGTCGAGGTCCTGCCCGCCAACGCCGCCAAGAGCCGCGACATCAAGGCGGCGGAGCAGACCGAGGTCAGCTACGGCGACGGCGTCCTGCGGATCGAGACCGCGGCGGCGAAGAACCGGGTCCTGGGGCCGTCCGGCTCCCTCGAGGTGACCATCCAGCTGCCCGCCGGCTCCCGCATCGAGGCGAAGGCGGCCGACGCCGAGTTCCGCAGCGCCGGACGCCTCGGCGACGTCACCTTCGAGGGCGCGCACGGCACCGTCAAGCTCGACGAGGCCGCCAGCGCCCGCCTCACCCTCCAAGCCGGCGACATCTTCCTCGGCCGCCTGGGCGGCCCCGGCGAGATCAGCACCCACAAGGGCGACCTGCATATCGCCGAGGCCGTCCACGGCACGGTCACGCTCACCACCCAGTCCGGCGACATCACCGTCGGCGCCGCCCGCACCACCTCCGCCACCCTCAACGCCCACAGCGCCCACGGCCGCATCGACAACGCGCTGCGCAACACCGACGGCGCCGCCGGCCTCACCCTCCACGCCACCACCCAGCACGGCGACATCACCGCCCGCAGCCTGTAAGGCCCCCAACGCCCCTGACGCCCCGCCAGAAAGGAGCACGCCCATGACGTCGCCACTCGCACCCAGGCCCGAGCCGGCGACGCCGGCCGGCCCCGGCCCCCTCGCCTCGTTCCTGCGGTTCGTGCTCTTCGGGGGCGGCGTCGGAGTCCTCTGCAGCTTCGCCGTACCGCTGCTGGCCATGGCCCTGCCCTGGGCGGTCTCGAACGCGGTCATCACCGCCGCCTCCACCCTGCTGTGCACCGAACTCCACGCCCGCTACACCTTCGCCACAGGGCGCGGCGCCGGCTGGCGCGAGCACGGGCAGTCGGCGGGCTCGGCCCTCGCCGCCTACCTGGCGACCAGCATGGCCGTGTACGTCCTGCATCTGGCGCAGCCCTCCCCCGGCCTGCTGACCGAGCAGATCGTCTACCTCGGCGCCTGCGGCCTGGCCGGCACGGCCCGCTTCGCCGTCCTGCGCCTGTACGTCTTCGCCGCCCGCCGGACTACGCGGCGGCCCCTGACGCGGCAGGCGCCGGTGGCCGCGCCCGTCCTCGCGGCGTAGGCCACGCCCGCTCTCCACCGCCCTGCGAGCACCCGTCGAGGGCGGGGCGACAGGGTCGGGTCCAACGCTCCGACGCGGACGGGCCCGAGCCGCCGCGGGGGCACCGAACCGCCCGCCGGCGCCCCACGTCCCCCGGGGGCACCGGCGGGCTTCTTACTGCCCGCCGCCACGTGACGTGCGCCGGGCGGCAGGACGAAGGGACACCGAAGTGAACAGCACGTGGTTGAGGCGCTTCACCACGGCCGCGGGCAACGGGCCGCGGCTCGTGTGCTTCCCGCACGCGGGGGGCTCCGCGACGGCGTACGTGCAGCTGGCGCGTACCCTGCCCGCGGACTTCGACGTGGTGTCCGTGCAGTATCCGGGGCGTCAGGACCGGTACGGCGAGGCGCCGTTCACCGCCCTGGCCCCGCTCGTCGAGGCGGTGGCCGAGGAACTGGCCCAGGAACTGGCGGCGGAGGCCGCACGGCCGTACGCCCTGTTCGGCCACAGCATGGGCGCGCTCGTCGCGTTCGAGACGGCCCGGCTGCTCGCCCGCAGTGAACTGCCCGCCCCCCGGCGGCTGTTCCTGTCCGGCCGGGGCGCGCCGGGCACCCGGATCAGCGCCCAGGACCGCCTCTACGGCGACTACGACGACGCCGATGTGCTGGCCGAGGTGCGCCGGCTGGGCGGCACCGATCAGGCCATGCTCGACAACCCCGAGATCCTGGAGATCGTGCTGCCGGCGCTGCGGGCCGACTACCGGGCCCTGGGCACGTACCGCTGGAGCGGAGGAGAACCGCTCGCCACCGCGATGACCGTCCTGGTCGGCGACAGCGACCCGATGGTGACGGTCCAGGAGGCCGGGACCTGGCGGGAGCACACCAGCGGTGACTTCGCTCTGAAGGTCTTTCCCGGCGGGCACTTCTATCTCGCCGACCACGTCGGCCAGGTCGCCGCGGCCGTCACCGAGGATCTGCTCGCCGGCACCGCCGCCTCCTGACCGCCGGGCCCGGCGGCCGGGCCCGGGATGGCTCAATGTGGCTGGTTGACCATGACCCCGGGTCAGGGGGGACCCTGGGGCATGACCCGTTCTGCTCGTTCGCCCTGGGCCCGCATGGTCCCGGTCGAGGACACGGCCCTGGCCGTCAACGACACCCGCGGCCCCGGCCGTCCCGTCGTCTACCTCAACGGCTCCTATGCCGATTACCGGCCCTGGCGGCCCGTGATCGCCGAACTCGGCTCCGACTGGCGGCACATCACCTTCGACGAGCGGGCCCGCGGCCGGTCGAAGCGGTCGGCGGACTACTCCTTCGAGGCGTGTCTGCGGGACATCGACGCCGTCCTGGAGGCGACCGGGGTGGACCGGCCGCTGCTCGTCGGCTGGTCCTACGGTGCGGCGCTCGCGGCGCACTGGGCCGACCGCAATCCGGACCGCGTCCTGGGCGTGGTGTGCGTGGACGGCGCCATTCCGTACGGTCTGACCGGTGAGGCCGGCCGCGCACGGATCCGGAAGCTGTTCCGCCGGATGCGGCTGCTGCTGCCGCTGGTGCGTCCGCTGGGCATGGCCGCGCGGATGACCGCCGACCAGCATGCCGACATCAACATCGAGGCCAATGAGATCAACGCCGCCATCGAGCCGGTCCTCGCCCGGCTGACCTGCCCGGTGCGCTACGTCCTGGCCACGGGCAAAAGCCTCGGCGGGGGCCAGGAGGAGATGGAGGAGATGCGGGCCTCGCTCAGTCCGGTGCTGGCCCGCAACCCGAACCTCCAGGTGAGCGCGAAGGTCGCGAGCAACCACTCCCACGTGCTGCGCAAGGACTTCCGGGCCGTCGCCGAGGCCACCCGCCAGATCGCCGCCGCGCACGAGCAGGGGGCCCGCTGAACAGACGGTGCGGACCGTGCGCCACCCGATCGCGCGGCGCGCGGTGCCGCACCGGCTCGGCGACCCTCGGTACGCCGCGTCGATGACGCGTTCCCAGGAGGCCGGGTCGTGGGATCCGGGCGACCCACGGCCCGGCTGCCTGCGCGCAGTGGGCGTCGACGGCCCGCGTCGACGGCGGCCCGGCCGGCGGGCCCGGTGCTCACAGGACGGCGCCCTCCCTGGTCCTCCTGCGCAGTGTGGGCCTGCTGGACTGGGCGAGGTCCTTCCACATGTCCGACAGACCGGCGACGGTGCGTGCCGCGAACAGCGTGCGGATGGACACCTCCTGGTGCAGCTCCGACCGGATCAGGCCGACCAGCCGGATCGCCCGCAGTGAGTTGCCGCCGAGATCGAAGAAGTCGTCGTCGATGCCGACCCGGTCCCGTTCGAGTACGTCGGCGAAGGCCGCGGCCAGGGTGCGCTCGGTGTCGTTGCGCGGTGCCCGGTAGGTGCCGTCGTCGGTCTCGGGCTCGGGCAGCGACGCCCGGTCCACCCTGCCGTCGGCCGTGACCGGCAGGCGGTCCAGGGCGGTGAACACCGTCGGCACCAGGGACTGTGGCAACCGGCCCGCGGCGAACCGGCGCAGTTCCTCGCCCGGGACGGCCCGGCCGGCCGCCCAGACCACATGGGCCACCAGCCGCTGCTGCCCGGCGTCGTCCGCGGCGACGCTCACCACCGCCTGTGCCAGGCCCCGGTGCTCGGCCAGCGCCTCCTCGGCCTCGGCCAACTCGACCCGGACACCGCGTACGTCTGCCTGGCTGCCGGCCCGGCCGACGTACTCGAGCCGGCCGCCGTCGGCCCACCGCACCCGGTCCCCGGTGCGGTGCATGAGCGCGCCGGGCGGACCGAACGGGCAGGGCACGAAGCGCTCCGCACTCTGCCCGGGGCGCCCGTGGTAGCCGCGTGCCAGGCCGGGCCCGGCCACATACAGCTCTCCGGTCACGCCGGCGGGGACCGGCGCCAGCCCCGGGCCCAGCACATAGAGGGCGGTGCCGGCCGTCGGGCGGCCGACCGCGGGCGCGGGGGGCGCCGGTTCGCCGGCGGCCAGGCGGTGGGATGCGGCCCACGCGGTCGTCTCCAGCGGGCCGTGACCGTGGACGATCGTCAGGTCGGGGCAGGCCTGGCGTATCCGTCGCAGCGCGGCCGCGGGCACGCGGTCACCGCCGGTCCACACCTCGCGCAGCCCGGCAAGGGATGCGGGGTGTGCCGCGGCGAGTGCCGCGAACAGGCCGGCGGGCAGCCACACCGTGGCGATGTCGTGCGCCGTGCGCAGCCGGGTCAGCGCGTCGAGGGCCGGCTCGCCGTCAGGGGCCACGACCACGCGGCCGCCGCTCAGCAAGGGCGCCCACACTTCGAGGGCGAACGCGCCACAGGTGGGCGGCGAGTGCCACAGCACGGTGCCGCGGCCGGCTTCCCGCACCTGACGGTCGGTGACGAACCGCTGCAGGTTGCGGTGCGTCACGGCAACTGCCGTGGGCGCACCGGCCGCTGTGGAGGCGTACAGCACGGCCAGCAGGCCGTCCGGGTGTGCCGGGGCCGCAGCCTGCGGCCCGCCGTCGCCGTCGGCGTCGGCGGTGTCCGGCCCGAGGTCGTCGCACACGATCGCCAAGGCGTCCAGGCCGGCGGGGAGCGTCTGGGCTGTCGCCGCGTCGGTGAGCAGGGCGCGCGCCGATGAGTCGCCGAGCTGCGAGGTGATCTGCTCCGCCGGGGACGTCGGGTCGATCGGGAGGTAGGCGCCGCCCGCCCGCGCCACCGCCAGCAGGGCGACGACCAGGTCCACCGAGCGGGGCAGCGCCACCGCCACGACCGTCTCGTCTGCGATGTGCCGCCGGCGCAGCGCCCGGGCCAGGCGGCCGGCCCGCTCGTCCAGTTCGCGGTAGGAGACCGTGGCGTCGCCGGACACCAGGGCGACGGCGTCGGGCTCTTGCCGCACCTGCCGGGCGAACAGCTCCGGCACGGTCAGCGCCGGCGCCGGCGCTTCGGTGTCGTGCGGTGCCGCCAGGACCCGGTCGCGCTCCACGCCGCTGACCACGTCCAGCGCACCGACGGGCTGCTCCCCGGCGGCCACCACGGCCCGGATGCAGGCGAGCAGTTCTTCGCCGATGAAGCGCAGCTCCGCGCGGGTGTACAGGCTCGCCGGGGCGTCGAGGCGGATGAACAGGTCGCTGTCGGCGCTGCCGTCGGTGTAGACGCCGATCGACAGTTCGTCGAAGGTGCCGGTCGTCGCGCCCAGGTAGCGGGCCCGGTGGCCGGCGAAGTGGAGCTGCTCCACGAATTCGACGACGTTCATGACGGCACCGAAACTGCCGCGGCTGCCAAGGACGGTTTGGGCCGCGCGCTGGATGTCCGAGTAGTGGCAGGCGGTGTGATCGAAGATCTCGTACGTCTCGTCGCTGATCGCGTCGGCGAGTTCGGTGACGGTCGCACCGAGGGGAACCCGCACCCGTACCGGCACCACGTTGACGGCCAGGCCGGGCGTCCTGCTGGCCACCCCGACCCGGTTGCCCACGGCCAGCGACAGGAGGAACTCCGCACGCTCGCAGCGGTGCCGCAGGAACACCGCGGCGGCCGTGGTCAGCAGCTGCGACATCCACACGCCCATGGACTGCGCGGTCTGGGTCCACGCGTCCGCCTCGGCGCGCGCGACGGTCAGCGTCCGGCTGGCCATGCCGATGGCGCCGGCCACCTCCGACCAGCGGTCGGCGCTGCTCATCGGCGCGTCGAGCGCGGACCGCATCGGCTCGGACAGGGCGACGCGCGGCACCTGCGCGGGCGCGGGCGCATCGGTCAGGTAGGTGCGCCAGAACTCCGTGTCCTCGGTGAACGTGGGGGAGGCGAGGTAGTCCACCGCTTCGGCCGCGAACGACTCGGCGTCCCACGGGTGCGGCAGCCGGGGTACGGGCTCCCCCCGCACCAGCGCCGTGTACACCTCGGCGAGACGCTTCGACAGCAGGCCGCCCGCGCCGAACCCGTCCGAGATGAGGTGGTGGTAGGCGATCACCAGGAGGGAGCGGGTCGCCGCGAGCTTGACCACACCGAGCCGGAACAGCAGGTCCCGCTCCAGGTCGAACGGCTGCCGCACCAGGTCGGCGAGGGCTTCGCGGGCCGCCTGCTCGGGGTCGGCCTCGGCGCTGAGGTCGAGGAAGAACGGCTGCCAGTCCCCCAGTTCCCGGGGGATCAGGCGCAGCCCGCCGCCGTCGTCGGCGAAGGTGACGCGCAGCACGTCCG
This sequence comes from Streptomyces sp. NPDC050211, assembly GCF_040656035.1. Taxonomy (NCBI): domain Bacteria; kingdom Bacillati; phylum Actinomycetota; class Actinomycetes; order Kitasatosporales; family Streptomycetaceae; genus Streptomyces; species Streptomyces sp. NPDC050211. Next base: position 18,019 of record NZ_JBFALC010000077.1, read on the forward strand.
CCTCGCCCATCACGTGCAGGAACGCGGATTCCATGACCGCCGAATCCAACTCACCGTCCACATCCCACATGGTCAGCGCATGGTTCGGCGTGTCGGGAGCCATTTCCTGCGCCCGCCACATCCCTTTATGCGCAGACGACGCACCGAACGAACGCACACAGATCAACCCCTCAGCAAACAGGCCCGGGAATCGGAGGAATTCACAGATCACCCCACCTTCGGGGAGGTGAATCGGCCGTTCAAGACAACTCGATGCCGGGCGGGACAGGCCGCTGCGGAGCTTGCGGTGTCCCGCCGGCGGGACAGTCCCCAGTCCTCAAGGACAGTCCTTACGCCATGCCTTATGGCAGGGAGGACATGAGGTGCTCGGCGATCCGCCGCGGTGACGGGTGCCGCAGCACCAGATTCGCCCTCAGTTTCAGTCCGGTCGACGCGGTGAGGCGTTTACTCAGCTCCACCGACAGCAGCGAGTCGAATCCGAGCTCCTTGAACTCCTGGTCGGGGTCGACGGATTCACTGGAGGGATGTCCGAGCACGACGGCGACCTTTTCGATGACGTGGTCGAGGACGAGGGCCTTCGCGTCGTCGCCGGCCAGGCCCAAGATCCTCGTCGACAGGGAGACGGGCTGGTCATCGTCTGCGGGCGGCTGCGCCGGGGGCATCTGCGCCGCGGCCGCCGTGGGCGCGGAGCTCAGCCAGTACCGCTGCCGCTGGAACGCGTACGTCGGAAGGTCCACCCGCCGGCGCGTGCCGAACAGGGCATCGAAGTTCACCGACCCGCCGCGGACGTGGAGTTCGGCCAGCGAGCCGACCACGGCCTCCACCTCGTCGCGCTCCCGGCGTGACGACGACAGGACCACCGCGTCGTCGACGTCCTCGACGATTTCCTGCACCGGGACGGTCAGCACGGGGTGCGGGCTCATTTCGATGAACACCCGGAAACCGTCCTGGGCCAGCCGCCGCACGGAGGATTCGAAGAGGACCTTTTCGCGCAGGTTGTTGTACCAGTAGTCGCCGTTCAGCCCGGCGGTGTCGATGATTTCGCCGTACAGGGTCGAATAGAAGGGCAACGCCGACGCTTTCGGGCTCACGTCGGACAGCGGGTCGATCACCTGGTCGCGGACCCGGGCCACCTGGTGGGAATGGGAGGCGTAGTCGACGGATATGCGCCGCGCCTGAACGCCGTCGGCCTTCATCTTCTCGACGAATTCATCGAGTGCGTCCGGTTCCCCGGACACCACCACGGAGCGGGGTCCGTTGACCACGGCGACGCTCACCCGCTCGCTCCACGGAGCCAGCCGCTGCGCCACGACGTCCGCGGACTGTGCGACCGAGGCCATCCCGCCGTGCCCGATCAGCTCCACCAGGGCCTTGCTGCGCAGCGCCACGATCTTGGTGGCGTCCCGCAGCGACAGCGCACCGCAGACATGGGCGGCGGCTATCTCGCCCTGGCTGTGTCCCACGACCGCGGCCGGTTCCACACCCCAGGACCGCCACAGGGCGGCCATGGACACCATCACCGAGAACAGTGCCGGCTGCACCACGTCCACCCGGTCCAGGGCGGGCGCCCCCTGAACGCCGCGTATCACGTCGAGCAGCGACCAGTCGACCCACTCGGCCAGGGCGGCCGCGCACGCGTCGAGGCTCTGCGCGAAGACGGGGAAGGTGCCGTACAACTGGCGGCCCATGCCGGCCCATTGCGAGCCCTGCCCGGGGAACATGAACGCGACACCGCCGAGGCTGCCGGCGACGCCCCGCACCACCGAGGCCGACTCCGCGCCCTCGCTCAGCGCCGCCAGCCCACCGAGCAGCTCGTCCCGGTCGCGGCCCAGCACCACCGCGCGGTGCGCGAACCGCGACCGGCCCGACACCAGCGACCAGCCGATGTCGGCGATGTCCGCGCCCGGACGGGCGGCGGCCTCGCGCAGCCGGCCCGCCTGCCGCTGAAGCGCCGTCGCCGTCTTGCCCGACACCACCCACGGCACCAGGCCGCCGACGACGCCCGGGCCCGGGCCGCGCTCCTCGGCCGGCGGCGGTTCCTCTTCCAGGATCACGTGCGCGTTGGTGCCGCTGACGCCGAACGACGACACCCCGGCCCGCCGCGGACCGTCCGCCCGGGGCCACTGGCGCCCCTCAACCAGCAGCTCGACCGCACCGGCCGACCAGTCCACGTGCGCGGACGGCGTATCCACGTGCAGGGTCTTGGGCAGGTAGCCGTGGCGCAGGGCCAGCACGGCCTTGATGACTCCGGCGACCCCGGCGGCGGCCTGCGCGTGCCCCATGTTCGACTTCAGCGACCCCAGCCACAGCGGCCTGCCCTCGGGCCGGTCCTTGCCGTACGTCGCCAGCAGCGCCTGCGCCTCGATGGGGTCCCCCAGCACGGTTCCGGTGCCGTGGGCCTCGACCAGGTCCACCTCGGCGGGCGAGAGGCTGGCGTTCGCCAGGGCTGTGCGGATCACCTTCTCCTGGGCGCGGCCGTTGGGAGCGGTCAGCCCGTTGCTGGCGCCGTCCTGGTTGACCGCGCTGCCGCGCACGACGGCCAGCACCGGGTGGCCGTTACGGCGGGCGTCCGACAGCCGCTCCAGCAGCAGCACGCCCACCCCCTCGGCCCAGCCGGTGCCGTCGGCCGCGTCCGCGAAGGCCTTGCACCGGCCGTCGGCCGACAGGGCGCGCTGCCGGGAGAACTCCACGAACATCGCGGGCGTCGACATCACCAGCGCCCCGCCCGCCAGCGCGAGCGAGCACTCCCCCGCCCGCAGGGACTGCGCGGCCAGGTGCAGGGCCACCAGCGACGACGAGCACGCCGTGTCCACCGACACCGCAGGCCCCGTCAGCCCGAGTTCGTACGCCACCCGGCCGGAGGCGACGCTGAGCGAGCTGCCGTACAGCAGGTGGCCCTCCAGCTCGCTGTGGCCCGCCTCCAGGAAACGCCACCCGTATTCGGTCGAGCTCACCCCGGAGAAGACGCCGACGTCGGCGCCGCGCACCTCGGCGGGAACGATGCCGGCCCGCTCGAAGACCTCCCACGACGTCTCAAGCAGCAGGCGGTGGTGTGGATCGATCGCCAGGGCCTCGCGGGGGCTGATGCCGAAGAAGCCCGCGTCGAAGTCCGCCACGCCGGTCAGGAAGCCGCCCTGGCGGGTGTACGAACTGCCGGCCGTGTCGGGGTCCGGGTCGTACACGTCCCGCCATCCGCGGTCCGTGGGGAAGTCGTCCACGACGTCCCGGCCCTCGCGGATCACATCCCACAGTTCCTCGGGCGTCGACACGCCTCCCGGGTAGCGGCACGCCATGGCCACCACGGCGATCGGCTCGCCGCGGCCGGCTTTCAGGGCGTCGTTCTCCTGCCGGAGGCGGTCGCGCTCCTCCAGCAGGGTGCGCAGCGCCCGCTGGACCCGGTCCGCGCCGTCCGCTGTGCGATCCGCGGAGTTGGTCATGTCACTTACCCCTTCTCATTCCAGAGCCAGGTCTACGAGTGCTTCCAGGTCCAGGTCCGCGAGTTCGCCCGCACCGCCGTCCGCCTCCGGCCCCGGCCCGTCGGTGTCCGGCCCGGGCGGGCCGGCGCAGGCCAGAACCTGCTCCAGGAGGCCCGCGCTGCGCAGCCGGTCGATCGAGACGTGGCGCAGCGCCTCCCGGATCCCGGCGTCCTCGTCCGGGCCGGTGTCCGGTGCCGGACGCAGCAGGCCGCGGATGTGCTCGCTCAGCTCGCGGGGTGTGGGGTAGCTGAAGACGAGGGTGGTCGGCAGGCGCAGTCCGGTCTGGGCGGCCAGGCGGTTGCACAGTTCGACCGAGGTCAGCGAGTCGAAGCCGAGCTGGGTGAAGGCCTGGTCGGCGTCGACGACCGCGCCGGCGGGGTGGCCGAGCACGAGGGCGACCTGGTCGCGGACCCAGTCGAGGACGGCTGGTGCCGCTTCGTCCGCCGGCAGGCCGGCCAGCCTGGCCGGCAGGCCCAGGGCGCCGCCGCCGGTGGCCGTGCCCGCGCTGGTGCGGCGTGGTCGGCCGCCGGCGGCGAGGTCGCGCAGGAGCGGCGGCAGTTCGTCACCGGCCTTGTTCCGCAGCGCAGCGATGTCCACCCGGGCCGGGATGAGGACCGGCTTGTCGATGGCGCACGCCGTGTCGAACAGGGCCAGGGCCTCGGGGGTCGGCATCGCGGCGATGCCGCTGCGCCGCAGCCGGGAGAGGTCGGCCTGGTCGAGGTCCCCGGTCATGCCGCTGCTCTGCTCCCACCAGCCCCAGCACAGGGAGGTGCCGGCCAGGCCCAAGGCCCTGCGCCGCGCCGCCAGACCGTCCAGGAAGGCGTTCGCCGCGGCGTAGTTGGCCTGTCCCGCGTTGCCGAGCGTGCCGGCGAGGGCGGAGAACTGGACGAACGCCGACAGGGGGCGATCGAGGGTCAGCTCGTGCAGGTTGATGGCGCCGCCGGCCTTGGCGCGCAGCACGTGGTCGAGGCGGTCGGCGGTCAGCGACTCGACGGTGCCGTCCGCCAGCACACCCGCCGCGTGCACGACGGCCGTCAGCGGGTAGCGCGGGGGCATGTCCGCGAGCAGCTCCGCGACGGCGGCCCGGTCCGCGACGTCGCAGGCCACGACGCGGACGGCCGCACCCGCACCCTCAAGGTCCGCGACCAGCTCGTCCACGCCGTCGGCCGCCGGTCCCCGACGGCTCGCCAGCACCAGGCTCCGCACGCCGTGTTCGGCGACCAGGTGCCGCGCCACGAGCGATCCCACTCCCCCGGTCCCGCCGGTGACCAGCACGCTGCCGCCGCCGAAGCCGCCGCCCACCTCGAAGACCAGCTTGCCGATGTGGCGGCCCTGGCTCATCTCGCGGAACGTCCTGCGCGCGTCGCGGATGTGGCGCACGGAGACCGGATTGAGCTGCACCCGCCCGTCGGCGAACAGCTCCATGACGGCCCGGAACATGTCGTGGATCGCGTCCGGGCCCGCCTCGTACAGGTCGAAGGCCCGGTAGGCGACGCCGGGATGGCCGGCCGCCACCTGGTGGGGCTCGCGGATGTCCGTCTTGCCCATCTCGATGAACGTTCCGCCCTCGGGGAGCAGCTTCAGTGAGGCGTCGACGAAGTCGTGCGCGAGGGAGTTCAGGACGACGTCGACCCCGCGGCCACCCGTGGATTCCAGGAACTTCTGGGCGAAGCGCAGATCGCGCGACGAGGCCAGGTGCGCGTCGTCCAGTCCCAGGCCGCGCAGGGTGGGCCACTTGGCCGGGCTGGCGGTTGCGTAGATCTCGGCGCCGGCGTGCCGGGCCAGCTGGACGGCGGCCATGCCGACGCCGCCGGCCGCGGCGTGGATGAGGATCCGCTGTCCCTTCGTCAGCCGTGTGACGTGGAAGAGCGCGTAGTAGGCGGTGAGGAAGGTGCTCGGCACCGATGCCGCCTCGGCGTAGCTCCACCCGTCGGGGACGGTCGTGAGCATGCGGTGATCCGCCACGGCCACGCGGCCGAAGGCGCCGGTGAAGATGCCGGTCACCCGGTCACCCGGCGCAAGACGTGTGACGTCGTCGGCGACCTCCAGCACCACTCCGGCGCCCTCGCTGCCCAGCCCGGCGTCGATGGCCGTCCGGTCCACCAGTCCCAACGCGATCGTGACGTCACGGAAGTTGAGCCCCGCGGCCTGGACGGCGATGCGGACCTGGCCGCTCGTCAGGGGCGCTTCCACCTCGGGGCACGGGATCCAGGTCAGGTTCTCCAGCGTCCCCTTGGTCGGGATGCCCAGCCGGTGGGCGCCGGTGGCCGGGGGCTCGATCCGGTGGTCCGCGGGTGCGGCCGGCGTCATGCGCGGCAGGAGGCAGGTGCCGCCGCGCAGCGCCAGTTGGTCCTCACCAAGGGCGAGCACGTCCGGGAAGCGGGCCCAGGAGGCCTGCTCGTCGTCGATGTCCACCAGCCGGAACCTGCCGGGGTGCTCGGTGCGGGCGGACCGGATCAGCCCCCACACGGACGCGCCGGGAAGGCTTTCGACGCTCTCCCCCGCCCCGGTGTCCAGGGCCAGGCGGGTGAGCACCACCAGCGTGGATTCGGCGAGGGATTCCTCGGCGAGGAAGCGCTGGACCCAGTCCAGGACGCGCTGGTCGGTGCCGGTGACCGTGGCGAGCAGATCGGGGCCGGCGGCGACGACGTCGTCCAGGCACAGGACGATGTGCCGGGGCGGCCGGCCCGTAAGGACGTCGTCCAGGGACGCGTAGCACACGGCGCTCTCGCCGCCCGCCGCCGTGAGCCGGGAGGCCAGGCCGTTGTGCGCGCCGATGACGCCCCACGGCCCGTGGTGGGTTTCCCGCGTGCTCTCCTGGACCGGCCGCCACGCCAGCTCGTACAGCGGCTGCTCCTGCCCGCCGCGTGCCGAGCGCACCTGCTCGGCGCTGGCCGGCCGGAACGTCAGCGCGTCGACGGATGCGATCGGGCGGCCGTGCTCGTCGGCGATCGCCACGGACACGACGCCTTCGCCGGCCGGGGAGAGCCGGACCTTCACGGTGGGGCCGCACGGGCCGGCCAGGTGCACGCCGGACCACGAGAAGGGCATCCAGCCCTGCTCGCCCGTCACCTCGATGACACCGCCGGCCACCACCGCGTGCAGGACGGTGTCGAGCAGGGCCGGGTGCAGGGCGAACCCGCCGCCGGCCGGGGCCTCGGCGCCGGCCGGCAGGGTGGCGAGGGCGAACAGGTCGTCGCCGTGCTGCCAGACCTCGCGCAGCCCGCGGAACGCCGGACCGTAGTCGAAGCCGCCGTCCGCGAGGGAGTCGTAGAGGCCGTCGAAGTCGAGCTGCCGCGCCCCGGCCGGCGGCCAGGCGGCAAGCGAGCGCGCCTCCTCGGCCCGCGCGGGCGTCGGCGGTGTGCCCGGTGCCAGGCTCCCCCGCGCGTGCCGGGTCCAGCCGCCCGCCACCGGGGCGTCGTCGCCGGGGCGCGCGTACACGTCCACCGGGCGGCGTCCCGTCTCGTTTGCCGCGCCGACGACGACGCGCACCTGCACGTCGCCCGCCTCGGGCAGGATCAGGGGAACTTCCAGGGAGAGTTCCTCAACCGCACCGCAGCCGACGTGGCCGCCCACCGACAGCGCCAGGTCCAGGTAGGCCGTCGCCGGGACGACGACCGCACCGAACACGGCGTGATCGGCCAGCCAGTCGTGACTCCGCAGGGACCAGCGGCCGGTGAACACCACCTCGTCGGTGCCGGGGTGGTCCACGCAGGCGCCCAGCAGCGGGTGCTCCGGGGCCGACAGACCGGCGGAGGCGACGTCCGCCGAGCCCATGCCGGCCAGGAAGTCCAGCCAGTACCGCTGCCGCTGGAACGCGTACGTCGGCAGGTCCACCTGCCGGCGCGTGCCGAACAGGGCATCGAAGTTCACCGACCCGCCGTGGGCGTGCAGTTCGGCCAGCGCGCCGACCAGGGCCTCGGCCGCCGGGCGGCCCGGCCGCGACGCCGACAGGACCACCGCGTCGGGCACGCCCTCACCGGCGAAGGCCTCCTTGGTGATGCTCGCGAGCGTCGCTCCCGGCCCCACGTCGAGGAAGACGTCGGCGCCGGCCGCACGGGCGCACTCCACGGCGTCGTAGAAGCGGACGGGTGCGCGGACGTGGTCCACCCAGTGCTCGGCGGACGTCAGCTCCCGCAGCGTGGCCTCGCGGCCCAGCCGGGTCGAGACGATCGGGATCGACATCTCGCCCGCGGGCAGGTCACCGATCGCTGCCGCGAACTCGTCCAGGATCGGGTCCATGAGCGGGGAGTGGAACGCGTGGTCGACCGGGAGCAGTTTCGCCGATGTGCCGTCGGCGACGAGCCGTTCCTTCAGGGCGTGGACCTCCTCGCGCAGGCCCGAGACCACCACCGACTCCGGGCCGTTGACGGCGGCGATGCCGAGGCGGCCGTACGCGCCGAGCAGGGGGCTCACCTCGGCCTGGGAGGCTCGGACGGCCAGCATGGCGCCGCGTTCGGTGACGGTCTGCATGGTCCGTCCGCGGGCGGCCACCAGCCGGACCGCGGTGTCCAGGTCGAGGACTCCGGACACATGGGCGGCGGCGATCTCGCCGACGGAGTGACCGATCAGGTGGTCGGGCCGCGGACCGTACTGCGCCAGCAGCCGGTACAGGCTGACCTGCAGGGCGAACAGCGCCGGCTGCGCGATGTCCGTACGCTCGCGTCCCGCGGGGTCGTCGGCGAGGAGCAGGGGCCCCAGCGCGAAGGGGAGATGTGCGTCGAAGTGTGCGCAGATCTCGTCGAGGCTCTGCGCGAAGGCGGGGAAGGTGTCGTACCACTGGCGTGCCACACCGGCCCAGGGCGAGCCCTGCCCGGGGAACATGAAGACGCAGCCGCCGAGTTCCGCTGCGACGCCCCGCACCACCGCGGCGGACTCCGCGCCCTCGCGCAGCGCCGCCAGGGCGGCGAGCAGCTCGTCCCGGTCGCGGCCCAGCACCACCGCGCGGTGCGCGAACCGGGATCGGCTCGACACCAGCGACCAGCCGACATCGGCGATGTCCGCATCCGGATGGGCGGCGGCGAATGCGTGCAGTCGCTCCGCCTGCGCCCGCAGCGCCTGCTCCGAGCGCGCCGATACGGCCCACGGGACCAGCCCGGTGAGGCCGGGGGCCGGCTCCGCCTCGGGCGCCTGCTCGGTGGTGTCGGGGGCCTGCTCGAGGATCAGGTGCGCGTTGGTGCCGCTGGCCCCGAAGCTGGACACGCCGGCGCGGCGGGGCCGGCCGGCCGGGGCGGTCCACTTTCTGGCCTCGGTCAGCAGCTGAACCGCCCCGTCCGACCAGTCCACGTGCGTCGTCGGGCGGTCCACGTGCAGCGTCTTGGGCAGCATCCCGTGCCGCATCGCCATGATCATCTTGATGATGCCGCCGACGCCCGCCGCGGCCTGGGTGTGGCCGATGTTCGACTTCAGCGACCCCAGCCACAGCGGACTGTGGGCCTCCCGCTCCTGGCCGTAGGTGGCCAGCAGCGCCTGCGCCTCGATGGGGTCGCCCAGTGTGGTGCCGGTGCCGTGCGCCTCCACCGCGTCCACCTCGCCGGCCTGCAGCCGGGCGTTCGCCAGCGCGGCCCGGATCACGCGCTGCTGGGCCGGACCGTTGGGCGCGGTCAGCCCGTTGGACGCGCCGTCCTGGTTGATGGCCGAGCCGCGGATCACCGCCCAGATCCGGCGCCCGCCGCGCCGCGCGTCCGACAGCCGCTGAAGGACCAGCATCCCGGCGCCCTCGGAGAAGCCGGTGCCGTCCGCGGCCTGGGCGAACGCCTTGCAGCGGCCGTCGGCGGACAGGCCCCGCAGCCGTGACATCTCCCGCAGCACCTGCGTCGTGCCCATGACGGTGACGCCGCCGGCCAGGGCCAGAGAGCACTCGCCCTGCCGCAGCGACTGCACCGCCTGGTGCACCGCCACCAGCGACGACGAGCAGGCGGTGTCGACCGACACCGCCGGGCCCTCAAGGCCCAGCGCGTACGCCACGCGCCCGGACGCCACGCTCAGCAGGGAACCGGTCTGCCCGTAGCCCGCGATGGTCTCGGGGGTGAAGAAGTGGTTGCCGTACCCGAAGTACGCCAGGCCCGCGAAGACGCCGGTGTCGCTGCCGTGCAGGGTCTGCGGGTCGATGCCGGCCCGTTCCAGGGACTCCCACGACGTCTCCAGCAGCAGCCGGTGCTGCGGGTCGGCGGCCAGCGCCTCGCGCGGATTGATCTCGAAGAACTCGGCGTCGAAGTCACCCGCGTCGTACAGGAATCCGCCCGAGCGCGTGGAACAGGTGCCCGGCCGGTCCGGATCCGGGTCGTAGAGGGCCTCAAGGTCCCAGCCCCGGTCCTCGGGGAAGTCCGCCACGACGTCCGCGCCCTCGCGCACCAGCTCCCACAGCGCCTCCGGGGACGCCGCACCGCCGGGGAAACGGCAGGCGACGCCCACCACCGCGATGGGCTCGCCGGCGGCGTCCGTCAGCTCCTGCAGGCGCTTGCGTGTCTCGATCAGCTCGATCGAGGTGCGCTTGAGGTAGTCGAGAACCTCGGCGTTGTTGTCGTTCGTCATCGCTCTCCCCTAGCCGAGCTCTTTGTCCAGCAGCGAGAGCAGCTCTCCCGCCGAGGCCGAACTGATCTGGTCGACGATGGCGACCGGTGATCCGGCGCTCGCCATCGAACGGACTCGGCCCTGCACTTCGCCGAGCAGCGTGGAAAGGGCGGCCTGGTCCTTGGCGGCGAGGGTGCGGAAGGCGTCCTCGAGCCGGGCGCCCAGGTTCTCGATCTCCTTCGCCAGGTGATCGGCCGGGGAGCCCTGGCCGGCCCCGGAGTCGGGGGTGATCCGCGCGTTCAGGAACTGCGCGAGGGCGCCCGGGTTGGGGTGGTCGAACACGAGCGTGGCGGGCAGCTTCAGGCCGGTCACCGCCGCCAGCTTGTTCCGCAGTTCCAGCGCCGTGAGCGAGTCGATGCCCAGTTTCTTGAACGCCGCGCTCGGACCGATCCGCCCGGTGTCGGCGTGGCCGAGGACGATCGCGGTCTGCGTGCGGACGGCATCGAGCAGCACCGTCTCCGCGTCGGCCGGCGGCAGCGACCTCAACCGCTGCGCGAGGGCGATACCGGCAGGCTCCCGGCTGTCCGGGCCGCCGGCTGCGGCGGTCGTCCCGGTCAGGCCGCGCAGCAGCGGCGAGGCCGTGGCGCCGGCGTCCGGTGTGCCCAGTGCCGCGAGGTTCAGCCGCACCGGCACCAGCACCGGCTCGTCCACCGTGAGCGCGGCGTCGAAGAGGGCGAGCCCTTCCTGCGACGACATCGGCTGCACGCCCTGCCGCCCCAGGCGTACGACGTCCGCGTCGCCGAGGTCGGCGCTCATCTCGCTGCGCTCGGCCCAAAAGCCCCAGCACAGGGAGGTGGCGGGCAGTTGCTCGGCGCGGCGGGCCTGGGCGAGGCCGTTGAGGAACGCGTTGGCCGCCGCGTAGTTGGCCTGTCCCGCCGTCCCCAGGACGCTCGCGATGGAGGAGAACAGCACGAACGCGGACAGCTCCAGGTGCCTGGTCTGCTCGTGCAGGTGCCAGGCACCGTGCACCTTCGGTGCCAGGACCGCGTCGATACGGTCCTCGGTCAGCGCCTCGACGACGCCGTCGTCCAGCACGCCCGCGCAGTGGATGACCGCCGTCAGCGGGTGTGCGGAGGGCACCGCGGCGATCAGTTCGGCGACGGCCTCACGGCTCGTGACATCGCAGGCCACGACCTCGGTCTCGGCGCCCGCGGCGGTCAGTTCCTCCCGCAGCGCTGCCGCCGCCGGAGCCGCCGGCCCGCGCCTGCTGGTCAGCAGCAGCCGGCGTACGCCGTGCCGCTTCACCAGGTGCCGGGCCAGCAGGGCGCCCAGGCCGCTGGTGCCGCCCGTGATCAGCACCGTCCCGGCGCCGAGGGCGGGCCCGTCCGGCGCGGATGCGGCGGGGGTGTGCGCCAGGCGGGGGGTGGTCACGCCGCCGGTGCGGATCTTGAGCTGGGGTTCCCCGGTGGCGGCCGCCGCCGGGACCAGGGCCCGGGAGGCGGGCTGGTCGTCGATGTCCACGAGCGTGAACCGGCCGGGGTTCTCGGTCTGCGCGGTGCGGACGAATCCCCAGACCGCGGCCGCCGCGGGATCGGGGTGGGGAACGTGCTCGTCGCGGAACGCCTCCCGCGTCACGATGACCAGATGGGAGTCGGCGAACCGGTCGTCGCGGAGCCAGGCCTGCGTCCAGCGCAGCACCCGGTGCAGGGTGCGCTCGACGGCGGCGGGCGTGTCACCGCCGTCGGCGCCCGCCCGGTCGAGGGCGGCGATGACGACGGGGGGTATCTCCCCTTCAAAGGCGGCGAGTTCGTCGAGATCGGCGAAGAGCTCCGCGTCCTGTCCCACCGCGTCGGCCGCTCCCAGCACCGCGTACCGGCCGGCCGCCCCCGCCCCGCCGGGCGGGACCGTGAGGGGGGTCCAGTCCTGCTGGAACAGCGCGTCCTGGTGGTCGAAGCCCAGCGCGGTCAGCTGCTCGACGTCCGCGGGCTCAAGGCTCAGCGAGGCGATGCCGCCGACGGGTGTCCCGTTCTGGTCCGCGAGGGTCACCGACAGCGCGTTGTGCCCCGCGGGGGCGAGACGGACGCGCAGGCCGGTCGGCCGGGCGGAGTTCACGCGCAGGCCCGTGCAGCGCAGCGGCAGCCAGCCCTCGGGCCGGGAGTTGTCGACGAACTGTCCGAGGCCGATCGGGAGCAACGCGGCGTGCAGCAGCGCCGGGTGGATGCGGAACCGGCCCTGGTCCGCGCCGTCGGGCTCGGCCGGCTCCACCTCCGCGAACAGCGTGTCGCCCTGGCGCCACACCCCCTTCAGGCCGCGGAAGCGGGGCCCGTAGCTGAAGCCGAGGGCGGACAGCCGGGCGTACTCGTCCTCGAAGGGCACCGCGGCCGCGCCCGCGGGAGGCCACGCGGCGAGGCCTTCCGCCGCAGGAGCTGCCGAGGTCCCGGTCCCGGCGGCCCCGACGGCGTTGCGCGTCCACTCGTCCTCGCCCTCGCCCCGTGAGTACACGCTGATCACCTGCTTGCCGTCGACCACGACGCGGATCTCGCGATCGGCCGTCCGGGACAGCACCAGCGGTGTTTCCAGGGTGAGTTCGTCGACGACGTCGCACCCCACCGTGTGCGCCGCCCACATCGCCAGCTCCGCCAGCACGGTGGCCGGCACCAGGACGGCGCCGTGCACCACATGGTCGGCGAGCCACGGGTGGCGTTCCGGCGACAGGCGCCCGCTGCCCACCACCCCGCCGCTCTCCCCGTCGCCGGGCAGATCGATCACGGCGTCGAGCAGCGGGTGGTCCGACGTGCTCGCGGTGGTGGTCTCGCCGGGGGTGTTCAGCCAGTAGCGCTGCCGCTGGAAGGCGTACGTGGGCAGTTCGGCCCACCGGCCGTCCCGGCCGGGGAACGCCGCCTGCCACGACACCGCGAGGCCCGCGACGAAGGCCTCGGCCGCCGACTGGTACAGCCGCGCCAGGCCGCCCTCGTCGCGGCGCAGCGAGCCCACCGCGAACCCGGTGGCGCCGGGGGTGGTGTCGAACATCTCCTGGATGTTCATCACGAGCAGCGGGTGCGGGCTGAGCTCGATGACCGCGCTGTGCGGCTCCTGTTCGACCAGGCGGCCCATGGCGGCGGCGAACTGCACAGGCTCCCGCAGGTTGCGGTACCAGTAGGCCGCATCGAGTTCCAGCGGGTCGATCGGCCCGCCGGTCACCGTCGAGTAGATCGTCACCGGTGAGGGCAGCGGGGTGATGCGGCCCAGCTCGTCCTGGAGCCGGCCGTCGAAGCGGTCCATCAGCGGCGAGTGGCCGGGCACGCTGGACTTGATCAACCGGGCGCGGGCGCCCTCGGCCTGGCAGGCGGCGACCAGTTCCTCGACCGCCTCGCTCTCACCGGAGACCGTCGTCGAGTTCGGTCCGTTGACCGCGGCGATCCCGATCCTCGATTCCCGCCCCTGAAGCAGTTCCCGCACCCGGTGTTCGGGCAGCAGGATCCCGGCCATGCTGCCCTGCCCGGTGACGGTGGCCAGGAGCCGGGACCGCAGGGCCACGATCTTGGCCGCGTCGGGCAGGGTCAGAGCGCCGGCGACGTAGGCCGCGGCGATCTCGCCCTGGGAGTGGCCGATCACCGCATCCGGTGTCACCCCCAGCGAACGCCACACCCGCGCCAGCGACACCATCACCGCGAACAGCACCGGCTGGACGACGTCGATGTCCTCCAGGTCCGCCGCCGCCGGCCCGCCGCACACGGTGTCGATCAACGACCAGGACACCCACGGCTTAAGCGCCTGCGCGCAGGCGCGCAGTTCCTCGGCGAAGACCGGGGAGGTGTCCATGAGTTCGCGGCCCATCGCGGCCCACTGCGCCCCCTGGCCCGGGAAGACGAACACCGTCTTGCCCACCGGCTTGGCGACTCCGGACACCGCGGCGGCCGGGCCGGGCTCGTCACCCGCGGCCACGGCGGCCAGCGCGGCGAGCAGTTCGTCCCGGTCGGCGCCGATCACCACCTGGCGGTGCTCGAACAGCGAGCGCGTCGTCACCAGCGCATGCCCCACGGCCGGCAGGTCGGTGCCGGGGGTCGCGGCCACGCTGTCCCGCAGCCGCAGTGCCTGCTCCCGCAGCGCCGGAGCCGACCGCGCCGACAGCACCCACGGCACCGCCCCCGGGGCGGTGCCCAAGTCCTCTTCTGCGGCGGGCGGTTCCGCCCGCACCTGGGGTGCCTGCTCCAGGATCAGGTGCGCGTTGGTGCCGCTGATCCCGAACGACGACACGCCCGCGCGGCGGGGCCGGCCGGCCGGGGCGGTCCACTTTCTGGCCTCGGTCAGCAGCTGAACCGCCCCGTCCGACCAGTCCACGTGCGTCGTCGGGCGGTCCACGTGCAGCGTCTTGGGCAGCATCCCGTGCCGCATCGCCATGATCATCTTGATGATGCCGCCGACGCCCGCCGCGGCCTGGGTGTGGCCGATGTTCGACTTCAGCGACCCCAGCCACAGCGGGCTGCGCGGGTCGCGGTCCTGGCCGTAGGTGGCCAGCAGCGCCTGCGCCTCCATGGGGTCGCCCAGCCTCGTGCCGGTGCCGTGCGCCTCCACCGCGTCCACCTCGCCGGCCGACAGCCCGGCATCGGCCAGGGCTGCCCGGATCACCCGCTGCTGCGCCAGTTCGTTCGGCGCGGTCAGCCCGTTGGACGCGCCGTCCTGGTTGATGGCCGAGCCGCGGATCACCGCCCAGACGCGATGCCCGTTGCGCAGCGCGTCCGACAGCCGCTGAAGGACCAGCACGCCGGCGCCCTCGGAGAAGCCGGTGCCGTCCGCGGCCTCCGCGAACGCCTTGCACCGGCCGTCGGCGGACAGGCCCCGCTGCCGGGCGAGTTCCACGAACATCCCCGGCGTCGGCAGCGTCGACACCCCGCCGGCCAGCGCCAGCGCGCACTCCCCGGAGCGCAGGGACCGCACGGCCTGGTGGACGGCGACCAGCGACGACGAGCACGCGGTGTCGGTCGACACCGCCGGGCCCTCGAGCCCCAGCACGTACGCCACCCGGCCCGAGGCCACGCTGGTGTACGTCCCCTGGATCGCGAAGCCCTCCACGTCGCCGGCGGCCCCGCCGCCCATCCGCGGGCCGTAGTCGACCGCGTAGAGGCCGGTGAACACGCCGGTCGCCGAGCCCCGCAGGCCGGCCGGGTCGATCCCGGCCCGTTCCAGCGCCTCCCACGACGTCTCCAGCATCAGCCGCTGCTGCGGATCCATCGCGAGGGCCTCGCGCGGGCTGATGCCGAAGAACGGCGCGTCGAAGTCCGCGAGATCGGGCAGGAAGCCGCCCGAGCGGGTGTACGTCTTCCCGCGCGCCTCGGGATCCGGGTCGTACAGCGCCTCCACGTCCCAGCCGCGGTCCTGCGGGAAGTCGCCCATCGCGTCCACCCCGCCGGACACGAGCGACCACAGCCCGTCGGGGGACGTCACCCCGCCCGGGAAGCGACACCCCACACCCACGACCGCGATGGGCTCGCGGGCGGACTCCTCCAGCTCGCGCACCCGCTCACGCAGTTCCTGCGCATCGCCGACGGCGCGTCGCAAGTAGGACCGGAGCTTGTCGACATCCTCCACCAGGGCCTCCCCCAACGGTTGTTCAGAAGAAAGGTGTGGCTACACGTATCCGCGGTCGATCAATGCGTACAGATCGTCATCACTGCGGCTTTCCGGGCTTGTGTCCTCCTCCGGTTCCGGGGCCTCGGGTTCGAGGAGGGAGAAGAGGTGGCGGGCGAGCGCCTGCGGGGTGGGGTAGGTGAACGCGACGGTGGCCGGCAGCCGCACCCCGGCCGCCGCGGTGAGCCGGTTGCGCAGCCCCACCGCCATCGAGGAGTCGAAGCCCAGGGCCTTGAACGTCTCGCCCGACCGTGCCGCGAGAGCGGCGCCCGTCAGGCCCGCGTCCTTCGCGCTCAGCAGCGCCGCCGTCTTGGCGCACACAAGGGTGAGGACCGCTGATTCCGAGCCCAGGTCCGCCGCCCCGGCACTCGCCGCCTGCGCGGCAGGGCTGTGCGTGGCGCCGGCACCGTCGGGCGCCGTCAGCCAGTACCGCTGCCGCTGGAAGGCGTAGGTCGGCAGGCCGATCCGGCGCGGCCGGTGTGCGGTGAACACCGCCGTCCAGTCCACCGGCACCCCGCGCACGTGCAGTTCGGCCAGCGACGCCAGGACCTTGCCCGCGCTCCCGTCGTCCTTGTGCAGGGTGCTCACCACCAGCGGCGGGCGGGCCAGCTGGTCGGCGGCCTCCGCCATCGCCACCTGGAGCACGGGATGCGGGCTGACCTCCACGAACACACCGCCGCGCTCGCGCATCAGGCCGTCGACGACCTCGCCGAACCGCACCATCGAGCGCAGGTTGTCGTACCAGTACGTGCCGTCGAGGACGCGGGTGTCGAGCAGTTGGCCGGTGACCGTGGAGTGGAACTCCACCGCCGACTTCCTCGGCGCGACGCCCGCGGTGTCCGCGAGCAGCCGGTCACGGATGCGTTCGACGTGGTGGGAGTGGGAGGCGTAGTCCACGTTGACCCGCCGTACCCGGATGCCGTCACCGGCCGCCGTCGCGGCGAACTGCTCCAGCGCCTCGTCGTCCCCGGAGATCACCACGGAGGCCGGCCCGTTGACGGCGGCCGCGGACAGCCGCCCGGGCCACTGCCGCAGCCGGTCCTGAACCCAGGCCAAAGGCGCGGCCACCGCAGTCATCCCGCCCAGGCCGGCCAGGTCGGTCAGCGCCTTGCTGCGCAGGGCCACGATCTTGGCCGCGTCCCCCAGCGAGAGGGCGCCCGACACGCAGGCCGCGGCGATCTCGCCCTGCGAGTGCCCCACCACCGCGTCCGGGACCACGCCCAGCGAGCGCCACAGCTCGGCGAGGGAGACCATCATCGCGAACAGCGCCGGCTGCACCACGTCCACCCGGTCCAGCGACGGCGCCGACCGGGCGCCGGTCACCACGTCCACCAGCGACCAGTCCACCCACGGCGCAAGGGCGCGCGCACAGTCGTCGATCCGGCGGGCGAAGGCGTCCGACTCCGCGTACAGCTGCCGGCCCATGCCCAGCCACTGCGAGCCCTGGCCGGGGAAGACGAAGACGACCGGGCCCACCGGCCCCGTGGCCTGCCCGCGCACGGCGCGCGCCGCGTCGCCGCCCGCCGCCACCAGGTCGAGACCGGCCAGCGCCTCCTCGCGGCCGGCGCCGAGCACCACCGCCCGGTGCGCGAACAGCGACCGGGTGGACACCAGCGAGTGGCCCACGTCGGCCGCCGACAGCGACGCGTCCGCGGCCACGAGATCCCTGAGGCGGGCCGCCTGCTCCCGCAGGGCCGGCTCCGAACGCGCCGACAGCACCCACGGCAGGACCCGGGAAGCGCCGGCGGAGGTCAAGTGCTCGTCGGTTGCCGGGAGTTCGGTCCGCTCCTGGGGGGCCTGTTCCAGGATCACGTGCGCGTTGGTGCCGCCCATGCCGAACGCCGACACCCCCGCCCGGCGCGGCCGGCCGGGCCCGCCCGGCCAGGGCCGCACGGTCCGGGGAACGTCGAAGTCGTGGTGGAAGTCCGTGATGGCGGGGTTCGCAGAGCGGAAGTTCAGGCTCGGCACCAGCTGGGCGCGGTGAACGCAGAGCGCCGCCTTCACGAAGCCGGCGATGCCCGCGGCCGGCTCCAGGTGCCCGACGTTCGTCTTCACCGAGCCGATCGCCAGCCGGCGGCTGCGGCCGGTTTCCCGGAACACCTCGCGCAGACCGGCGATCTCCGCCGGGTCACCGAGCCGGGTGCCGGTGCCGTGGGCCTCGACGTAGTCGACCGTCTCGAAGGCGATGGCCGCACTCTCGAGGGCGGACAGCACGGCCGCCGCCTGCCCGGCGGGGCTGGGATCGGGCATCCGGGTGGACGCTCCGCCGCTGCCGACGCCCCAGCCGCGCACCACCGCGTAGATGTGATCGCCGTCGGCGACGGCGAGGTCGAGCCGCTTCAGCACGACGAACGCCCCGCCCTCGCCGCGGGCGAAGCCGCTGGCCCGTTCGTCGAAGGTGAAGCAGCGGCCGTCGGGCGACAGGGCGCCCAGATTCGCCAGCGCGCCGCCCGCCTCCGGATCGACGATCAGGTGCACGCCGCCCGCGATCGCCGTGTCGATGGCGCCGCTGCGGATCCGCTCGCAGGTCAGCGCCAGCGACACCAGGGAGGAGGACTGGCCCGAGTCCGCGCAGAAACTCATGCCGCGGACGTCGAACAGGCTGGAGATCCGGTTCGCGATCAGCGCACCGCTGGAGCCGAGCGCGGCGTAGTGGTCGTCCCGGTCGCTGCCGGACTGCTTGCGCAGCAGGTCGTACCCGGAGGGCGCGGCGCCGACCACGACATCGACCGCGCGGCTGGCGAGCGCGCCCGCCGGGATGCGGGCGTCCTCGACGGCCTCCCAGGCGAGTTCCAGGCCCAGCCGCTGCACGGGGTCCATGGCGGCCGCCTCCGCCGCGGGCACGTGGAAGAACTCCGCGTCGAAGGCGTCGACGGAGTCGAAGAACGACCCCGCGTTCAAGGTGGCGGCGTCCGGGTGGGAGGCGTGCCGCCAGTGCGCGTCGGCGGCCCGCTGTTCGGGGAACGCGGCGACGGTCGACTCCCCCTCGACCAGCAGGCGCCAGAACTCGCCCAGGTTGTGCACGCCGGGGAAGCGGCACGACATCCCGATGACGGCGACATCGCCGGCTGCGCCACTCATACGCTGTCCTTCCGGTGTCCCTCGGGGTACGGCTCTTGCGGGCGGCTGCGTCGCGCTCACAGCCAACGGGTCAGCACCTTCCGCAGCTCGTCCGGCGCGTCCATGAAGTCGTAGTGGCCGCCCTCGAGCACCCGGAACTCGACCGAGTCCGCGTACCGGCGCCAGCCCTGAAGGTCGCCGAGGCCCACGTCCGGGTCGTCCCGCCAGTGCAGTACGACGACGGGGCAGTCCACCGCGGCCGGCTCCTGGCGCCGGTAGGCCCCCGCGGCGGCGTGATCACGCAGCAGCACCATGAGGCCGAGCTCGACCATGTCCGGGCGCGGCTCGATGCCCCGGCCGCGGATGAACGACTCGACCTCGGCGCGCAGTTCGGGCTCGGTCATCGTGAGCATCCGGTCGCGCGTGGCGTCGTGCGGGGCCGGCTGGCCGGACACGAACAGGCAGTCCGGGGTGGGCAAGCCGCGTGCGGCGAGCCGCAGCACGGTCTCGTACGCGGGCAGCGCGCCCGCGCAGTGCCCGAAGAACGCGAACGGCCCCTCGAGCAGCGGCGCCAGCGCGTTCGCCAGGCCGTCGGCGAGGTTCTCGTAGGTGCCGTAGTGCGGATGGGCCAGCCGGTTCTCGCGGCCGGGGAACTGCACCGGGCAGACCTCGATGTCGTCGAGCGCTGCCGGCCAGGCGCTGAAGGCGGAGGCCCCGGAGCCGGAGAAAGGGAAGCAGAAGAGCCGGGCGGCGTGGCCGGTGGACGGCGGCCGGACGAACCACGGCGACGCGGCGGTGGTGGAGCCGGAGGTCATGGCGTGGGCCGTTTCTGCGCGACGATGGGGAGGTGGGTCATCCCGGCGATGAAGTACGACCGCAGGTGCTGCGGTTCGCCGGCCAGGTCGATCGAGGCGAACCGCTGGAGCAGTTCCTCGAAGAAGATCCGCAGGGTCATCCGGGCCAGCGGCGCCCCGATGCAGAAGTGCGGCCCGAACCCGAACGCGATCTGGCGCTTGGCGTTGGGGCGGGTGATGTCGAAGGTGTGCGGGTCGGGGAACTGGGCGGCGTCCCGGTTGGCCGACCCGATCCACGCGACGACCGCCCCGCGGGCCGGGATGGTGCCCCCGCCGATCGTCACGTCGTCCACGGCGTACCGCATGAAGTTGCAGGCGGCCGAGGTCCAGCGCAGGCCTTCCTCGACCAGGTTCGGGATCAGCGTCGGGTCTGCCTGCGCCTTCTCGAACTGCTCGGGCCGCTCGATGAGCGCGTGCACGGTGCCCGAGACGGTGTGCGGCGTCGTCACGTTGGCGCCCAGGAGGATGCTGTAGCCGTCGAGGGCGATCTCCTCGTCGGTCAGCGGTGCGCCGCCCGGGCGGACGCTCATGAGGTGGTGCAGGAGGCTGTCGTCCTCCTCGCCGCTCGCCCGCCGCGTCGTGACCCAGTCCTTGACGTAGGTGACGAGCTCGTGGTGGGAGATGGCGAGGGTCGCCGCTTCGCTGCCCGTGCGGAAGTGCGGGTCCGAGGGGGCCGTCACCATCGCGGTCAGCTGGACGAGTTCTTCCCAGTCCTTCTCCGGGATGCCCAGGAGCGGGCCCGTGACCATCGCCGGCAGGAGCAGCGCCTTCTCGGCCAGGTCGAAGGGCTCGCCGTCGAGCGCGGGCTGCAGGAAGCGCTGGATCGTCCGGCGGATCGTGTCCTGCCAGGACTTCACCGCCCGCGCGGTGAGCTTGGAGCCCAGCGGCCGGCGGACCTCGGTGTGCCGGGGCGGGTCGGTGGACGTCAGCAGCACGCCGGCCGCGACGTCGTCGGTCCCCAGGTGGGTGGGCACCGTGCCGCGCTCCGAGGTGAACTCGCGGTGGTCGCCGAGCACCCGGCAGACGTCCTCGTAGCGGGTCACCGACCAGAACTCCCGGCCGTCCGGGAGGACTTGGTGGTGCAGCGGTGCCCTCTCGCGCATCACGTCCCAGATCGGGTGCGGATCGCCCGAGGTGTACAGGTCCAGGTCGAACAGGTCGACGCTGGCGAGGTCGATGTCGCGCCCGGCCCCCGGCGTCAACCTCACGTCCCCGCCCTCCCCTGTTCGATCAGCTCGGCGACCCGGGCCGGGGTCTGCGCCAGGTAGAAGTCGCGCACGGACAGCTGGACGCCGTAGTCCTGCGCCACCCGGTCGATGATCTTGATGCCGGTCAGTGAATTCCCGCCGAGCGTGAAGAAGTCGTCCTCCACGCCGACCTCGCGGCCGCCCAGGTGTTCCGCCCACAGCTGAGCGATTTCCTGCTTCAGCGACACCGGCGCACTCGAAGGCGCGGCTTGTTGTTCCATGCCAGTCTTTCCTTCCTCCGGGGCCCTTTGCGCTGTCCCGCCGGCGAGACACATTCCGTGAATGGCCGAATTGAGTGTCGCGTGAATTCCCGTCCGCTCACACCGTGTTGGCGGCCTGCCGCATGCGCCGGCCGGTGAGGTTGAGGGTGGACCGGCGCGCCCGCATGCTGGCACCCCCGAAACATCCGCTCCCGAAGAAACCGTCCCGCCGGCGGGACAGGGCAAGTGGACAACATATGACGGCGCTGAAGGCGCAGTGGAAAAGCAGTGGAATAGCAGTGGAATAGAGGGGGCAAACGACGTGGGACACACCGGCATGGACGCGGACGTGGTGATTGCGGGCGCCGGGCCGACGGGCCTGATGCTCGCCTGCGAGCTGCGGCTGGCGGGCGTCGACGTGATGGTCGTCGAGCGGCTCGCGGCGCGCACGGGCGAGTCACGGGCCGGCGGGATGCACTCCCGCACCCTGGAGGTGCTGGACCAGCGCGGCATCCTGGACCGCTTCCTGGCGGCCGGCGCGCTGCAGCCGGTGGGCCACTTCTCCGGCCTGTATCTGGACTTCGACGAGTCCGAGTCCCGGCACCCCTACCCGCTGATGATCCTGCAGTCCGACATCGAGCGGCTGCTGGAGGAGTGGGCGGCCGAGCTCGGCGTGCGGGTGCGCAGGTCGTGCGAGGTGACCGAGGTGCGCCAGGACGCGGCCGGCGTGACGGTCGAGCTGAACACCGGACAGGCGACCCCCGCGCCGCTGCGCGCCCGCTACCTCGTGGGCTGCGACGGCGGGCGCAGCACGGTGCGCAAGCTGGCCGGCATCGGCTTCCCCGGCACCGAGGCGACGATGACCGCGCTGATCGGCGACGTCGAACTGCCCGATCTGCCCGAGGACTACGTCTGGGTGCGGCGCTGTCCGGCCGGCGACTACTCGGCGATCGCCTTCGAGCCGGGCTGGTACCGGGTGATCACCTCCGAGTACGACCGGGTCGCGGACCGGGACGGACCGGCGACGTTCGAGCAGCTGAGGGAGTCTCTGATCAGGGTCGCGGGCACCGACTTCGGCATGCACAGCCCGCGCTGGGTGTCCCGGTTCAACGACGCCGCACGGCAGGCCGAGCACTACCGGCAGGGCCGGGTGCTGCTCGCGGGCGACGCGGCGCACATCCATTTCCCGGCCGGCGGGCAGGGCCTGAACATGGGCGTGCAGGACGCGGTCAACCTCGGCTGGAAGCTCGCCTCGGTGGTGCGCGGCCGGGCGCCGGAGAGCCTGCTGGACAGCTACCACGCCGAGCGCCACCCCGTCGGGGAGCGCGTGCTGCACAACACCCGGGCGCAGTCGGCCCTGGCCCGCCCCGGCGCCCAGACGGACGCGCTGCGCGAGGTGTTCGGCTCGCTCATGGTGCTCGACGACGTCAACCGGTCGCTGCGTCTGATGCTGACCGCGCTGGACATCCGCTACCCGGCCGACGGCGACCATCTGCTGGCGGGCCGCCGGGTCCCCGACGCCGGCCTGAAGACGGCCGACGGCGCCACCCGCGTCCACGAGCTGCTGCACGCCGCCCGCCCCGTCCTGCTCGACCTGCGCGGCAGCGCCGAGGTGGCGGCGCTCGCCGCCGGCTGGGCCGATCGCGTCGACCTCGTCGAGGCGCGCAGCGAGGACGACCACTGGAGTGTCCCGGCCGTCGGCGACATCCCCGCTCCCGGCGCGCTCCTGGTCCGCCCCGACGGCCATGTCGCCTGGGCGGCCGCCGCCGACGCCGCGCCCGACACCGGCGCGCTGCGCACCGCCCTCGCCACCTGGTTCGGGCCGGCTCTGCCGGGGTGAGACACCGCCCGACGTGACCGGTTCGCGGGACGCTGTCGGTCACGTCGGGCTGGCGTGAG